>JAVVDT010000001.1:0-75612 GCA_032250875.1 Desulfuromonadales bacterium | reverse complement strand
CAGGATCACAGGCGTCACCAATACCATCACCATCGGTGTCCTTCTGGTCGTTGTTCACCACCAGCGGACAGTTGTCGGCATTGTCAGCATGATCATCGTCGTCATCATTCAGATCACAGGCGTCGCCTTCATCGGCCATCAGATCGGACGGATTGTCGGTATTGGTCTGAGATGGATTGTAGATTAACGGACAGTTGTCACTGCCATCAACGACACCATCGTCGTCCTTGTCAGTGTCATCCTCACACGCATCACCAAAACCATCACCATCCGTATCCTTCTGGTCAGCATTCACCACCAACGGACAGTTGTCCGTGATGTCCGGCTCACCATCACCATCATCGTCCGTGTCACAAACGTCGCCCTCGTCCGCCATCAGGTCGGACGGATTGTTCGTGTTGGTCTGGGCAGGGTTGTAATCCAGCGGACAGTTGTCGGCTCCATCCAGATCACCGTCGTTGTCATCATCAGGATCACAGGCGTCACCAATACCATCACCATCGGTGTCCTTCTGGTCGTTGTTCACCACCAGCGGACAGTTGTCGGCACTGTCGTTGTAATCATCATTATCATCATTATCATCACAGACGTCACCAGCATCGGCTGAGGGATCTGCAAAGTTATCTGTGTTCTTCTGATCAGCATTCGGGATCAGAGGACAATTGTCATAACCATTCGCTGCTTCAGAGCCATCACCATCATAATCACTGTCGGCTTCACAGGCATCACCGGTACCATCACCATCCGTATCAACCTGGTTCGGGTTGGCAATCAGGTCGCAGTTGTCCGGCCCGTCCAAAATGCCGTCATTGTCATCGTCAGTATCACAAACATTGCCTTGGCCATCATTATCTGTATCTGTGAAATCTGTAGAGTTAGTCAGCGGGCAATTATCAAATACGTCTGGCCTGCCGTCATTGTCATCATCTGCATCACAAGCATCGCCAAGTATATCTGCAGGCGAATCGGTATTGGTCTGAGCTATATTTGCAACACGGGGGCAGTTGTCAGAGCCAGCAAAGATTGCTTCAGCACCATCACCATCAATATCGCTGTCACACGCGTCTCCGATACCATCTGCGTCCAAATCATCCTGCTCGTAATTAGCATTATTCGGGCAATTATCTTGGTCATCGTAGATTCGATCGCCATCAGTGTCATGGCCGGCATCACAGACATCCCCGATACCGTCACCATCCGCATCGGCCTGTCCTGGGTTGTAAACCTGCGGACAATTATCACCGTAGTTATCTACATCATCATAATCATCATCACCATAACCATATTCATCATCGTCACAGCGGGTTCCAATCCCATCACCATCGCGGTCTTCTTGTGGCGGGTTATAGAGGAATGGGCAATTATCTTCTCCGTCGACGACAAAATCATTATCGTCGTCCAGGTCACAGACATCGCCTTGTCTATCATTGTCAAAATTATCTTGAGAATTATTGGCTATATATTGACAGTTATCCGAGCTGTCAGGGACTCCGTCGTTATCGTCATCATCGTCACATACATCCCCGCCCGTCGCTGAATCCGCCGGGTCAAAATCAGCATCATTATCTGCTTGATCGTAGTTTGGAATATTGGGGCAGTTATCATAATCATCCGGAATCCCATCTGCATCGCTATCAGTCAAGCCAAGCACACCGGGATCACACTCGTCACCAGTATTCGTTGCTGCTGCGGTCCATGGGCAGAGATCAACATCGTCATTGAAACTGTCATTGTCGTCATTGAGATCACAGGCATCACCTTCACCATCCAAATCATTGTCAGCTTGGCTTGGGTTAAATGTATACTGGCAATTATCCAAAGGAGTCGTGCCATCTGCCTCAAAATCATCTATACCATCATTGTCATCATCCGGGTCACAGACATCACCAAAACCATCATTATCAATGTCTTCAAAAGTCGTTGAATAGACTAACGGACAATTATCGTATGTATCTGACCGGCTGTCGTTATCGTCATTGTAATCGCAAACATCACCATCATCATCAGTATCTGAGTTGGCTTGATCCGGATTCGGGTTTCGGTAGCAGTTGTCGACAAGGTCGACTACACCGTCGGAGTCATAGTCATCACAGGCATCACCTATTGAGTTCCAATAAGAAAGATCATTCTCCTGGAACGGGTTATCAACATACGGGCAATTATCAGACCCATTAGGGATTCCGTCATTATCCAGATCGCCAGCAGCACCACCCTCGCATGCATCACCAATACCGTCATTATCGGTATCAATCTGACCTGTATTAGAGATGCCTGGACAATTATCCAAAGCATCTGTCACCGAATCACCATCTGTATCAGGTTCCGGTACGGAATCGCCATTTACATCATCATCACAGGCATCTCCGAGGAAGTCTGCATCCGTATCTACCTGCGAAGGGTTGTAAACTCCCCAGCAGTTATCATCTTCGCCCGGGTCATGAAGGCCATTGCCATTACCATCATTACTGACGCCGTTGCCATCTGTGTCATCCTTGATACCGTCACCATCGGCATCATCATCACAGGCATCGCCCAAACCATCATGATCAGTATCGGTCTGTGGGTTGTTATAGATACCTGGGCAATTGTCAGTAAGATTGTAAGTGTAGAAATTATCCCAGTAGCCATCATTATCGAGATCGGGGTCGCACGCGTTGCCTAGACTATCACCATCATCGTTTTCGGACTGGACATTGGCTATATCCGGACAATTATCTACGTCATCGTTATAACCATCCCCATCGGTATCACCATATCCATCCGGATCACACGCATCACCGATACCATCACCGTCGGAATCTATCTGTTCGTAATTATAGGTAAAGGGGCAATTGTCAACGATGTCCAAATCATTGTCATTATCATCATCGGTATCACAGATATCCCCTCCCGATCTCGGGTTGTTCGGATTGTAAGTGTCACTATCATTGTTAGCCTGATTCGTATCGCCACCCAATGTCTTTGGACAATTATCTGCAGTATCAATCAGGGTATCGTTATCATCGTCACTGTCACAGGCATCGCCACCGGTCTGTGCAGCTAAATCGTAGGGATCGCCGTCGGTATTGATCTGATCGGGGTTATAGGTATTTGGGCAGTTATCATCAGCGTCTAGGACACCGTCACCGTCAATATCACCGGCGGACACGCCATCACACTTGTCGCCAATACCATCACCATCTGTATCGGTCTGAGCTGGGTTATGTATATACGGGCAATTGTCCGTAAACGGGCTGGAAAGTTCAGCACTATCTCCATCAATGTCATCATCACAGGCATTCGGGACAGTGTCGCCATCCAGGTCAGCAGTCTGTTCAACACCAGCATTGGCCTTTAATGGACAAGAATCAGTGCCATCCAGGACGCCGTCATTGTCATCATCATCGTCACACTCATCCCCGTAACCGTCGCCATCCGTATCAGTGTTAGTTGTGTTGTTGTCGTAGAAACAGGTGTCATTGACATATGAATATATTGTCGGGTTGTCATAATAGTTGTCGCCATCAATATCGACGTCACATGCATCGCCACCGGTTCGCCAGTTGTTTGGATTATATCCATCGCCATCGAAGTCTGGCTGTTCTAGTGGAGTGCCAACCTTCGGGTTATAATGGAATGGGCAGTTGTCCAGATAGTCAGGGACTCCATCGCCATCACGGTCGGTCGTGTCACATGCATCACCTACACCATCCTGATCGGCATCATTCTGTATATCCGGGCTGGTGTTATTGGGGATATACGGACAGTTGTCATTGTCATCATTGACACCATCGCCATCATCATCAGGGTCACAAGCATCCCCTTCATCTGCTAACAAATCGGTCGGGTTATTTGTATTCTGCTGGTCTGAATTGGAAACTAAGGGACAGTTATCGTCATCGTTGAGGACATTATCGTTATCCTTGTCAGTGTCGCAAACATCACCTAAACCATCTCCATCTGTATCTAACTGATTATTGGCCCCTGCCAACGGGCCATTTTCGACCAGCGGACAGTTATCTTCATCGTCATTGACACCGTCACCGTCGTCATCAGCGTCACAGGCATCGCCTGCTGCATCCGGGTTCGTCAGGGTAGCATCCGTGTTGGTCTGAGCCGCATTGCTCACTGTCGGGCAGTTGTCGGTCCCCGTTGCCTCGACATTATCGCCGTCGGCATCGTTCGGGACAGCATCACAAACATTACCGACACCATCACCATCGCTATCGGCCTGATCAGCATTGGCATTCAGCGGACAGTTGTCGGCATCATCAGCAATGCCGTCTTCATCTGTGTCATTGAAATCATCACAGGCATCCCCTTTGCCATCACCATCAGCATCAACACTCGCGTTTGCAGGAGAATTGGACACAAACGGACAGTTGTCATCCACATTGTTGACACCGTCACCATCAGCATCATCCGTGTCCGCAATCTCACAGGCGTCACCAAACGCATCGTTATCAGAATTCACCTGAGTGGGATTCGCAACAAACTGGCAGTTGTCGTCACCATCCAGCACGCCGTCGTTGTCATCGTCCGGATCGCACAGGTCACCGGCGTCATCCATCGGGCTGGCGGCGTCGGAGTTCTGCTGATCGTCGTTCACGATCAGGGGACAGTTATCAGTCGCATCAGGCTGCGCATCGTTGTCGTCGTTGGTATCACAGGCATCACCTTCGGAATCACCGTCGGTGTTTAGCTGATCGGCATTGGCATTGAGCGGACAGTTGTCGTCATCGTCGGCAATGCCGTCGCCGTCATCGTCGTTGTCGCACTGATTACCCTTGTTGTCACCGTCCGTATCCAACTGATCGGCAACCGCATCCGGTGCACCGGCACTGGAAACAAACGGGCATAAGTCATCAACATTGTTGACGCCATCACCGTCGGCGTCGTCGGTATCCGCAACTTCACAGGCATCACCAAATGCATCGCCATCAGCGTTCACCTGGTCGGCATTAGGCACAAGTCGACAGTTGTCCACATCATCCAGAACACCATCATCGTCATCATCCGGGTCACACGCATCCCCCAGACCCAGACCGGCCACGCCTTCCGTGGTCGTATTGCCATCGGTATTGGTCTGGTCATTGGCAATCAGAGGGCAGTTATCACTGACGTCAGGCTGCGCATCGTTGTCGTCGTTGGTATCACAGACATTGCCATCGCCATCGCCATCCGTATCCAACTGGTCAGCGTTGGCATTGAGCGGACAGTTGTCATCATCATCGTTGATGCCGTCGCCGTCATCGTCGTTGTCGCACTGGTTACCCTGATTATCGCCATCCGTATCCAACTGATCGGCAACCGCATCCGGTGCACCGGCACTGGAAACAAACGGGCATAAGTCATCAACATTGTTGACGCCATCACCGTCGGCGTCGTCGGTATCCGCAACTTCACAGGCATCACCAAATGCGTCGCCATCGGCATTCAACTGGTCGGCATTGGGAATGAGTTGACAGTTGTCATCACCGTCCAGAACACCATCATCGTCATCATCCGGGTCACACGCATCCCCCAGACCCAGACCGGCCACGCCTTCCGTGGTCGTATTGCCATCGGTATTGGTCTGATCGTTAGCAATCAGAGGGCAGTTATCACTGACGTCAGGTTGCGCATCACCATCTTTGTTGCTGTCACAACCATTAGGGATTCCATCCCCATCCGTATCCAGGTTGTCGTCGAAACCGGGGCACTTATCCTCATCAAAGATACCGTCAGTATCAGTATCGACAGAATTGGCAACACCATCGCCGTCCGTGTCTACAATATCGTCACAGGCATCTGGTATATTATCGCCATCGCCATCGATACCGTCATCTCCCCCGGGACATTTGTCAGTGGCATCAGGCACACCATCATTGTCATCATCCTGATCACAGGCATCACCACCCTTGTTGGGGTTGGCTGTATCCGCGGCATCATAATCAGAGTCGGCATCCGGCTGGATACCTGCAACTGGAGGGTTATAAACCGTCGGACAGTTGTCCGTTGCGTCAGGGACAAAGTCTCCATCTTTGTCCTGACCGCCGTCACAACCATCGGGAATCATATCGCCATCGGCGTCAGCCGTATCATCCTCACCAAAACAAACGTCATTAACATCGAGGACACCGTCATTATCATCATCCGTATCGCAGACATCACCGCCGTAAGCGTACGAACCGACTTGACTGAATCCATCACCATCTGCATCTTCCTGCCCATCATTCGCAACCAATGGACAGTTATCTACATTGTTATCCCTACCGTCACCGTCGATATCAGTATCGCAGGCATCACCGAAGCCATCTCCATCCTGATTTTTCTGATCCGGGTTAGAATCGTTCGGGCAATTGTCTTCATCGTCGTTGACCCCGTCACCATCGGTATCAAGAATCGACTCGTCACAACCATCCGGGATTCCGTCAAGGTCGCTATCGACGAAATCATCAGAGGCGGCCAGTCTCTCTGCGACGGTCAGTCCGGAACTTGCCGGGACAGTACATTTATCCTCAGCATCAGGCCTTCCGTCGTTATCATCGTCCGTGTCACATGCATCGCCGCCAAACGCGGTTGGCGTTGCAGAGTTATAAATCTCCACACTCGCATCAAAGTCAGCCTGATCCGGGTTGAACAACAGGTAACAGTTGTCATCGATGTCCGCGACACCGTCGAAATCGGAGTCTATGATATCGTCACAAATATCGCCTACACCATCGTTATCAATATCGATCTGACTGGGATCAGCCGGGAAAGGCCCCGGACCGAGCGGACAGTTGTCATCTGTATCTAAAACACCGTCGTCATCATCATCTTCATCACAGGCATCACCCTGGCCATCGCCGTCGGTATCGGTCTGGTCGTTGTTGGAGGTAAACGGGCAATTATCAACGGTCGTTCCGTCATCATCGACGATGCTGTCATTATCGTCATCATCGTCACAGCCATCGGGTATTTCATCGAGATCGTTATCTTCGTGGTCGTCATAACCGGGACAGACGTCGCAGCCGTGCTCCCAAGGTGTGCCAACACCATAGAGACCGGCATTCGGAACGAGGTCACCATCGAGGTCGGTATCTGGGATTAAGTCGCCATCGACGTCATTAATAAAAACGCCATCACCATCAGGATCACCACCGATGGTCATGACATCGTTAAAGCCTCGACATTGATCGGCATCATCTGCGACGCCATCGATATCGTCATCGCCGTCTGTTACGAATTTCGTGTAATTAAGGAAGTTGCCAAGAGCATAAACGATACCGACCGGAGACGAGGTGTCGCAGTTGCCCTGTTGGTTGATATTGGGAGAAGAGGCTGTTCCGGAACCGGCATAAACGCCGGTCGTCCACAGAGCCTGGCGGATGATATCGGCACATGCGTCCGTCGTCAGATTCTCAAAGGCGTAGCTGTCGTTATTGACCCCGAGTTTATCGTACGAACCCGAGGTGCCGGCATAGTAGATATCCCAGGGCTCTTTGACATCAGTTGCAATCTCAGGATAAAGAACCCCCGGATAATATTTGGAGCCGGAGGAAGAATTCTGGGTCGATTGACTGTTGTCTATCAGGAAGAGGATCTTCGGCTTGGGACGTAAGGCGGGGCTACCGACATAGATAGCCGAGTCACCTACGAAGGTATCCGGCGCTGCAAAAGCGGCAAAGGGAAAGCCGGGGCCAAAGAACATAACGAACACCAGCATAAGGCTGATAATGCGTCTTGAGACCCATTGCTGACGGGAATACCAACGCTTTTTAAGTGTCCAGCGACTCATAATCAACCTCCTCCCGAGATACGGAATATCTGATCGTCATCTTTTTTGAAAAGCCTGACAATAGAAGCATCGATGTTGCTCTCTGCACCCATAGCAGCCCTGGCCTTGGCGTTGACGTGATACAGGACAACGCCGAAATCATTACCGTGTAATTCGGCCAGATGATCGGGCATGGCAAGACTATCTGACGGCAAGAACTCCACCGAACCGGAAACCAAAGTTCCTACGCCATCTTTTTCGATAATGGTTTTGTGTGTACCGCTGGCCAGGTTGACTGGAGGGTCTCCGGCCGTGAGATTATAAATAATGTCTCGGTTCATGGAATATTCGACGGCCCGGTCTGCAACATAAAAAGCCTGCCTTTGCGGCAGGTAGGATGAAGATTTCTTCAAATCACGCGTTGAGACATCCATAACCACGGCACCGAGGATACTGAGAATGGCTAAAAAAGCGATCGCCAGAATTAATGCCATTCCTTTTTGACCATTCCGGGTGCGAAACAGCGAGATATTCATAAATCTACCCTTCTCAATAAATGTTGCGGAGTCTGACAGCCGTTTCAGCCTCGCGAACCTTGTCTTCAGAATCTGTTTTTCCTGTCAATTTCACCTCGACAAGGTTGACCCGACCCTGATCATTGTCGCCAAAACTAAAAGCAACGGTGTCCAAGTTGCGGGCCAGAATCTGTGTTGAACCGTTGATGATGCGCTCAAGTGCGCCGTTGTTAAGCCGATATCGAATTGTCTGCAGCGCCGGTTGGCCATCGTCTTTAACACGGATCATCACCGCTTCAAGCATGATTTCTTTAAGATCATCTAACTCTGCTGAAGTCAACGAGGCATCGGAAAGGTTTGCTACAACTGTAGTTGAATTGTAACTGACTACTTTAAACACCCGGTTGGCACTGGAGACAGCACCTTTGATCGTGCCGATCAGCTCCGTACCGTTCATGGCACCAAACACTCTGAACCTAGAATCCACAGGAAAATTCAAAACCATTGCGGGGTCGGCGACTTTGATAGGAAGTGCACTATCGTTTGTCCCCGTCGGTTCTTCTGCAACACGGGCAAAACCACTACCAACTGCCCTGGTGCGGATAATGAATTCCGGATTAGCCGGGTCATATGTGCCCCGGGCCGTTAATGTCTCGGCCGTAAAGCTCGGGCTGGCATCGGGGAAAACAACCGGAAACCTTGGCTCCAGAAAGCCTGCCGTCAAGAGATCACGAGTCATCGTGTTCAGGGCCAATCTCAGGTTTGCATGTACATCGGAAACCTGGGTCTGGGTAACAGTGGACTGATGCGCCGGTATATAAAGACTCATCACAGCCATCATGACCACAGAGAGGATCGTCATGACAACCAGTAGTTCAACCAGGGACATCCCCCGACAGCTATTCAGATTTCTGTATTGATTATTAACCATGAATAGCTCCCTAGATCGCACGCTTGAAGGTATGAGCAGTGACCGTTCTCGTCCGATTCCCCAAAACATGCATAACATCTGAGGTGCTCTGAACGGTGACATCTACACGACATAAGAGGAAAACGCCTTCATACGGTGTTGTAACCTCCCAGTTGATCGTATAGGTCCCTGCACCTGCAACGGTCACGGAAGGGAAGCTCCCCGTTCCTGACGCATCTAGCCTCGGGTCATCAGCGTCCCAGGCCATGATCCTTTCTATCGCCTGTTGGGCGAGTGAAGTCGCTGCCGTCTTCGTGGAACTCTGAGAATTGGTCTGGATCGCCGTAACCTGCAGTTGTGCAAGACCGAGCAAACCGACAGCCAGAATCACCACCGCAACCAGCAATTCAATCAATGTAAAACCGGCCTGAGATTTCTTTGCAACAGACATCATGACCTCCATAGAGCAACCTGCCATTACTTAATGAGCAAAAGGTGTACCAAGACGTACCACCCGCGCAAAAAGCATAAGATACCGACTTTATTGTCTTTAGCGACATCGAGGAACATACACAAGGTGACAATTCATGCAACTTTTGCATGGCATAACGCAATAAAGGCGGGGGCATAGTCTAGGCTCATTTGGCTTGTAAAGGCTGGATGAGAAAGTCTTCCATCAGACTATAACGGCTATCTACCTCACGCCGCGCGCTAGTCAATTCCATAATCCTTGATCTTGTAGATCAGCGAACGCAGGCTGATCTCGAGAATTTTGGCCGCCTGGGTGCGGTTGCCGCCGGTCACCTGCAGGGCTTTTCGAATATAATCCTCTTCCATGGCGGCCAAAGCTTTTTTCAAGGAAAGCTCAGATGGATCAACAGTCGGTTCGGGGTGATCGAGAAGCACCAGGTCCTGTTCGCCAATCGTTTCATGACGGCACAACACCAGCGTCTTTTCCAAAACGTTCAGCAATTCCCGGATATTGCCCTGCCAGGACTGCCTGGAAAGTTTCTGGAGAGCCTCAGGGCTCACCTTGGGAACAGGACGTTTCATGCGCGCGGCGATACGCGGCAGGTAACTTTCAACCAGCGCTGGGATATCCTCGGGACGCTCTTTCAACGCCGGCAGTTCGATTGAAATAACGGCCAGACGGTAGAACAGGTCTTCCCGGAAACTTCCTTCTGTAACGGCCTGGCGCAGGTCTTTGGCCGTTGCCGCAACAATGCGCACATCGACGGGGACAGGTTGACTCTCTCCCACCCGGCGAAGCTCCTTCTCCTGAAGAACCCGGAGAAGTTTCGGCTGCAGTTCAAGCGGAAAATCACCTATTTCATCGAGCAAAAGCGTACCACCATCAGCCGCACCAAACAGGCCAGTCCGGGCACGATCCGCCCCGGTAAAAGCCCCCTTGGCGTGACCGAATAGCTCACTCTCCAAAAGACCTGCCGGAATGGCACTGCAGTTGACGGCCAAAAAGGGTTTATCACCACGGTAACTTTCCGCATGCAGTGCACGGGCGACCAATTCCTTTCCGGTTCCCGTCGGGCCGGTGATCAGAACCGGCGCCGGGGCTTCAGCTGCTTTTTTGATTGTTTGCAGGACATCCGCCATGATCGCACTTCTATGCACAATCGCTGAGACACCCTGAGGTCGGGCACTGCGCTTCATATCCTTTTTGAGTTTGACATTTTCATGGCGCAACTGCAGGCGCTCTTCGGCCTTGCGCACAGTCAGCAGGATTTCATCCGGACGAAACGGTTTGGAGATATAATCATAAGCTCCCTGCTTCATGCATTCGACCGCGGTGTCAATACTGCCGTAGGCGCTCATCATGATGACGGTCCCGCCGTATTGCATGGCCTGTTTTTCCTTGAGAAAAGTCAGTCCATCCATCTCAGGCATCCGAATATCACAGAGGATCAATTCGTAATGGCCAGATTTAAGTCGATCCAGGCCTTGACGACCACTGGTCGCTTCTGTGACGAGATAACCGTCTCGCTCCAGGACCATACGCAGCATATGCCGCATCGGTGCTTCATCATCGACAATCAGAATCTGGCGCTCTTGTTTATTCATTCCTTGTTCTCCGTCTGCAAACAAGGCAAAGAGACCGTAAAGCAGGCGCCCTGCCCGGACGTGGAACTGGCGGCAATGCTGCCTCCATTGGCATCAACAATTCTCTGACAAACGGCCAGGCCGAGCCCGTAGCCCTTTCCCGGATCCTTGGTGGTAAAGAAAGGCTCAAATACTTTACTGACTGTCTCAGCGTCAATCCCCTCGCCTTTGTCTGTGACTGAGATGCTGATTGAGTCTGCAGTCAGCTCAGTCGCCAATGTGATATGACCCTGCCCCTGCATGGCATCACGGGCGTTGAGAAGAAGGTTGATGAACACCTGCATCAACTGGCTGCGATCCATCGACACCTGACAGGACGCATCTGCACAGATGTCATCGACCTGGACATCATCGAACTGGCCCTGGTGACGCAGCATCTCGACAGCCTCGCGCAACAGTGAAACGGGGCAGAACGATTCCGTTTGCCTGTCAATGGGGGAGGAGTATTCGAGAAGTTCACGTACCAGGCGGTCGATGCGCTCTGCCTCGGCCAATGAACGTTCTACCAGGTCACGGTCATGGCCAGAGACATCTTCCTTTAGCATATTCAGATAGCCAATCACAGCGCCAAGCGGGTTGCCAATTTCGTGGGCCATCCCTGCGGCGAGGTGACCGACTGTGGCCAGCTTCTCGGAACGCACCAGATCATCACGCGCTCTCTGCAAGGCTGCGTTGGTTTGTTCAAGCGTTTCGATATGCGTTTCTGTTTCTGCGCGGCTGGCGGCAAGCGCTTGCACCATCTGGTTAAAGCTGTCGGCCAGTTCATGAATTTCACCGGGTCCGGACCGCACATTCACAGAGGTCAAGGTGCCTGCGGCAAGCGCTGTGGTTGCCTGGTGAAGTTGGCGAACCGGCTTGACCACATTACGGTTTAAAAGGTACATCCCGAAAGCAGCCAGCACGAGCCCGTAGATAACCACATAACCCAAAACCAGCCGTTGCGCACCCTGAATCCTTTCCTGTAAATCTGCCAGGCTGAAACGGATTTGCAACAAACCATAGGCGTCAACACCCGCCCAGAGCGGCATGGAAAGATCGAGGAAGTTCTCACCATTCGAGCTACGGAACATGCGGAACGAGTCGTAATTCAGCTGTTCATAAATCTCGTCACGCTCCAACAGGGATGGCGAAACAGAAGGGAACGGGCTGGTGGTATCATACGCCGTACTGGAAAGAACCTGCAGGCTCATGTCAAGCAAACGCCAGGCAACTACGTCTGCCTGTTTGCTAAGCACCGTCTGTAAACGATTGAGACCTGAAACCGCCAGGTTGATGTTGAGTACGTTATCAGTCGAGGAATTGGGGGCTTCCAGCCCGGCGGCAACCAGTTGAATGACTTCAGCGGCGTGAACGCGTTGCTGATCCAGAAGATTGCGTTCGGTGAGCTTGAGCAGGAGGAACCCTGCAAAAAGGAGCGCTGCCGCCAGCAGTAGGGAAATACTCAGAATTATTTCAGTGCGTAACCCGGTTCGCATTGGCCGCCGATCTTTACTACAAGAAAAGATATTAACAAAATTAACGCAGAGAAATCATTGAAAGTGATGATTAAAGACGCCGAGCAGATAACAATGCTAACCCATGAATTCTCTTTGCGTCATTGCGACTTGACTCTGCATCTTTGCGTTATAATTCAGCCTGCCTGGAAATAGCCCTTGGGAACAAACAGGGCAAATGCAAGTATACGAAAATACGTTGATTCAGGCAAACTGAAAGAACATCTGGTCAAAAGCAAGCCGGCTTGATAATATATCGGCATTATTACGACTTGGAGTCTCAACTATGTCAAGAATCCCAGCGATTGATCCCGATTGTTGCATCGGTTGCGAAGTCTGCACCCAGGTTTGCCCCGAAGTTTTCCGCATGGACGAAGATGATCACGATCATGACCATGGCCACGACCATGGCAAAGCCATCGTCCACAATCCAACCGGGGCAGCAGAAGAGAAGATCGAAGCGGCTATGGACAACTGCCCGTCAGCGTGTATTTACTGGTCTTGACACCGGAACGCGAATCGAGGGACGAGACACGAGGTTTTCCTCATAAGCTCATCAGATTTCCTCTAAAGCAACTATCTCGGATCGCAACCAATAAGCATTTCATGCTTATACTGACAATCAGCATCAGGAATTAGCCTTTGACCCTTACGCGTCCCGCATCCCGCGTCCCGCATTCCATATTCTCAAACAACATCCCCCTCCTCAACACCTTTGCCGCGCTGAAAATGGCCCTTTTGCCCATGGCCATCATCACCCTGTTCTGGAAAGACCAGATCGGCCTCAGCCTCACTGAAATCCTGCTTTTGCAGGCGATTTTCTCTCTGGCAACCCTGATCATGGAGTTTCCGTCCGGGTATCTCAGTGATCGGTTGGGATATCGCTTTGCCCTGAACCTGGCCTGTCTGCTTGGCATCAGCGGCTGGACAACCTACACCCTCGCCAGCACCTTCACCGGGGTGCTCCTTGCCGAACTGCAACTGGGAGTCTCTTACGCTTTCATCAGTGGTGCCGACAGCGCGCTGCTCTACGAAACACTGCGCCATGGCGACCGGGAAGAGCATTATGCAAGATACGACGGCAAGATGACTGCCTGGGCGCAGATCGGTGAAGCCGCGGGCGCGTTGGGAGCCGGCGTCCTGTACGGCTGGATGCCGCTGTTGCCCTTTATCCTGCAGATCGGCATCTGGATCGCTGCCCTTGGCGTGTGTCGCAACCTGAAGGAAATCCCGGCCGCCAGGCGCGAAACGACATCGCATCTGCGTGAAGCCCTGGCAATTGCCCACAAGGCTTTTTGGACATCTCCCGGGTTACGCTATTCGATCCTGCTCGCAGCGCTGCTCGGGCTCACCTCTTTTTACCCGGTCTGGCTGATTCAGCCCTATATGCAATCGATGCAGGTGCCATTGAGCTGGTTCGGACCGATCTGGGCGACAGCCAACCTCTGCGTCTCCGCAGGGTCGGTGATCAGTCACCGCGTGCAGTTTCACCTGGGATCAAGCGGTACGTTGCTGTTGCTGCTCGGGTTGATCACAGCCGGCTATCTTGGCCTGGCATTCAATCAATTGGTATGGGGGTTTGCCTTCTATTTCCTGCTGACATTCATGCGCGGCATCCAGGGGCCATTTCTGCGCCTTGCCCTGCAGAAGCAAAGCGAACGTCACGAACGTGCCAGCATACTGTCCCTGAAGTCGTTCACCTTTCGCCTGGCGTTTGTCATCACAGCTCCATTCGTCGGCTTGCTCGCCGATCATTCCGGGCTGTCAATCTGTTTCCTGGTTCTCATGCTCACCCAGGTCATCTTGATCACAATCAGCATGAAAATGTTTCACAGGCACACCGCGGCACTACTGGAGAATTAGATCGAGCGTGTATAATTAAACCATCACTGCTGCCGGGAAAACACCATGAGCCACCTGAACTTGTCACATTTTTATCGAATGATCCTGGTCATCATGATCTTGCTGCTGCAAGCCTGCGCAGCCCAGGACAAATCCGGGCCGACAATGAAAGTGGGCATGCACATCGATGCCGTACTGGAATTCGCCATGGAGTACCCTCTCGACTGGAGCAAGGACCGCCGGGTTGCCTACGGCAGCAGCAACGGCGAGGTGCGTTGGACACCCCAGGATAATGACAACATCATGCTCCGGATCGTCTCGCAAGTTCTCGATGAAGTTCCATCAAAAGAGGATTCTCTTACCTTGTTCATATCTGCTTTGGAAGGGCTGGAGATCACGCTGGAAGAGGAACTAGAAGACCAGCATGACCTTGTTCTGCATCTGACTGGCCGGACGGCGAACCAAGATATCGAGGCTTACCTGCTCCAGAAAGGGAAGCGCATCTATCAATTGATGCTTACGACGCCACCAGATACCATGGATTCTTATACCGGAATCATGGTACGCGTCAGTCAGTCGTTCCAAAAACTGTAATCCTCAAATAAACACTTAAAGAGATCAACACAGACATGCAGGTTCTTGCCCTTATCGATAAATATTATGCCGGACACGAGGAGGCAAAAAAAATCCTGGTCGCCCACAGCAAACTGGTCGCCAGGCTGGCGGTTTCCGTTGCCGAACATGTTTCAAAATCAACGCCTGTTGACACAGAATTTGTCCGGCAGGCAGCACTTCTGCACGATATCGGCATGCTTTTCACCGACACCCCGAAGTTGTGTTGTGGAGGTGACCGACCCTACATCGCTCACGGCATAATCGGTGCTGAACTGCTGGACAGGGAAGGCTTGCCACGTCATGCCCTGGTCTGTGAAAGGCATATCGGTGTCGGGTTGAGCATCGCCGACATCAAGGCCCAGGACTTGCCATTGCCATTACGTGATATGCGCCCGCAATCACTGGAGGAGATGATTGTGGCCTATGCCGATCTTTTCTATTCAAAAACTCAAAAAGGGCAGCGAACGGCTGACATGGTGCGCACATCGCTGGCAAGACACGGTGCATACAAGGTCGAAATTTTTAACGATTGGCATAACCGTTTCACGGCCTAGGCGGCCCGTTACAGCTTAATCGAGGTGCCATGGAAAAGTGGCTGATTGACATCTTCAATCTTTTGCCTGAAGGAGGGCTGTTTATCACGGCCGTTTTCGTCGTTGCCTTTCTTGAAGCCCTGGTCGGCATCGGTCTGCTCATGCCCGGCAGTGTACTCACCGTTTTCAGCGGCTGGTTAGCCTATCAAGGCAAAGGGCCGATTTTCATGATTATCCTTGCCGCCGCACTGGGAGCGATTGTCGGTGACATCATCAGTTACTGGCTGGGAGCACATTTCGGTATTCACCTATGGCAATCGAAGCTGCTCAAAAAACGCGAGGGCTTAATACGGCTGACAGAGATATTCTTCCTGGAACACGGCGGCAAAAGCGTCTTCCTCGGCCGATTCTTGGGCCCGATTCGTGGCCTGGTCCCCTTTGTGGCGGGAGCCAGCCAGATGCGACCCGGCACATTTGCAGGCTATGCCAGCATCAGTGGCATTCTCTGGGGGATCAGCTATCCGGGAATCGGCTTTCTCGGCGGGACCAGTTGGGAGCAGGCGGAGACTCTGGCCGGACGACTGGGCCTGTTGATTGCCCTGGCCATTGCAGTCACCCTGGTGGTGGCCTGGCTGCGTCACAGGTTTTTACCGAGGAAGGATTTGCGTGAAGCGAAAAACAGGGCCAACCATCGTGATTGACCGCTTGTTCAACATTCCTTTTTCAGCTAGGATATCGGTTATTTATGGGGACAGGGCACTTAAAGCCAACTTTATGAATACTGTCCACAAGGCCCGAAACAGCTGAATTGACATGACAAACTATCTGAGTGACAACAACTGGCTGGACTTTGAAAAATCACACGTCTGGCACCCGTACGCTCCCGTCGATGGGGTCCTCACCCCCTATCCGGTCAAATCCGCCGTCGGAGTCACCCTGACACTCGAAGACGGACGCACGCTGATTGACGGAATGTCATCCTGGTGGTCAGTCATCCACGGCTACAATAACCCGGTCCTCAACAAAGCCGCCAAAGACCAGCTGGACAACATGTCTCATGTCATGTTCGGCGGATTGACCCACCGGCCGGCAGCGGAACTGGCGGCACGCCTGGTGGAAATCACTCCCGAGCCGCTGCAGCGGGTTTTTTTCTGTGATTCCGGCTCTGTCAGCGTGGAGGTGGCCATCAAGATGGCCATCCAGTACTGGCAAGCAAAGGGGCGCAGCAGCAAGCAACGCATGCTGACGATCCGACGCGGCTACCATGGTGACACGACCGGCGCCATGGCCGTGTGTGATCCGGACACAGGGATGCACCACCTGTTCACCAACATCCTCACCAAACATTTCTTTGCCGATGCCCCGACCATAGCCAATGATGAGCATTGGCAGGATGGGGAGATCGACAGCTTCCGCGCCCAGATCGAAGCCCACCACGATGAAATCGCCGCGGTCATCCTTGAGCCGATTGTCCAGGGGGCCGGCGGCATGCGTTTTTATGCTCCGGAATACCTGCGCCGGGTCAGGACATTGTGTGATCAACACGATGTCCTGTTGATCGCCGACGAGATCGCCACTGGCTTCGGGCGCACCGGCAAGCTCTTTGCCTGTGAACACGCCGGTATCGCGCCCGACATCATGTGTCTTGGCAAGGCACTCACCGGCGGTTACATGACTATGGCAGCGGTGTTGACCACAGAAGAAGTTAGCCACACCATTTCAACCCATCCCCCCAAAGCGTTCATGCACGGACCGACTTTTATGGCCAACCCTTTAGCATGCGCCATTGCCAACGCCAGCATCGACCTGTTATTGGCAAGCCCCTGGCAAGAGCAGATCCATCGCATGGAACTGGCCTTTGCCAAGCATCTTCGCCCTTGCCAAGCCTGGGATGGCGTTGCACAGGTACGCTACATGGGCGGCATCGGTGTTCTAGAGCTGGCAGAACCCGTCAAGATGGAGTCGATCACCCGTCGTTTCATTGACAGGGGTGTCTGGATAAGGCCGTTCGGCAAACTGGTTTACGTGATGCCCCCATTCATCATCAGCCAACTCGAGCTGGACACATTGCTCTCTGCGATGACGACAGCAGTTGCCGAGGAGTTGGCAGCCAACGCCTGACATCAAAATTTGCTAGTGCACAGCGGCTCTCTAAAGTATCCTGCGGCGAGCAATAAATTATGCAAGGGACCAAACGATGACAGACCCATTACAGTTTCTCGAAATGCCCAATGCCCCGGTCGACAAGGCCGATGTTCTCATCCTGCCGATTCCACTGGAAAGGACCGTTTCCTTCAAACCGGGCACGGCAGAAGCACCACGAGCGATCATCGAAACTTCGGTACAGCTTGAATTCTATGAGGAAGATGCCGGCTGGTCACCTTTCAAGCATTTGCTGCTCAGCATTCTGCCGGAGTTCGCAGATGACAGCAGCTTGAGTGACGCGGACTTGCATAGGGCCTTGACGGATCATGTCAAAGCCCTGCCGAAAGGCAACCTGTTTATCGGTCTTGGCGGTGAGCATTCTCTCACACCATCGCTGGTTGAAGCGCGCATGACCGAGCCGGGGACGGTCATCTTCCTCGACGCCCATGCCGACATGCGCACCAGCTACGAAGGAAGCGGTTACAGCCACGCCTGCCCGGTCAACCGCCTGCTTGACCAGGGGCACAAGATCATCATGGCGGGGATACGCTCCCTGTTTGAGGGTGAAGTGGAACGGATCGAAAAAGAACCTCGCATTTCGCTCTTCCTCGACTGGGACCTGCGCGGCAAGGGGCAGTGGGAATCGTTTCTGCAGAGAATCAACTCCCTGGAGGGGCCTGTTTATCTCTCCATTGACATGGACGTGTTCAACCCGGCCGTGGTTCCCGGTGTCGGCACCCCTCAGCCGGGTGGCTTCTTCTGGTACCAGATGATTGAGCTGCTCGAATCACTCTTCTCACGGAAAACCATCGACCTGCGCGGCGTGGACCTGGTCGAGATGGTGCCGGAATCCAGCCGTGTTTCGGAGATGACGGCTGCCAAGCTGCTCCTTAAAATAATCTCCTTCTGGGGAATGGCGAGCGGCTTCAATCAAAAACCGCAACAGGGAAGCCAGATGCAAATTGACTACGAATAGAACATACAAGGGGGACATGATCTGAATCGTGTCCCCCTCTTAACAGTTAATCATCAGCAAAAAACTTCCTTCGCTACATTCCCATCGGCAGGAAAACCGCCCTTTTGATTGCACTGCTGACGCCCCTCTCCCACTTGCCGGCAATGATGAACGACATCATGTCCTGGATAGAGATCATCTTTCCGAACAGGCGTTCGTAACTCAAATTCTCTTCTTCACCCGGTTGGCTGTTGGATAACAGCAGCAGTTTACTGGCATCATCCCTGGAGTTGCTGAGTCGCCAGGCAAGGGTTTCTATGTTACGGGCCGAATTAAAGAGCTTCTGCTGATCCAGGGAATCGAACATGAACTGCTCGACCTGCCAATTGTAAGAGCTGCGCACCATCCCGACCAGGCCTGTCATCAGGGCAAAAACGCGATCTCCCTGGTAGCCCGGATCAAAGGCGAGATTGAGAGCATCGGTTCCCTGTCTGTTATTGAGTTCGGCAAAAATCAGCCTCCCCTGGGTATCAAAAATCTGGTTCTGACGTTGACCGATCGACAGGCCCGGGCGCTTGTCCAGCTCGCGCGGATTGCGCTTGTACAGTTTGACCAACAACTCTTCCATGAGACGATTCATCTCACGCAGGCTGGTATCCGCCATCATATCGACATCTGTTTTGGCCAGGGAATTCAATGCACTGGTGTCGATGGGGTTACGACATCCGGAAATGAAAAAGAGACTGATCAGGAAGCAGCCGACAAGGGCCTTGGACAGGAATTTAGCGCAGCAGGTGAACACGGAAATGGACCCTCAGGAATTCATGAAATTCGTTGATTTCTTCAAAAGCAATCTTTAAGCGTCCTTTTTCCATGTGATTAAGCTTGGCCAAGGTGATGTAGTTGCTCGGATTCTTGCCGGCTCGTACATCCTCAACCTGGCAGCGCAGCCGTAGGAAAACCAGGAAATTGTAGCTAGCCTCCAGGTCATCGGCCAGTTTGGCCGTTAAAACCTGCTTCTCGACAAGGCTCTGAATTCGTTCACGGGTTCCACCCTCCATGACCCCTGCTTCCATTGCCAGCGCCTTGATCCCCTCGGTAATGGCAAAGATGCCCGCTTTTTTGACATCGATCTGACCGCGATGCTCGTCATCATGCGCCACCTTAATCCCGCCGAACATTCCCAGCGGCGGGCGGAAACGATTGACGTTGGCAGCCGAGCGGGTGAGGAACATTTTTTCTTCCTGGAAATGCCCAATGAGCATCTTCTTCAAGCCTTTTTCCAGGCTCAAATCACCGTAAATCGTGCGCAGGTCAAAAAACATGCTGCCATTGAGGATGTTGTTCGGCTGCGGGTTGGTCAGCCATTCCTGCAACGCGGAAACCCAGCCGCTGTAGCTGCGCCTCCAGAATGCGTTTTTGGCCATGATGCCGCCGGGACACGGCGGCACGCCGATTTCTATCAGCCCTTCAATCAGCTTTTCAGAAAAAGCCTCGATCTCGGCAATATCCTTCTCGGCAAGGTCATCGGCATAGATAATCGCATTGTCCTGATCGGTAGTCAGTGTCTGTTCCCGCCGGCCCTCACTGCCCAGCACGATGAATGCAAACCTGTCAGTGAGATTTTTAAACTGGCCTGCCCGCAACAGGTCTATCAGGCGCAGAAGCAACTGATCATTAAGCAGCGCAATCATGCGTACCAACTCACGGGGCGGCACCCCGGTGCTGACCAGGTGTAGCACCAGGTCCTGGATCTCTACGTGATAAGACTTCAACTCTTCAAGAGTCTCCGCCCGGTCGATATCCCGCACCAGTTTCTGGGGGGAATGGGTCTGCAGTCGCATGATGTCGCTAACCGTGATGATGCCGGTCAATCGATTGTCCTGGTCGATCACGCAAATCCGGTGGATGCCATTCTTGGAAATCCGGTAGAGCGCCTCGAAAATAAAATCATCTTCGTTGACCGTGATGAGCGGTGCGTTCATGATCTCGCTGACAGGCATGGTCGCGGGGTCAATCCCCTCGGCGACCACCTTATTGCGCAAATCGCGGTCAGTCAGGATGCCAATCGGGTTATTCTCTTCGCAAATGATCATGCTCGAGATATTCAATTCGCGCATGGTGCCAGCGACTTGCAGAACCGTGTCGACTGGGGCGCAGGTCGCAACATTGCGACGACAGAATTTCTTGATGGGCTGGAAGAGGATATTTTCGTCGGACATCTGAAAATCCTTGCTAAAGGCGATGTAAGAGGATTCCAGGTTGCGAAAATTACAGGGGAGCAACTACTGTATTAATTTAACGTTGATAGGTGTGAGGTGCAAGGAAATTTAATGTAAGGAACTGAGAAGAGAATAAATGTATATTTTTCTCTGAAAATTTTTCGCGTTTCTCCTTCGAATCTTAAAAAAAGGCCGCACCTTGCGGCGCGGCCTTCATTTACATTTCACCTATCTCTAATTCAAGCCGTCTTCTTGTACCCGTCCATCTCGTCGAACTGCAGGTACTGATAGATCGCATCCTTCTTCGGCGCAATCTTCTCCTTGTATTCGGCCAGGTATTCGGCCGGAGTCGGCAGTTTGCCAAGGTTGGTGGTCACGGCACCCAGTTCGGCGGAACCGAGGTAAACCTTGGCGCCATTACCGATACGGTCGTCGAAGTTACGGGTCGAGGTGGAGAACATGTTCACCCCGTCGGGTACACGGGCCTGGTTGCCCATACAGAGGGAACAACCGGCAATCTCAAGACGGGCGCCCATGGCACTGTAGACGGCGAAGGTCGCCTCCTCCTTGAGCTTGTCCTGGTCCATGCGGGTCGGCGGGCAGATCCAGGTGCGTACAGCCGGGTTGAACTTCTGGCCGCGCCAGATCTCGGCGGCGGCACGGAAGTGGCCGATGTTGGTCATGCAGGAACCGAGGAAAACGTCCTGGATCGGGGTCCCTTGAACCTCGGAGAGCAGCTTGACGTCATCGGGATCATTCGGGCAGGCCAGGATCGGTTCGGTGATCTCGGCCAGGTCAATTTCGATGACCGCAGCGTACTCGGCGTTGGCATCGGCCTTGAGCAGCTTCGGATCCTTGAGCCACTCCTGAACGGCTTCGATGCGCTTGCGCAGCGTACCCGGATGCTGGTAGCCGTCTTTAATCATCTTCTCCATCAGGGCGATGTTGGAGCGCAGGTAGGTGCACACCGACTCTTCGGAAAGCTGGATGCAGCCGGCAGCTGCGGAACGCTCGGCAGCAGCATCAGTGAGCTCGAACGCCTGCTCGACCGACAGGCTTGGCAGACCTTCCATCTCGAGGATGCGGCCGTTGAAGATGTTGACCTTGTTCTTCTTCGGAACGGTCAGCAGGCCTTGTTTGATGGCATAGTAAGGAATGGCGTTGACGGCATCACGCAGGGTGATCCCTTCGTTGAATTCACCTTTGAAGCGGACCAGCACCGACTCAGGCATGTCCAGCGGCATGAAGCCCATGGCGCCACCGAAGGCGACCAGGCCAGAACCGGCCGGGAAGCTGATACCGATCGGGAAGCGGGTGTGGGAATCACCACCGGTGCCGACTGTGTCGGGCACCAGCAGGCGGTTCAGCCAGCTGTGAATAACACCGTCACCGGGACGCAGGGCAACACCTTCGCGCTCGGCAATGAATGCCGGCAGGGCAGCGTGCATCTTGACGTCAGCAGGCTTCGGATAAGCCGCAGTGTGACAGAAAGACTGCATGAACATCGGTGACTGGAACTTGAGGCAGGCCAGTTCCTTGATTTCGTCAGCTGTCATCGGCCCGGTGGTATCCTGGGATCCAACAGTCGTCATCAGTGGCTCACAGGCCGTACCAGGCAACACACCTTCTACACCGCAGGCTTTGCCAACCATCTTCTGGGCCTGGGTATAGCCCTGACCGGCTTTCGGGGTCGGGTTGTCCGGCTGGGCAAAAATTTCAGCTTCTGCCATACCGAGTGCCTCGCGGGCAGCCGTGGTCACCGAGCGACCGATGATCAACGGGATACGACCACCGGCACGATATTCGTCGGGAACAGTATTCGGCTTGATATCAAAGGTTGAAACCACCTCACCGTCCTTGGTCACTTCACCCTTGGCGGTGTTGATAGTGATCACGTCACCCATGTTGAGGTTGGCAACGTCCATACGCAACGGCAGGGCACCGGAATCCTGTGCCGTGTTGAAGAAGATCGGGGCGATAACACCACCGATGATCACACCACCACGACGCTTGTTCGGTACCGCCGGGATATCATCACCAATGTACCAGAGCACACTGTTACAGGCCGATTTTCGGGAAGAGCCGGTCCCGACAACGTCACCGACAAAAGCCACCTGATGACCTTCTTCACGCCACTTGGCGATTTCCTGAATCCCGCCGGGGAAGCGGGTCTTGCCCATGGCCAGGGCATGCAGCGGGATGTCCGGGCGACTCCAGGCATCACCGGCCGGGGAAAAGTCGTCCGTATTGATTTCCCCTTCGACCTTGAACACCTTGACGGTGATCGTCTCGGGGATCTCAGGCTTGTTGGTAAACCACTCGGCATTGGCCCAGGAATCAACGACCTTCTTTGCAGCAGCATTGCTCTTGGACAGCTCGATCACCTGCTGGGCGGCATCATAGACATAGGTCAGGCCGGACAAAGCAGAAGCGGCGTCATCAGCCAACTCGGCATCGCTGAGAGCGCCGATCAGTGGCTGAACATTGTACCCACCGATCATCGTACCGAGAATCTGCACCGCTTTCTTCTTGTCAATCAGCGGCGAGCTCTTGGTGCCCTTCAGAATCTCAGCCAAAAACGCAGCCTTGACTTCAGCAGCAGGGTCAACACCCGGTGAAACACGCTCGGTGAAAAGGCCCATCAGGAACTCTTCCTTGCCGGCCGGCGGATTCTGCAGCAGCTCACAGAGGCCCGTGGTTTGCTCAGGATTGAGAGGCAATGCCGGAATCCCTTGGGCATTACGCTCTTGCTCATGCATCAGATACGCTTCAATCATCTCTCTCCTCCATCGATAGTTGTTGGTGAAACCAAAGAAAAAATCACCATTTATAGTTTGAATAAAACAGGGCTAAACTTGCGCTGAAACCTGCATACTGTATACGATTTTATATTGGTCGTCAACGTTGAAAAAGGCCTATTTTACGCCATTTTCTTCATTAACCGACCGAAGCCGTGGACACCGTTGCAGCCTTAATAATGTGAAAAATATCCGGCGCAAAAAGGTGTGACATATTTTGACATAGAGGAGTGATTTATTAATCTCAAACAGGGAAGGAGATAAAAATGTTCGAGATTATTATGTTGTTAGCGTTTCTTTATGCCGCCACCTGTCAGTTGTTGCCGGAAAGGTCTGACGGAGGACAGTCAACCGCCTTGCATGGGAATCCGGCTCAAAAGAAGCGCATATCAAACTCTGGACATAAAAGGATCAACAAGGAGTCTAAACGGCAGGTAAAGTCAGCAAGCCGGAACCCTGATTATGCGCTAGCGGCATAATGGGTTCCGGCTTGTCCTGAAAGGTCGGCGGGGCTTTTCAGTCTGCCCTCAATTGCTCTACATAAGTGCAAAAATCATCAAAAGGAACAGGTCTGCCAAACAGGAACCCCTGCAGGGCATCGCAGCCCATACCAATCAGCAGATGCTTCTGAATCTCATCTTCCACACCTTCTGCGATGACTTTCAAACCAAGCTTACGTCCCATTTCAGCGATCAGGCTGATCAGCACTCTATCGTCTTCACTGGTCGCGATATCAGCAACAAAAGACATGTCAATCTTCAACCGGTCAATCGGGAACCGGTTGAGATAACTCAATGATGAATAGCCTGTACCGAAATCATCAATGGCGATCTGCAAGCCCCTCACCTTCAGGTCAGTCAGTATCTCGATGGTTTTGTCGATATCTTCAATAAAGGTGCTTTCGGTAATCTCAATTTCAAGCATCTCGGCAGACACACCATCGATCGAGAGGATTTCGTCAACGATATCGATAAAGGACGAATCCTGAAACTGCCGGGCAGACACATTGACACCAACCGGAATCACTCGACCAAACTTCTCCCGCAATCGCAGGGCATGTACCGCAGCTGTCTGCAGTACCCATTCGCCAATCGGCAGGATCAGGCCGCTCTCCTCGGCAACCGGAATAAACTCCACAGGAGGGATGTACTCTTCTCCGTCTCGCTTCCAACGCAACAAAGCCTCAGCGCCCACCAGAGCTCCCTTTGAATCGACCTGTGGCTGCAAATACAGCTCAAGATTGTTATCGTTCAGTGCTGACCGCAGGCCGGTTTCGATTTTCAGGCGGGTCTTGGCCTGGTCATGAATCGATCGGGAGAAAAGGGCCACTCCACTCACTTTTTCCTCAAGGCAATAGGTCAGCGCAGACACAGATCGCTGGACCACGCGTTTGGCATCGGCCGCATCCTGCGGATACAAAGCCGTGCCCATACTGATCACCGGGAAGAATTGGTGCCCTTCCAAAAACAGAGGCTTGGAAACACCATCCCATATTTTCAGCAACGTGTCTTCTGTAAACGTTTCTTCGCTACTGGTCATGGAGGAAAACAACAGCCGATCTTCGCCAAACCGTGCCACCGAATCATTGGGGCTGATGATGGCTGCAAGTCGTTCGGCGATCATTTTAAAGAGTGCATCACCGACCGGATGGTCGAAGTTATCGATGATCTGCTTGTAATTGCGAACTTCTACGGTTGTTACGGCAACAGCACTACCTGAAACATCGGCCTTTTTAAACAGATCGAACAGCAATTCCTCGAACTTGAAACGATTCGGCAGGTTGGTACGACGATCATAGTTCGACATGAAATCGAGGCTCATTTCAGCCTGATCTCGTTGGCGATCACTTTCTATAACCTGATGAGTCTGGGTATAGAGTTTGCGACCCAGGAGGAAAACACCTGCCATCCCGCTCAACCAGAGCAGGACAAAGAGCAACACCGACAGGAGATTATGTTTCCAATGTCCTGACAGGAAGGATTCAAATGGGACCGTTATACTCAAGCCACCGCGCACATCACCCAGGTGATAACCTTGCCGGGCATGACATTTGAGACATTCTGCTTCGATGTAAAAAGGCCGGATGGTACGAACAACGGGCTGGTCTTTGATTTTGACAACCTCACTGACCAGGTTTTCACCTTTGGCAAGCCTTACAAGAGCAGCCCGCTCCCATGCATCAGGTGCGTTGCCGGGGTTGAGATAATTGAGGCTGGTGAGTTTGCTGACCGTATTGCCAAGGCGATTATCGATCTCAAAGGCCTGGTGTGTCATGTATGAGGGGTTCACCAGGGTGAAACGACGCCCATCTGTTGCTTCGATGTCCCGCTCGGGCAAAAAATTCAGGTGCGGATTCGGCTGTGCTTCCTCTGTAATTGGAACATAAACGCCACCATGTCCAGCGACCCAGTCTCGATAGAGGATATCCCGCTCGAGCATGGTCCTGGCACGGGTTTGAGCCTGGGCAACAGACTGCTTGTAATCCTCTTCAAGGTGGGAATAGAGTACAGCAACACAGATGGCAGTCCAGGCCAGTCCGACAATAAACAGGTAGCGCTTGATAAAGGTAATTTTCATGCGTTTCTACCGGGTCGAGGTTATTTTTCTCCCTGTGGTGCCAAACGCATACTTCTTTGCCTTCGCATCATAACCGTGCCGTCACCACTGTTGAAAATCACCTTTCTACCGTGATAACCGCCCAGGTCACTGCTGACAATCGGAATACGGTGTTTCTCCATCGTCTCAATGGCAAACTCGATATTTCTTTGCCCGACAGCCAGCAACCCTTCCGTCTTCTCCCACATCGACGCCCCACCGAACACCTTGGCAATCAGCTTGTCGCCTGGGCCAGAAAGAGCCTTGACCTTATCAATTAATTTTTCGATGGCGATGTTGCCATATTTCGGCGTCGGCAAGCCTTCACCGTTCCAGAGAGGCAACAGGTAATGATTGATTCCGCCGAGTTGAGAGGTCTGGTTCCATAGGCAGACCGAGACACATGACCCCAAAACCGTGGTGACAAGGTGCGGTTGCCGATGCACAAACAGCGTGCCGGGATAGAGATAGTGCCGCGCCATGGCTTCAGTTGGCGCTGTCATCTGCTGGCTCATAAAAAGTCAGAAGGTTTCCACCTCGTCGTCGGTCGTGTCAAAGAGAAAGAAGTTGCCCTCGGTCGCGTGCATCACGGTTTTCACATCAGGACGTGGCAGAGTCACGACAAAACGGCTCCCATGTCCCGGTTGGCTGTCAAGATCGATCGTGCCATCAAGCAGTTCTACCAGAGACCAGCAAATGCTAAGCCCCAGACCATGACCGCGGTGCCCCTTGGTGGTGCCTGCTTCAAGCTGCCTGAAGCGGTCAAAGACAACCTCCTGGTCTGTCGGGGTAATACCGGGGCCATTGTCGCTGACGACAACTGTCAGGCCAGGCTTGTTTTCCTCGATCTCAACCGACACCTCGCCTTTCTGACCGGTAAATTCGGCGGCATTGGCCAGCAGATTCAACAGGATCATCTCAAATTTCTGGGCATCGGTCGGAAAGATCAGGTCCTCAGGCATATACTTTGTAACAACGAGGTCCTTGTCCCGAATACGATAAGCAAGTTTATCGAGGCAGCCATCAAGAAGAGAATCGATCTCGACCATGGCAATGGCCGGTTCCGCTTCGCCGGCTTCCAGTTCGGCAGCCATAAACACATTCTGCAATTGATAATCAAGGTTGAACGCTTCAGCGTAGATCATGCCGATCGTCTTCTGGCAGACTTCAGGATCGCAGCTTCCGCCTAAGAACTGCGCAGCCAACCCCATAATCGCGGACAACGGATTATTGATCTCGTTGCGAATATTCGAGAGAAACTGGCTTTTGAGTGCCTCTGATTCCTGGAGTTTCTCATTCATCGACTCGAGCTTGCGCGTCATGGCGCGCATATCATTGAGCGCGTTCTGGTTGAATTCAAAACGTCGGCGGATTTCCTCAATCAATTCTTCATCTGTCGGCTTGTTCATTAGCAAATCCTGTGCGAATGGAGTCGTTGGCATTGATCAACGCATTTTACGATAAATAAGCATGGCTTCTTCGGCCAGTTTGTCGAGCGGCAGGATTTTTTTAACACCACCGAGCTTGATGGCTTCCTGTGGCATGCCGAACACGACACAGCTCTCTTCATCCTGGGCCAGGTTGATGGCCCCGGCGTTCTTCATTTCAAGCATTCCGCGTGCACCATCATCACCCATCCCGGTCATGATAACGCCGGTCGCGTTGACCCCGGCATAGCGTGCAACAGAGCGAAACAGGACATCGACCGAAGGCCTGTGCCTGCAGACCAGGGGGCCATCCTTGGTTTGCACGTAGTAACGTGTCCCACTGCGTTTTAATAACATATGCATATTCCCCGGGGCGATCAGTGCACGGCCGGGGATCACCGTATCACCGTCGACTGCTTCCTTGACCTCAATCCGGCAAAGACCGTTGAGTCTTCTGGCGAAAGCCGCCGTAAAGTGCTGCGGCATATGTTGGACTATCACCACGCCTGGCGAGTCATAGGGCAAGCTCTGCAGAAATATGCGCAAAGCTTCCGTACCACCAGTCGAAGCTCCCACGGCAATAATTTTTTCCGTGGTCTGAAAATTTTCCGACAGTTTCGGCTGGCTGAGTATAACATCTGCAGTCAATTTGGGGGCAGGGTCGTTGACCAGGCTCGACAAGCGCCTAACCCGGGCCCTCGCCGCGGCCTTGACTGCATCGCAAATCATAACCTGGCTGTCTTCCAGGAACTGCTTCGCCCCCATACGCGGCTTGTTGATAATCTCAACAGCTCCGTACTGCAGGGCCTTCATGGAGACCTCTGCGCCATTCTCTGTCAGGCTTGAGCACATAACCACCGGGATCGGGTCCCGGGCCATGATCTGTTTGAGAAACGAAAGGCCATCCATCCTGGGCATTTCGACATCCAGTGTAATGACATCGGGGCGTTGCCTGCTGATTTTGTCTGCTGCAATCAAGGGATCAGGTGCTGTCGCAAGCACCTCGATACCGGGATCAGCAGACAATATTTCCGTAAGCGCCTGACGAACAACCGCAGAGTCGTCAACAATCAGAACGCGAATTGGCTTGGCCATCTACACTCCCTCAAACGACAAAGGCCTCTAAAAGATAACAGAGAATCATTAACTCTCCACTGCAACGGCATGCGAAACACAAAAGCAATCTCAGCACTTAACGCTTACTCGAAGAACAATAAACGCCAACATTGACACACAAATGTGACACAATACAGAGCAACGAGACTGGCTTGCTGCCGATACCGCAACACACAGCTGAGTTTTTCAGAAGATAGGGTATGATCAAGAAATCAAGCTACAACGAACGTGCCAAAAACTGCACCGTGAAATGATAAATACGTAATCACCAAGGCACTTAGCAGAAAAGCCTCATGTTCTTGTTTCTTTATTGATGGGCAGCCACATCTCTACCGTGGTGCCGACACCCTTTTCACTGAGATACTGCACCCCGCCACCATGACCAATCAGAATATTCCGGATGATCGGCACACCGAGACCGACACCAAAGTTCTTGGTGCTGAACATCGGTTCAAAGATTTGCGCCAACACATCTTCACTCATTCCGGGGCCATTATCCTGAACATCAATTTCGCACCGCCCATTGGCGACCCGGGTACAAATTGTCAGTTGCTTGTCAGGTTGCTCGACCTCATCAAGGGCCTGCAGCGCATTCGTAACCACATTAACAATCACTCGGCGCAGACGCTCGGCATCGACTGGCACCTGGCAACAGGCCTGCAGATCTTTCTTGAGTTCAACGTGCTCGGGGAAATTGAATTCAGACAACAGCTCTGAGAGCCAGGCATCGATGTCCACAGGCTGCTTGTTTATTTTTCGTTGTCGTGAAAAATCAAGCAGATCACTGATAATGTTGTCACAGCGCTCAACATTCCTCTCTGCAAGCAACATAGGCCGTTTCAGGTGATCGAACCCCTTATCGGGCAGAGCCTCTTTGAGCACATACAATGCGTTGGCGACGGTACCGAGTGGGTTACGAATTTCGTGACTGACCGTTGCAGTCAACTGGCCAAGGACCGCCAACCTCTCTTTCTGCACGAGCTCGACCTGGGCCTGTTCCAACTGTGCCGATCGTTCCCTGACAAGGTCCTCCAGGTTGGAACGATATTGTGCCAGTTCCAATTCTGTTTCTTTTCGTGAAGAGATATCACGCACAGCGGCCAGGATACGTGCCTGATTACCAATAACAGCACTGCGTAGATAGACTTCAGCCCAAAAAGTTTCTCCGTTACCTCTTCTGGCCAGCCATTCGAAAGAGCACATGCCCTTATCTCTTGCAATCTGCAGCTTTTCTTTGGCCTCCTGCATTGTATACGGGTGAACACCCATACTGTATCTTTCGATTCCTCCCACCAAAGCCTCTTTATAACTACAGCAGAAGATATTCAACATTGCCTGGTTCACGTCCAGGACTTTTCCCGTATCTGCATCATGAATAAAAATGGCATCACTGGTCGAGTTGAAAATCTCCCGGTAATTCTCTTCACTGTGACGCAATTCTTCCAGTAGTTCCTTTTGCTCAGTTACGTCAATCATAACCCCGAGCAAGCGAACCGGCCGATCATTCTCTACAACAACCGTCACCAGGTCACGAATCCAGACGATCCTGCCATCGGCAGCGATCATGCGGTATTCAAAATCATGATCCTCTTTCTTTTCAGCCATCAACTGGCAGTAAGCCTTGGCCTGCGCCAGGTCCTCTTCATGCGTGACCTTTTCCCAGAAAACCGGGTCCTCGTACCAATCCTGCAGTGGGTAGCCAAGAATAGCCTCAGCCTGCTGGCTGACAAACAGAAAGTTAAACGAAGGGTAACCCATCTCCCAGACAATGCCGTCTATGGAATTCACCAGGTCACGAAAGCGCCTCTCGTTATTGATAATAGAAGCTTCGCGCACCTTAATCGCGTTGGTCATGTTGCTGATCTGGCTGGCGAGGACGTCAATTTCTGAGAAGCCGGAGGGCTGATACTCAAAGTCATAACGACCATCGGCTATCTGCCCGGCGCGCTGTCCCAAAGCAGTTAACGGTCTCATCAGGCGCCTGACATTGAAGAGAGATGTAAAACCGGCCAGGATGACCGTGACAGCCAAAAACCCGATTAGAATGTTGCGCAGGTTATTGATGGGTGCATTGACGGCGTTCATATCCAGCCCCACCCAGATCACCCAATTCGAAAGTTGTATATTCGCAGCACTTTCCAGATAAAAATGACTTCCCTCTTTGAACTCCCGGGTTGAATCCACCCCTCCCATTGCCTTGATAACTACAGGGTGGTTGCTGAAATTAATGCGCTGCATGGCCAGATCGCTGACATTGTGCGCAACCAACGTACCGTTGTCATCTATAATTGCAGCCTGGACATCACCGTAAGTCGCATATCTATTCAGCAATTTGCCAAGGCTTCTCAACCGCACATTTCCGAGCAAAAAGCCCTGTTTCAAATCAAGGCCAAGGGTGACCGAAGGTTCTCCCGTGACAAGTGAAACAAAGGTGTTGCTCCACACAGGGCCTTGAATTTGGCCTTGCTCCTTAAACAACTGGTGGCCTGAAAAGTCGAGGCTGATAAAATCTTCACGGCGGGCTTCCTGTTGAGGAAGAACCCCAAGCTGAAGGACATTGAGGTTGCTATCAAGAAAATAGATTGACTCAAAAAACTGCGAATTTCTGACAAACTCAGCCAGGTAGTCATCTATGCTCAGAGGCTGCAGCATCGTACTGGAATCAAGAACATGTTTCACATGTTGTAAATCGGATTGGACTTCCAGGAGAAAAGCGTCGACTTCCTCAGCAATACTTTTGGCTTGGGAGATATTGCGGTCCTGAACACCTTTCAATTGGTGTTCGGCAACCTGCTGGATAACGACAAGACCAAACAGCATGACAGGGATAGCGGCCACCAGGAGGTAGCTGACCGTGTAGGCACGTTTCAGTGTCGTAAGCTTCGCCATGGAAACTAGCCCTGCCCGCCGAAGAACTAAAGCGCCTGCAGATACATCCGCAGGCGCTTTAAATAATCAATTCAATGTTTAACCGTTGGAGGAGAGTCTCCCTCAAGGTGATCTAAGTAGTTGAACATTTCTTTGAGGCGAAACGGTTTTCGCAGAATATCTATGGCACCGGCCTGCCGAGCCCTGTCCAGCAGTGCTGCCTCACTGAAACCGGTCATCATGACAACCTTGGCTTCAGGACAAAACCCCATGATTTCGGCAAGGCTCTCAACCCCGTTTTTACCGGGAAGCTTAATATCCATAAAAGCGATATCATAGCTTAGGTTGCGGAATTTTCTGATCGCCTCCTCGCCCGTGCGAGCTATGTCGACGTGGCAGTTGCGCACACCGAGAGCGATCATCAGGCTTTCGGCAAAATCCGGATCATCTTCAACAATCAGGACATTTTTAATTTGACCTGCCATCAGAACACTCCGAGACCACATGAAATTGTGATAATTTTAACATAGTTACAATTTATCCGCCAGCACTATAAGAGCATATTAATGACATATTGATATCAATACGAGAGAGAATGGGAACGATACAAATCAAATTACGTCTGGGAAATAATAAAGAGCCGGGCAGCAAGTACTGCCCGGCAAGAATCGGCACTGCAACGAGGGGTCAACGATTCAGCAGAGGGGGGCATGGTGTCAACAGCGCCAATTTAAAATTAGGTTTAGATCCTTTATGATGGACAGACCATCCTCACCACAGCCAAGAGCTGCTCGGGCTTGAACGGCTTGGTAATCCATCCAGAGGCGCCCGCTGCCTTGCCTGCAGTTTTTTTCTCCGGTTGGGATTCGCTTGTCAGCATGATAATCGGCATGAAGCGATTACCGGGTTTCTGGCGTATTTGCTGAATCAGGTTGATCCCATCCAGTTTTGGCATATTGAGGTCTGTTACCAGCATGTCGACCGATTCTGCAGAAAGTTTTTCCAGTGCCTCCGCACCGTCACACGCTTCGACGACATCATAACCGGCACTTTCCAGGGTCATATGCAAAACCTGACGTACTGTTGCCGAGTCATCAACAGTCATAACACGCTTACCCATAGGTATTCTCCTCTATCAGCATTCAACCACTTATCCGTCCATTTGTTGATTATTCTCATCTCAAAATACATGCCATAAATGTGGCAGAACAACATTAAATATAAAAGCTTATTGCTCATATATTTCATATATTTACACAAATTTCAAAAGGACATGAGATTGGACCCGTCAACTCCCTGTGTGACATAAACAGGGCTGTGACACACAACTGTAAACCAACAAGAGGCCATGACGATGACCATGGTGCGCCGAGAATAAAGTCCGGGTGACTCAATCAAGTCACCCGGTTTGGCTAAAAATATGCGGCAAGGGTTCAGACTTCAGCCAACTCCTGCTCTTCAGTCGGTGCAACAGTCACCTGCCCGGCATCCTGTACGATGGTCAGATCATCACTGCTGAAGACACGGTCGATGTTCAACAGGATCATGAATTGTTCATCGACTTTCCCCATACCGGTAATAAATTCGGTCTTCAGCCTGGTGCCAAGACGTGGTGCCGGTTCAATCTGGTCCTGGCGAATTTCCAGCACCTCGCGAACCGCATCCGAAAGAGCACCGACGATAATCGTCTCGCCATCGACCTGGACTTCTACAACGATAATGCAGGTGTCCTCAGTTTCCTCTCCTGCAGGCAGTCCGAGCTTGAGTCGCATATCGACCACCGGCACAACCTGGCCACGCAGGTTGATGACACCGAGAAGGTAACCAGGTGTTTGCGGCACCTTGGTTACCGGTGTCAGGCTGAGGATTTCCCGGGTGCGGGTCACCTCGACGCCGAAGAGTTCTTCCCCGAGGCTGAATGTCACATACTGTTGACTGCTATTTGCATTGTTCTCGCCCATGACGACCACCTCAGTACTTTTCAAAATCGTTGTCAGATTTATCATGCGCTCCAGAGAGCCCTGAATATCCAGACGCCCCGTTCAATTTCATGACATTGCGTTCCTGATTAGAGATCCTCGGGATACTGGTGGAGCTCACACCACCTGAGATCGACAACTTTTGAGAAGAACTGTTAGCTACATCAGTATTCATCACAAAAAACGACACCATGTCGGCAAGCTGCTGCGACTGGGAGGTTAATTCCTCGGCAGTCGAAGCCATCTCCTCTGAGGCCGACGCATTTTCCTGAATGACGTTATCAAGCTGCTGAATACTCCGGTTGATCTGATCTGCGCCGGAATCCTGTTCCTTGCTGGCGGCGCTGATTTCCTGAACCAGTTCGGCTGTCTTCTGAATATTCTCGAGCATCGTTTCAAGACTTGCGCCGGCAGTTTCCGCAACAGCCATGCTGTTTTTCGAAAGTTCGCCAATCTCGCCGGCCGCGGACTGGCTGCGCTCTGCCAACTTTCTTACCTCAGCGGCAACAACCGCGAAGCCCTTGCCATGCTCACCTGCCCGTGCCGCTTCAATCGCTGCATTTAAAGCCAAGAGGTTGGTTTGGCGCGCTATCTCCTCGATAATCATGATCTTGTCTGCAATCTCTTTCATTGAAGCAAGAGTCTCTCGTACCGCTTTACCACCTTCACGGGCATCATGAGCAGCCTGGATTGCAATCGACTCTGTTTGCGTAGCGTTATCTGCATTCTGCCTGATGTTCGCTGTCATCTCCTCAATCGATGAAGCCGTCTCTTCCGCTGCCGTAGCCTGTTCAGTTGAATTCTCAGCAAGCCTTTGACTGGTCACCGCAACCTGGGCAGCTCCAACACTGACTGTCTCGGTGGTCTTCTGCACTTCACCGATGATCTGCTTCAGGCTTCCACTCATATAATCAAGAGCCTTGCCAAGGCCATCCTTTTCGGAAGCCAATTCAACATTGCAGGTCAAATCGCCATGGGCAATAGCATCCGCCAGCTTTTGCCTTTCATCGAGATTGATAGCAAGGGCATTGACGATGGAACCAAGCTCTTCGAATTCGTTCTTGACCAGGTAAAGATCGCACTCGCGACAATCCATACCACTTTTGGCTTTCGGGCAATGCTTGATGACAGAAAAGGAACCACTGGTGACCCAGCAATGGTCGACCTTGTTGAAACTTGGACAATCTGTAATCCCGCACTTTTTAATATTGGAACAGTTGACAGCCTGCCCCATCGGAATTCGGTCGCCAGTATCACCAAAGGATATTTTCTCGACAGCCGCCATCACCTGTCGCAAAGGGTTGATAATGCTCCTCGAGACTGCGCTGCCCAAAACAGCCGCCAGCAAAACGCCGAGAGCCATTGCAACCAGGGCAATAATTTTGCTTGAGAACGCAACCCGGTCCGCTTCAAAGACACTGGTGCTGACCCGACTATCATTCAGCTGTCCAAGTTCGGTTAGCTTGTCAAGAAATGCAACCTGAGCCTGCGCAACGGGCCCAAAGACTTGAGTCCTGGCATGATCTAATTCAGATATTTGCAACCTGACATGCGACAAGGCAGACTCAAAAACACTCTCGATGTCAGCTAGAACAATAGGAGCATCATCACGAACAAGTTGCCTCGCGACTGTATATTTGCCAGCTGCAACCAAGCCGTTCATTTGACTGCCAATTTCATGCAAGCGCTTGTGTGGAGTGTGAAATTGATCCAGAAGTCCGGAAAATATGGCATCATGAGTGGAATAGTCAGCGAGAAACTTGCCTAGACCGCACAGGTTCTGGTTTAACTGTCCGTCAAATGGGCGCCTCTCGATGGCAGCATTCTCCAGGGACTTGACCCATTTGACGTGATCAAGTTGCCTTGCAACCAGAGTTGCTTCGAGAGTTTCAACGTCATCAAGCTGAAAACCGGCTAAAGAGTTGGCACTCGCCGATGCGAGCCCCTTCCAACCTTCAGACAAAGACAGGGTTTCCTGCCAGAGATTTTCCTCTTCTGTGCTTTTGGTTAATTTATTATAAGCCGCAAGCGCCGCATCGAATTCCTGCCAGGATTTTTTCAGCTGAATCATTTGTGCCTGGCGTTCATTAAAACTCAAGCTGGAGATCAGCAGTGACCGTTGTGCTGCAACGGCTTGGCTTGCACTGTTCTTAATGTTGCCGATCTGTTCCTGGGCAGGCAGGCGCAGATGACTGATGTCATTGACGCTGGTTTGTAGACGTTGAATTCCATACCAACCGACACCTCCTACAACGGCGCAGATAAATGCCACAACTGCGAAGCCACAGATCAAACGCATCGAAATCTTCATCCTACCTCCTTAATACAATCCAAATATAACGTTGTTTCAAATTTTTCAGGAAACACCAAATGCCGTCAAATAGCTAAAACCCAGTGTAATGACTAGTGTTTTTTAAATTAAACTCCATACCACACATAACACTCCTTTGCCGACCACTTACATAAACTATTAATTTGCAGTGGACTTTTTATTACATTACCTAACTAAACAAAATCATTAAAATTTGCGATATTTCTCTGCATCACAATTCCCCGATAAGATCTATAACTAATAGACTTCACAAAATAAGCCAAAATTGTCAGTGAATAATAAACACAAAAAAACGCCTGAGGAATAACGCCGTTCTACTGTTTTTCCGATCTGACAGCAGGACATAAAAAAACCGGGTGACTTGATTGAGTCACCCGGTTTGGCTAAAAATATGCGGCAAGGGTTCAGACTTCAGCCAGCTCCTGCTCTTCAGTCGGTTTAACAGTCACCTGCCCGGCATCCTGTACGATGGTCAGGTCATCACTGCTGAAGACACGGTCGATGTTCAACAGGATCATGAATTGTTCATCGACTTTCCCCATACCGGTAATAAATTCGGTCTTCAGCCTGGTGCCAAGACGCGGTGCCGGCTCAATCTGATCCTGGCGAATCTCCAGCACTTCACGGACCGCATCCGAAAGAGCGCCGACGACAATCGTCTCGCCATCAACCTGAACTTCAACGACGATAATACAGGTATCTTCGGTTTCTTCGCCAGCAGGCAACCCGAGCTTCAAACGCATATCCACGACCGGCACGACCTGGCCACGCAGGTTGATGACACCGAGTAGATAATCAGGTGTTTGCGGCACCTTGGTCACCGACGTCATACTCAGGATTTCCCGGGTACGGGTCACTTCTACCCCGAAGAGTTCCTTACCGAGGCTGAAGGTCACGTATTGCAGGCTGCTGATTGCTTTATTTTCTTCCATAGCAGCCTCCTTTAAAATGACTCAAATTCGCTATCAAGAGAATCCCGCTTGCCGGATGCCTCGTAAACATCTCCATCAACCTTCGGCGTTGGCTTGAAGTTTGATTCGACATGAGCAATTTTTGGTTGAGCAACAGGGCGATGGGACTGCCCTGAGACGACAGAACGCGATCTGCCATGAGTGCCTTCATCCATCACGAAGAAAGAGATCATCTCGGCCAATTGCTCTGACTGGCCAGACAGTTCTTCAGAGGTTGATGCCATTTCCTCAGATGCCGAGGCGTTCTGCTGTATAACGGCATCAAGTTGCTGGATACTTTTGCTGATCTGGTCGGCACCAGCATCCTGCTCCCGACTTGCAGCGCTTATCTCCTGTACCAGTTCGGCGGTCTTCTGGATATTCGGCACCAGGGAGTTGAGAACGGTCCCGGCTTTCTCGGCAACCTCGACGCTGTTGGTAGACAATTCGTTGATTTCACCTGCCGCCTTCTGGCTGCGTTCTGCCAGTTTGCGAACCTCGGCGGCAACGACCGCAAAACCCTTGCCGTGTTCACCGGCACGGGCAGCCTCGATGGCGGCGTTCAGTGCCAGCAAGTTGGTCTGGCGGGCAATTTCTTCGATGATCATGATCTTGTCGGCGATCTCCTTCATGGCGCCAACGGTGGCATTAACGGCCTCACCGCCTTCACGTGCGTCACCGGAAGCCTGGATGGCAATTTTTTCTGTTTGCATAGCGTTATCTGCATTCTGGCGGATATTGGCTGTCATCTGTTCAATACTCGAAGAGGCCTCTTCTGCGGCAGCGGCCTGTTCCGAAGCACCCTGAGACATCTCTTCCGAAGAGGCGCTCATCGCCTGGGCGCCGGACGCGACGTTCTCAATTGACAGCTTCACGTTGTTGATGACTTCTTTAAGCTTGATGACCATACCACTAAGCGCTTGAATCAAAACATCCTTGTCAGAGCGCTCCTTTATCTGCACCTGGAGATTACCGCCAGCGATCTGACCGGCCATTTCAGCCACGGTGTTGCTGGAGTCAATCATCTCCTGCATGGCCTGCAGCAACTGACCGGTTTCATCTTTACTGATCTGGTCAATTCGGACGGTCAGGTCTCCCACGGCCAGAGCACGAGCAGTCTCGACAGCAACGTTTAGTGGCCGAACAATACTGCGGGTTATAAAGATCGTAACCAACACACCGATAATCAGCGCAGCGACGCCGATAATCAATTGCAGCGTCTTGACCTGGTTGGATGCCTGCAAGATGCTGTCAACCTGCCCGTTAATTTCAGTCACCTGCCCTTCGCGCAGTTCTGTAACCATCGCGGTCAATTGCGACGCATCGGCATCAAATTCTGCCATCACCGCATCGCCCGCCTCCTGGCCATCATTGATATAGGACAGCGTCATGCGCCGGGCCGTATCATACATCTCGTCCATGGCTGCGGACATGGTTTCCATCGTCTTCAACTCAGCGGTGGAATTTTCTTCACGGAACATCGCCTTGAATTCATCTACTCCGTTCTTGAATTCCTTGTAATGAGCTTCGGATTCCTGCAGCACGGACAGATCCTTGGTTGCCGAGGCGTCGGTAGCAAACTGCTGGACCTGCAAGGCATTCACAGTCATGCGATCAGCCAGCAACGTGAATGGCAGGCTCTCATCACTGAGGTAGTTGGTATTGTATTCCACCTTGCCCAATGACCAGAAGGTAATCACCATAGTCGTAATCATCAGCATGAGAACCAGGCCAAAACCGATACTCATCCTTGTCCCTACTTTCATATCCCTGACTGCCATATCTTCCTCCAATATTGAGTGAACCCTAATTGATACCGCAAATCTTAGTGGTTATGCCTGTATGATCAATTAATGTGCCAACACGATTCGTACACAGAACGCCTGATCATTTTAATTAATATACTCCAACCATATCTGGCAATACGACAAAACACGGTAATTTACGAGTAATTCAATATACAAACCCGAATTCGTCCCCGATCTGGTAACTATATGGACTATATCGCAGCAGGAGGTCTGTCACAAAAATGTGACAATGTGGCACACAGATAAATCCGTGCAGGAAGAGCAAATATTTAACCGGCAGGAATCAACAACAGAGAGCCGGCAATTAGGCCGACTCTCTGGATCGACGTGCATGGGAGCAGACAGGTAGGAACACTTGTTCTTATTTCAACCGGAGGGCAACCCGCTCGATGGCCTCTACATCCACATGCCAGATGACCTCTCTCTCCAGAAGAACTGAAATCCGATTCTCCTCAATTCGATACACGACCCCTTCAGCACCATCCAGAGGAGAGCCGTCTCGAATAATCACTCTGTCGCCAAACTTTAGCATCATACTTATTCAGTCGGCCTTGAGGAGGTCAATGCCATCGGACAGGATATCCCCTTTTCAGTGGAATCTTGCGTGCTCCGCCGCTTCCGCCTTTTCTGCCAACTGCGGCAGATCAAGGATCAAGGCGACGCGGCCATTACCGAGGATGGTCGCCCCGGAAATACCATCGGTGTCCTGGTACATGCGGCCCAGATTCTTGATAACCGTCTGATGCTCACCAACCACGTGATCGACGACAAATCCGACCCGGACACCATCCAGGCTGACGATAACGATCTGTTCGATCTCTGGACACTGCCCATTGATTTTGAATTCGTCACGCAAGCGGACATAGGGCACAATCTCTCCACGCACTTTGACCAGATTGCGGCCGTGAGACCGTTCCGTATCGTCACGAGTCAGCTCGATGCATTCTTCGACAGCGGAAAGTGGCAGAATGTAATTTTCCGAGGAGATATTGATCAGCAGACCATCTATAATCGCGAGGGTTAAGGGCAGCTTGACAACAAAGCTCGTCCCCTGCCCTGCTTCGCTACGAACCTCTATGCTGCCCCGCAAAGCATCAACGGCCTGTCGAACCACATCCATCCCGACCCCCCGGCCACTGACACTGGAGACTTCAGTCGCCGTAGAAAAACCTGGCTCGAATATCAGGTTGAAGATATCGCGCTCACTCAATTCCGTCTGCGGTGAGACCAAGCCCCTTTCTATCGCTTTCGCAAGGATCCGACCCGAATCCAGCCCTGCACCATCATCTGAAATCGTTAATACAACGTTGGCGCCTGAGTGACTGGCAGACAGGGTAATCCGGCCCTTACGTGGCTTGCCGATCGCCATGCGGACATCGGGGGGCTCAATGCCATGATCGATACTGTTTCGGACCAGGTGGACCAGAGGATCGTTTAGCTGGTCAATCACCGTCTTGTCCAACTCGGTGTCGCCACCTTCTGTGATCAACATGACATCCTTGCCGAGTTCGCTCCCCAGGTCGCGCACCAACCGTTTGAACCGGGTGAAGGTGCCACCGATTGGCAACATGCGAATGTTCAGGACCTGGTCACGCAGATCCCAGGTCAAACGTTCTACCTCTTCTGATATTGCCAGCAACTCGGCATCGATTCGACTACCGGCAAACTGCGAAAGACGAGCCTGTACGGTCACCATTTCGCCAACCAAATTCACCAGACTGTCCAGTCGATCTGACTTGACCCGGATACTCTCAATGGCGTCCTGGGTCTTACGTTCCTTGCGCAAGTTTTTGACCCGCTCCTGTTCAGCGAGAGCGGACTGGATCTTGCCGCCATCAACAGCGCCTTCTTCAACCAGGGCTTCGCCGAGGCGCTTTTTCTCTCTCAGATATTTTTCCAGGTCGTCCTCGGTTAAATCCCCTTTTTCAACGAGAATCTCGCCGAGGCGCTTGTAGTCTTCCGGCTGGTCAAGCTGACTGCCATCGTCTATCTGCTGAATAATCAGTTCGCACTCATCTTCAACAAAAATGAATACATCGCGAATCGCATCTTCATCCTGGTCCGTAGTCAAGAGGACATCCCAGTAGACAAAACAGTCTTCGGGGTCGAGCTCTTCGAGTGAAGGGATCTTGTCAACCTGTGCCACTATGACCGCATCTCCCAATCGGGCCAGTTCACCGAGCAGGAATTGAGGTTGCACCCCTTGCTTGAAAAGACTCGCATCGGGCTTGAAACGTACCCGGAAGGTCAGTTGATCCCCTGTCGTACTCTTTAACTGAATCGATGTGACCTCGGCAGCTCCCCTATGGCAAGGCATGAGTGCCTGGAAAGCGGCGACCAATTCTGCAGTCAGTTCATCATCGACGGGCTCGCCACCGAACTCGGCCAGGACCATCCCCTTGAGGTGGTCCTGGGCACGCAATGTCAAGGAAACCAGCGTCTGCTCAACCTGGCGCTCACCACTACGAACCTGTTCGAAAACGGTTTCCGCTTCATGACAGAAGCCGGCCACATCATCAAACCCTGCCAACCCACCAGAGCCCTTGAGGGTATGCAGCGCGCGGAATACCCTGTCGACCTGGGCACTCTCCTGCGGCGACTCTTCCAGTTCCAGCAGAGCCTCTTCCAGCTCCTGAATCAGCTCCAGGGCCTCATCCTTGAAAGTTTCCAGCAAGCTGCTCATGCCGGGCACACCATGCGTACAACCGCCAGCAACTGTTCCGGCTTGAATGGCTTGACAATCCATCCTGACGCACCGGCCGACTTGCCTTCCTGTTTCTTTTCCGGTTGCGACTCTGTCGTCAGCATAATGATCGGCATAAAGCGGTTGCCCGGATTCTGCCTGACTTCCTTGATCAACGCGATGCCATCCATGTTGGGCATATTCAGGTCGGTGACCAGCATGTCCACAGAATCCTGAGACAACTGTTTCAGCGCATCCAAACCGTCTACAGCCTGCACGACCTCATAGCCGGCCCCCTCCAGGGTCATTTGTAATACCTGGCGAACCGTTGCCGAATCATCGACGGTCATAACCCGTTTACTCATAAACCTCTCCTCGCATAGCAAGTAAGTGTCAGTTCACTGATGACCATAGGCACTCACCTGAATTGCCGTGATTACAAAAAAAGTCCTGGGCAAAACCGACTTCTTCAAGAAAATCAAAAAGCCGCTCATTGTCACCTAACTTGAGACACATTTTTTTACCCCGACGGGTTGAAAAACGGTGGCAGGCGCAGAGCAACTGCAAACCTGCGACATCAAACGCGTTTGTTGCAGAGAGATCGACCGTAACCTGCTCAGCGCACTCAAATGCCTCGACCAGGCTTCTTTTCAGATCACTGACACGACTGATCGTCATATCACCTTCAATGGCCAGAACCCCGCTACAATTCTCTGTATCGAAAGACCAGTTTTCCATAGCTAAAGAATAACTCCTGATGACTGCTGTTCAAATATCAAAAGAGGTCGACGTTGTCGCCCAGCCCATGCTGACGGCTTCGTGACCAATCATCATCCTGCTCAACAGGGCCATCTGACGAAATCAGCTGGCGATCGACAAAATTTTTATGGACCTGCCGTTCACTGGCCATGGTGTAACAGTTTTCGAGTTTCCTGAACAGTGTCTCAATGTTGACATCATCCATGGCACTCAGCTCCTCAGTGAAGGATACACTCAGAGCTTTGAACCGTGACAGGACCGGTCTCAGCTTCTCAGTAAAAACAGAGCTGATATCCAACCCTCCGATAATCGAGGTGACTTCGTGCGTGAGAGCAGAAGTATCCCGAGCGACCCTGCCTGCACTCGCGACAAGTTTTACATGGCTGGTTTCCAGACTGTTCATGAGCTGCTGCGCCTCGTTCAGAAGCTTGTCCGCATCCCCGGCCCGGGCCATATCCTCTTGCTCAAATGATTCCAACTGGCAGGCATAATCGGTAATAGCCCTGCACTGTCCCGACAACATCAGAGCATACCTGCAGGACTCTTCGGCAACGTCCTGGATATTCTCAGCGATCACATTTAAACCGGCACCACATTGTCGGGCATGGGCAGCGCCGATTGCAGCATTGATCGCCAGCAATTGCATTTCCTCGCTGATGAATTCCACCTCACCAACCAGAACCGAAATCTCCTGAATATTAGTGTTGACCTCGGCAAGGTTACAACTTGTCCGTTGGTGGGCATGGTTGGTTTCTTCGAGGAAATCAGCGATAGTCTGCAGGACGCTCATCACCACCATGAGACGATTTTCGCTACCATCATCAGAAACTCGTACCAGCCCCTCGGTGTCATCAGACATGGCAACAACACTCACGGCCATCTCCTCGAGATGCAGAGTCAGGCTGTCAGCAGCATTAACGAACTCACTTGCCGTATAATCCAACTGTTCGTATTGCAGTTTGCAGATACAGCCAAAAAGCCGTTCAACTTCTGCATCATGCCTGAAGTCCTCTCGATGGGTGAAATGTACCAGATGTTCACCAAGGTTTTCCAGCGCATGCTGTACATGCTCTAGCCGTTGCCGAGTAATATCCTGAAACTGAAGCGCCGCAACCATTTCACCGAAACTGTTAGTGACGCTTTCGGAGCGTACTTTCAGACTGTCAGTCCACTTCCCGGTTTCCAGGCACGAATCAAGAAAATCGCCAAGCAACTGACGTGCTTTACTGACCTCTTGACTGGCCGCCTTTATCGAACCGGCTTGGGCGGCCGTTTCCATGTCTATAGATCGATCGACAAGAGGGACCAGTGTCTCAGTGCGAGTAAATATTTCGGCAACTTTTTCCTGGGCCATGGCAGCAAGCTGATCCAGCGATTTCGCCAAAACCGAAGCACCGGATGCATAGCCTTTGGCGGCCTCGATGCGTGTCGAGACACGCAAGGAGTGAAGCGTTTTAATCACTTTCCTGAGTCCGGCAACCGGCCATTCCAATTCGCTGACCTGGGCCAGAACTTCGTTTAACAGCCCACAGGTCACGATAGATTTTTCATTTGTGGAGTTGAGCCACAGATTGCAGCGTTCAACAAGCAGCTGAAGATGATGTAAAGTAGTTTCGCCACCCTCACCGTTGAGCAGTTCGAGCACGTTACCTGCCTCGGTCGATATCTCACCGGCAAAGATATGCAACTCACGAATCTTGTCACCCAATTCGAGGAAGCATTTCTCAGTAAGCTGTTCGACACCGGCAAGTTCCCGTGCCAGGCCATCCAAGCAAGAGGGATCCCATTGTATGGCTTCAGGCCTATATAATGGGATCACGACTCCACGATATGGTGTCTCGTGTCTCATCAGGTAAACCCGTTACCTACTCTTTCAGAGCTGGGTCCAGCAAGGTCTGCGATATCGAGGGTGTCTTCTACAACAGTTTGTATTTCAGACAAACGGAACGGTTTCTTTATCCAGGCCAGGACACCGAGAGCACGCGCCTGTTTGCGGGCTTCGATATCATCTCGGCAGCTGATCATAATCACAGGGACATCTATATAACCGGGGATATTTCTGAGCCGACGCAACATCTCAAGCCCATCCATTCTAGGCATTTGCCAGTCGGCAATAATCAAATCGAAGCCCTGATTTGATATTTTCTCCAATGCGTCAACGCCATCTTTTGCCTCTTCAACCGCTATGCCCTGGATAGTCAGGGCAAAACGCACCATCTGGCGCAAACTGGGTTGGTCATCAACGATACATATTCTTTTTGGCATACCACAATCTCCCATGAACGAATCTGCTCAAACAGGAGTTCCAATATGCATGCCAATATGGCAGCGCAAAAACTTTTTACCCCTCGCTAGACAATATGCCCTTTTAATCAGCATCTTACGCCACAACAAGTTCATCTTTAGCGACTCACCAACAGGAAGGGACACGTGAAGGAGAATAACTGAAGTTATCTGCCTGGTAACTTTTGTCACAAGAGTGTGACAGTGACAGTGACAGTGACAGTGACAGTGACAGTGACAGTGGCGAGTGGCGAGTGGCGAGTGGCGAGTGGCGAGTGGCGAGTGGCGAGTGGCGAGTGGCGAGTGGCGAGGAGAAGCATGCAGCCTAGCGTTGTACTGTCAAGGTTTTCTCATTCCACGTGCTAAGCGCAATCAGCACCCACTCACACCTCGTAATTAAGGCGACTCCTCCTCGTCGTCGATGCCAAGTTCATCCATCTTGCGATAAATGGTCCGACGACTGACGCCGAGGATACGTGCGGCGCGGCTTTTGTTCCAGCCGGCTTTATCCAACGCCTCAACAATCCTTGTTGTTTCGTCAGCCTGCTCTTTTTGCTGGTCGTGAACTGAAATCGTGCTCTCTTTTAACTCGGGAGGCAAATGCTGTAGATCGATCAGGTCGTCACGGCATAAAACAAAGCCGTGTTCTATCGAGTGCTGAAGCTCCCGAATATTGCCTGGCCAATCGTAACGAGTCATCTGCTTCATCGCAGCCGCAGTGACACCCTGGACCTGCCGCTTGAAGCGTTCATTGTATATGGCAACGAAATGATCAACCAACAACGGAATATCATCTCTTCGATTGCGTAACGGCGGCATCGGTATCTGCACGACACGCAGACGATAGTAAAGGTCCTCACGGAACTCATCTTCGCGAACTTTCTTCAGCAAGTCCTGATTGGTTGCAGCAACAATCCGCACATCGACCTTGATCGTTTCCGTGCCACCAACTTTTTCAATCTCCTTGTTCTGCAAAACCCTCAACAGACGAACCTGCATCGCCGGCGATATGTCACCAATTTCATCGAGGAAAACTGTGCCGCCATCTGCCTGTTCAAAGCGACCGACCTTATCTTTCAATGCTCCGGTAAAAGAACCTTTCAGGTGACCAAAGAGCTCACTCTCCAAGAGGTTTTCAGGTAACGCCGCGCAATTAATCTTAACCAGAGGAGCATTTCGACGGTCACTGCGATAGTGGAGTGCTTCTGCAACGAGTTCCTTGCCGGTACCACTTTCACCTGTAATCAGTACGGTGGTATCGACTTCCGCCAGATTCTCTATCAGACCGAACATCGTCTGGACAGCCTCACTACGCCCAACGATGTGTTCGAATTTCTGACGTTTCTTTAAACTGCGCTCCAGTGATTCGAGGCGTGTCTCATCACGGACGGTCAGCACGACCCCAAATGGATTTCCCATCTCGGCAACACAGGGTGCGGCAGAGATGTTGAGAATGCACTCACGCTGGGAGGGGGATGTTATTTCCAGGCGTTGGGAGGTCACAGGTTTATTGGTGACAAAAATCTTTTCAACGATTTCGATGAACGTCGAACGGATATTCTGCGGCAACTGGGAAAGCGACATCCCCAAAACACGTTCCGGCAACCCAAACAGGTTGATCAAGGCATGGTTGGCCTGGAGGATGTTCTGTCGTTCATCAACCAAAAGGAGCCCATCACGGACACTATCGAACATGGCAGAGAGATGGGCACGGTATTGTTCGCGCTGATCGACCACTGTCTTGTGCTTAAGCGCCATCTTGGCAACACGCAGGAGAGTGTCCTGACGTATCGGCTTGGGGATATAATCAAAGGCACCCTGGCGCACTGCTTCAGCAGCAGTGGTGACATCCGGAGCTCCGGTAATCATGACCACGGGGCAATTAGCGAATTTCTCCCTGATCACCTTAAGCAGGTCGAGGCCACTGTGTCTTCCTAACTGTATATCAAGAAAAACCAGGTCGAACAGGCTCTGCTTGACAAGTTCTTCGGCATCAGTAAACGAGGCTGCTGTTGACACCACATAATTTTCATCTTGCAGAAAAGACTGAAGAGTGAAGCGCAAGCTCTCTTCATCATCAATAATCAGGATATGAGATGTCATTTCAGTTCCTTTACGACCTGTCAATATGCCGAGCCGGCAGGCTCTCATCCCTCAGGACCAGGACCGTACCCAGTTCTCGTTCGCCATGGCCTGTCAACGGCGCCATGGTCAGCCCGAAAACCACCGGCTCTCCGGCACCATCGGTCGACTCCAGGCGAAAAATTTCACCTTCACAGCGTTCCTCGATCATCTCCTGCAAGGCTTCCAGAGGAGGGCAATGCCGGCTTATTTCTGCGGGACTCAGGCCTGCAAGCTCCGCCTCGCAACGCAACATCCTGTTCGCCGCATCGTTGATCTCAAGTAGCTTCATATTTTCGTCAAAAACCATAATCCCTTCATGAACACTCTGAAAAACTGCAGCCATACGCAACTGGTATGTTTCTCTCTGGTCAATAAGCTGTTTATGTTCAATAGCGAGCTTGGCTTGTCGCAGAAGTTCATCCTGATGAATCGGCTTGGTAATGTAATCGAAAGCGCCAAGACGTACTGCTTCTGCAGCCGTACTGATTTCCGGCGCTCCGGTAGCCATGACAACTGGCGTGTTAGGTTGACACTTTCGACTTTCCTTCAAGGCATTGATTCCCGACTCGCGGCCGAGGAGAATATCCAGAAAAATGACGTCGAATTTTTTTGACCTGATTTTTTCCAGGGCGTCCCCCAGGTTCTCGGACGTCTCAACGTCATACCCTGCATCACCGAGAAAAGCGGCAAAGGTAAAGCGGATACTTTCTTCATCATCAACAACCAGGACACGATAACTCATCTCGAACCTCCTAAAAATTATGATCTAAACATATCCACACTTAAAATGAAGCAACTCTGAAGACTCCAGACACTTTCAACACAGCGATAAAAAAAATGAGCACGAATCAGTCCTTGGCAGGGAGATCGACAACAACTTCCGTGAACTCTCCATGGACACTGTTGATATTCAAGAACCCCTTATGCTTCTGGATAATTTCGTGACTGATACTCAGGCCAAGCCCAGTGCCTTCCGAAGAGGGCTTGGTCGTGACAAATGGATTCATAACACGTGGCAGAAACTCCCTGGATATGCCGGTCCCGTGGTCCCTGAACACAATCCGCACATAGGATTTTTTATCAATTTGCACCTTTGTAGCTGTGATTCGCAGAATTTTGTTGTTATCTGCCTCCGGGTACTTCTGTTTGAGTGCATAACGAGCATTGCTGATCAGGTTAAGAAAGAGGCGTTGCACCTGGTGGCTACGACTTTCAATCAATGGCAACCTGTCCGGCAGGTCTATCTCAAGGAGAATTCCTTCCTTGTTCATCTGGTGTTTGGTCAGGGCGAGGGCCTCCTGTAAAGCATGTTCCACGGAAAGCTGCTCCACCTCCTGACTTTCTTCGCGGGAAAAATAGAGCAGTTCGCGCACGATAGTGGCGATGCGCTCACTTTCCCGGATAATACGTTGCGACAATTCATGCTCTCTGGATTCGGCGGCAGCTTTATTGAAAATCAACTGGGCATAGTTGATGACTCCGTTAATCGGGTTATTGATCTCATGAGCGACACCGGCCGCCAACTCACCCAGAGCGGCCAATTGACCGGTGCGCATTGACTGGGCCTGCTGCAGCAAAGAGTCCGTGATATCCTGGGCAATAGCGATAACGTTGCTGACCTCACCAAGTTCGCTGGTAACCGGGAAAGTTCTTAAAGAAAGGGTCCGGCCATCTGGCAATGTTTTCTGAATGGTCTCCGAACGTGCAGACACAAAGGTCTTTTTCACCGGGCAGTCATCACACAGGGACGAAGACGAATCCGCCCTCGGGCTGCATACAACCCCCGGCAACTGATCGCAGCGGAAGTTCTGGCTTGCCACATCCTGACCGGGCTTGACTGCTTCTTCCGGCCAGTTGATCCAGATAACCCGCAAAGAATTGTCAAGGATCAGTATCCGGTCCGGAATTGCTTCGAGAACCCCTTCGAATTGCCGACTGAGAGCCTGCAAGTGCTGCTCACTGCGACGAAGTTCACCTTCGACCTGTTTAAGACCGCTGACGTCGGCAAAGGAAACAACCACGGCGACAGGTTTACCGGACTTATCGAGGCCCAAAGCCTGCGTGTTCACCTGCAGCCAGACAATGTCACCATTCTCCTGCGGCAGGCCCATCACCAGGTTCTGGACCGGTTTCCCTGTCTCCAGGGTATATGTTGCTGGATGCTCCTCTGGTGGCAGGACAGCTCCATTCTCTCTCAATGCATCAGGATTGATCTCATCATGGAACTTGCCGACCATCTCATCGGCGGTCATCTTTAGAATCCGCTCGGCAGCCTTGTTACATTGAACGATTTCGCCATTGAAACCGAGGATAAGAATCCCTTCCCCCAAAACCGAGACCAGGGACCTGAAACGTGATTCACTCCTCGCCATGCGAATCTCCGCCTCTTTCATTTCGGTAACATCGCGGATGACACTGAGCAGACATAGTTCATCATTGAGAAGCAGAGTGCGGGCGGACGCCAGGCCGATGCGTTCCCTGCCGTTTTTTGAACGCAGTTTCATCTCGAAATTTTCTACCAGACCTTTTTCTTGAACGGTCTCCACATACAAACGACGCTGCTCCGGGTTAACCCATAAACCGAGTTCAAGGGAGGTCTTGCCAATCATTTCATCTCGGGTATAACCGCACATTATTGAGCAATGGTCGTTGAGACTGACAAATCTGCCATCACTGAATCGACTGATCAGGACCGCATCCGGGTTGGTTTCAAATACCGCACGAAAACGAGCCTCGCTTTCCCTAAGTGAGTTCTCTGCATGGATCCTTTCCGAAATATCGTCCACCATCGATATGGCTCCTGCGGGGCTGCCATCTGGATTCCGCAGGGGCGTATTGTGCCATTCGCAGGTAATGATATGACCATCCTTGGTAAAATTCTCGTTAATGCTGTTAGCCGGCAAATCGCCTCTGGCCAGCCTCGCATAGTTATTTTCTACGTTTTCCCTGGCGGTGTCCGGAATCAGGAACTCGTCGGGATGGCGACCCTGGACCTCTGCCTGCCTGTAACCAAAGATTGCTTCGGCAGCCGGATTCCACAGCTCTACCCTCAGTTCCGGGTCCCACATGATGCAGCCGAACGGCATACGCTCGATGAGCAACTTCAACCTGTCCGCGGTCTCCCTCAACTCAATTTCTGCATTTTTGCGTCTGGTAATATCAAGCATGACGCCACTCAGTCGTACGGGTCGTCCGTCTTCAACAATGACCGACACCAGGTCTTTGAGCCAAACAACTCGCCCATCAGCAGCAATCATGCGGTATTCAAAATCATGATCCCTTTTAGCCTCGGTTTCTGCAATGCAGAACGAGACCACCCAGCCGCGGTCATCTTCGTGCACGTGATCCTTCCAAAAACCCTGCTCTTCCAGCCAGCGCTGTGCCGGATATCCGAGAACCTTTTCGGCCTGTTCGCTGACAAAGGTAAAACGGAACGTTTCGACCTCAAGCTCCCAGACGATACCATCAATTGAATTGACAAGGTCCAGGTAACGGGCCTGGCTTTGTTCGAGTGAAGACTCTCGCTCCTGCACAGCCTTGAGCATGGCGTTGAAGCTGTTGCCAAGGTCATCGAGCTCTTTATATGTCACGCTTGGCAAATTCTGGTCATAATTCCCCCGTGCCACCTCGGCTGTAGCGTCGCGCAACAGCACAACCGGCTTCAACATGCGCCTGGACGACCAGAACGAAAACACCCCACCCAGAAACGCGGCAAACGCCAGAACTGACATCAGCAGATAATTCAGTGGACGGACTTCGGCCAGGACCTCATTGACCGGAAGGCTGACGTACGCCGCCCAACCTGTTTCCGGGACAACACGCACACTCTCCATCAGGCTGTTGTCTTCATGGTATTTACCGGACACTTCAATCTGACTGTCCAGGGCATTGCGGACTTCAGGGTGGAGGCGCAGGTTGATCCTTTGCGATGTGATTCCTGGTCTTGAATCGGCAATCACAACCCCGTGATGATCCAGCAATGCAAAATGAAAGTTGTGTGAGATATGGCCCAACCGTTCCACGAGGGCCTCTGTGAGCCTTTGCAAACTAACCGTACCGAGCAGAGTGCCATCGCGCAACGGTATCCCCAGGGTGATCGAGGGTTCAACAGTAATTGTCGAAAGGAAAGTGTCGGACCAGGTTGGTTGGGTAAGTACGGTGCGGCCCCTGAAAATGCTGTGTGCCGACATATCCAAACCCATGTAATCATTTATATTACCGGCATTTGTTTCTGCAAGCCCGAGGTGAATGACCCTTTTGTCGTTGTCCAGAACATAGATCGATTCAAAATTATAGGATTTCTCCAGCGCTATCTGCAGATGCTCATTGATCCTTTCTCTGCCGTGAAGACGTTCGCCATCTATCATTTTGGCGACCATCATAAGAATCGTATTGGTATCTCGAAGGCACTCGGTAGCTTCGTTGGCAACATTCTGCACGTGGGCATTGAGAAGGTTGGAGATTGCATCGAAATGCTTACGGGTAAAATACTGCGAGCTGAAAATCGCCAACAACAGAATCGGCAGCACTGCAGCAGCGACAAAATGCAGGGCAAGGGCCTGCTTGAGTGTTGCTGTAAATTTCATTATCAGTCGAGCACCTTGAACTGGCCGTTATCGACCACGGTCAGGAAAAGCCTTCTCTCTACGTCACCATATTTGTCTACAGTCACCGGAGACTGCAAACCTTCGAAGGAACCGACACCCAGAAGAGCCTGCTTTAACTCGTTTCGCTTGGTCGTTATTTCCAACCCTCTGAAAAGAAACGTTGCAGCATCATAGGCCAACACGGTTGCAAAAGAAGGGACGTAGCCAAACCTCCGTGAGAAGGTTTCGACAAAGGTCTGATAACGCGCACTCTGGCTGTCAATATTAAAGCTGTGGAAGGAGGTCATACCGTTAACCGAACGGCCACCGAAGCTGATCAAGTCCGTTGTAAAAGCCCATTCCGAAGAAAAAAACGGAACATCGCTACCTAATTTTCTGAATTGTTGTGACAACATAGCCGTATCAATGGCATTACTGAGCAACAGGACAGCTTCAGGGGACATCTCAAGAACTTTTTCTGCAATAGGCAGGAAATGTACATCCGACTGTGAGATGAACTCTTCGGCAATCAAGACGTCCCCTCCCAATCCCTGAAGGGCGGCCTGGAAATGATTCAGCCAAGTTTCTGTGAATGCACGATTAGAGAGATCGTAGACTACGGCGAACTTCTTTAAACCGAGTTTCGTGATGGCATATTCTGCGACCTGCTTGGCATTCCTGGAAAGGGGGGTCGTTACACGAAGAACATTATCATCCAGGCCTGAGAGTTGATCCGTTTTCACGGTCGGGCTGATCATTACGACCTGTTCAGCATCAACAACGGGCTTCAAAACCATTCCCATGGAACTTGTCATTGGGCCGATGATCGCGAGGACATTTTCTTTAATCAGTTCCCTGACAGCCTGATCTGCCTGCTCAGCATTTTGCTGATCATCACGAACGATCAATTCTATCTGACGGCCAGCAATCCCCCCGGACTGGTTTTTCTCCTCAACGGCAAGGATCACAGCATCACGGCCGGCAACGCCAAGATCAGCAACCCGTCCAGTCAATCCTCCGACAAAACCGATTTTCAGTGGTGGTTCATCACCGCATGATGATAGGCACAAACAGGCTGAGATGGCCAGGAAAAGCATCAACAAGCGAGACAGGAAGCGGACCTTACAAAACAGCATGGCAGACCTCCTCAACTGAACAAAAACCCCTAAAAAGACATCAATTTTACATTAACATTGACCAACAAGAAGCTGATTTACAACTATATTCTTCTGTACACGGAGGGCGCCATCTGCTTGAGCGGCAAGTTCAAACCCAGTAACGTTTCCGAGTGCCCTAAAAAAATATACCGCCCGGAAGAAAGGTTTTCGACCAGCTTGGTTAACAGCCTCTCCTGGGTCGGTCTGTCAAAATAAATAATCACATTCCGACAGAAAATAATATCAAACGGTTCGCGGAAACCGAAGTCTTCATCCATAAAATTGAGCCGCCGAAAACGTACCTGCGAACGTAATTCGGGGACAATACGGACTTGTCGATTTGCCGGATCCTTCGATTTGAGAAGATACTTCTTTTTCAGCGCTTCAGGGATAGGCTCGGCCTTGGCAGACGCATAAATACCCTGAACAGCCTTATCCAGAACATCGGTACAGATATCCGTACCGATGATGTCAAAACGAAATTCAGTGGAGTGGGCCTGATACTCCTTGAGCACCATGGCCAGGGTGTAGGGTTCCTTACCGGTTGAGCAGCCTGCACTCCATACTTTCAATGCCTGGTTGATGCCTGCGCCATAGGTATTGACGAGAAAAGGCAGTGCCGACTTGACGAGGTAATCAAAATGTGCCGGTTCACGAAAGAAATCGGTTTTATTGGTCGTTACAACATCAATCAGCTTGACCAATTCTTCTGTCGAGACCTCCTGAGCAAACACCAGGTCGGCATATTCCTCGAACGAATGCAAGTGATGGGCGCGCAACCTTTTGCGTAAACGTGCTTCAAGCATACTACGCTTATGTGGTGGCAACTTGATACCACAGTGCTCATAAACCAGGCGACTGAAGCGATCGAAGTCCTTATCTGTCAATCTGGCATCGAACCTTTTCATGCCAGTCGATATTTCATGTGACGTTTCACTCATAAATCGTCCATCAACTACCGAGCACCATTTTGACGACCTTGAGTAGTTGCTCTGGTTTGAATGGTTTGACGATCCACCCGGATGCACCAGCATCGCGGCCAGCCTGCTTCTTCTCTTCAGAAGACTCTGTGGTCAACATGACGATCGGCATAAACCTGTGGTTCCTCTCTTTGCGAACCTGTTGAATCAGCTGCAGGCCATCCATGTTCGGCATGTTCAGGTCGGTGATCAGCATATTGACGGACGAGGCATTTGTCAGCTTCTCAATGGCATCCTCACCATCGACAGCTTCGATGACATCATAACCTGCATTAGTGAGAGTCATCTGCAAAACTTGACGGACAGTTTCTGAATCGTCAACAATCAATACACACTTCGACATAGTCTCCCCCATGATTCCAAAGAACATCAGCAAATGATCGCAAAAGTTAATGAGATTTCAACATGCTTAACCCGTTAACAATAAAGTATTTGCCAAGATAGTATAAGATCAGAACAAAAGCAAAAGGGCTGTTACATATAATGCCGCGTACTCTTTGTGTATTGAGCTACTGGATGATTTTGATTCTTTCCCCCCCGGCCAAGACCTCATTCAGCTCTCTGCCATTCAACCAGGCTATTTTCTGCCACAGGCTCTGGTCAACCTTCAGCGACTGCAGCATTTTTTCGAGGATCGTCGCCCTGGCAACAGATTTTATGACTATTTTCTGTGGTTGCTTGTTCAACTTGGCCCGATCAGTCATGACAGCAAACCCCTTGGCGGGACTTTGCATGACATCTTTAAGAGTCGCATAATTTGCGTTTTCAGTCATACCATGAAACGCAAAGACATCGGAACCCTTCTGATAAAAGTGGGAAATGACAACGGCCTGTTGCTGGCCACTGGTAATTGTTGACAATATCAGTCGCAGCGGGATGCCATTACTGGTCGACGAGCGCTGATCCTGAACCTTGGCTCCGGTGGACTTCAGGAAATCAGCCACGACATCAGCGGAGTTGCTGTCAGGACGGATGCTGAGGAGGGAAACCGCCTTCTCTTCCGGGTGGATCATCTGCAGGTTGTTCCCTTCGCGCTCAAGCTTCCAACCAGTTGGTATCGGCAGTTTGGCCTGATATTGAGGAAAGTAGTACCAACCGTTTTCCTGGAAGCCCTTGCGTGGGTCATCCCCGTAGACCATGCCGTCAATTCTGGACAGATATGCTGCCCGGTTAACCTGGAATTTTTGACCCGGATAACGCGACTGCCAGTTACGGGCCATGGCCCGAACATTCGCTTCCCGGTTGACGGGGTTGGGGTGGGTGGAAAAAAACTCAGGCAATCTTGCTTCCTGCTGGCCTTCCAGTGATGATTGCCGTTGCAGGGTAATAAAAAAATCAGCCATCCGCCCGGCATCGTACCCCGCCCGGGTGGCGTATTCGACACCTAAAGCGTCTGCTTCGCGCTCATCGTCGCGGCTGAACTTCAGAAACAGTAAACCGGCCCCGGCTTCGAGGACAGGACTGAGAACGTCGCCATAACTGCCGAGCAACCCCTGCCCGAGGCTCAAGCCAAGGTTAGCCAACATCATCTTACTGTACTGCTGAGCAGAATGCCTGGCGGTGACATGACCTATTTCGTGCCCGAGCACACCTGCCAACTCGGCTTCATCGTTGACAGCGGCCAGCAAGCCGCGAGTGACATAGATATACCCTCCAGGAGCGGCAAAAGCGTTGACAACCGGCGAGTCCATGACCTTGAACTGCCAATCCAGGGCAGGACGATGGGAAAGCCGTCCCATCGGTTGTCCCATCCCTTCCAGGTAGCGCTGCAGACCGACGTCATCATAAACGCCATATTGATCGATGACGGATTTGTCCGTTTGTTTCCCCAGGGTGGATTCATCCTGTTCACTCAGCAGCATTAGCTGCTGCTGTCCCGTAACAGGGTTGACCGCACAGCCAATGAGGCCCGTCAGGATGCCCAGCGTTGCAGCAAACAAAGAAAACCTCGCCAGTATCTTCATAGCGCCCTCCCAGTGATTATTTTCACGAGTTTACTAAAGAGTGTGGCTATTGACAAATCATTAAAATAACGAGACAGACAGGCAAAACCCTGCAAATCTGCCAGACCCTGAATCACCTTACAAAGTCTTTCCAAGCCAGACGCACTGTGATAATCTGATGTTATTCAATGCAATTTTTTGTAATACCGATTTGGAGGGCCACTCAAAATGAACCGTCATCAGTTTTCAAGTCTCATAGCGACCTTGTTTACAACTGCAACACTGGTGTTGTGCACTCTCAGTGCATCTTTCGCTGCGGAACTGACGCAGCGTGACTGGATGAACACCATTGTTGACACATTGGGGTGGACTTACGGGCTCCCCGATGAACCGCAGGATCCGGATTACATCAATATTTTATCAGGCAATCGCGAACTGCGTTTTGAGGCTGAGGATGTTTATTCCCGAGACACGGACAATGTCTCACTCATGGCATTCCGCAATTTTGGCAGTTTCAGTGGCGAAGGTTGGCTACACGGGACAAGGGAGCCAACCGAGGTTCATCTCAACTTTACCCTCCCGGTTGCCGGCACCTATCTAATCACGGCTCACTTACGTCAGCCAGGACACCAATTCAAAGTTGGAGACAAGGTAACAACTGGCGATGCTGACCAGAATTTTACGGTCGTGACAATAGGGGCTTTTCGACTTGAGCCGGGGTCACAGGAAATTATTGTGACACTGCCAGCAAACGGATCCATAGACTATATCAGCCTGACCGCTCCCAACCTTGCAATGATCACCCCGGATGGCGGCTGGCAACCGGAGGCCTCGTTAACCTGGGCAGACATCAACACGACCCTGTTGCAGTTGTTTAAACTCATCGACGTATTCCCACTCGCTGACGAGAACATTACCATCGAGGCGGAAGATCATCTTCAGCCCGGAACGCGGGTCGTCACCATCCCCCACCTGGGGCGCCCAAGCGCAGGCAAATGGCTCAGGGCCGGTCCTTTGAAAGCTGAAGTCCGTATCCCTGTAACATTCTCTAAAAGTGGTTTTTACGATCTAAATCTGCGTGCCATGGGCGACCCTCTGAAGATTGTGTTAGGCGGCCATCACGAAATCAACCTGACAGCAAAGGCCTACCTTGACAACTACTCGATCTCCGGACTGCACTTTATGGCAGGAGAGAGCAATATCAGCGTAACCTTACCTCCGGGAGGCGGTCTCGACCAGTTATCGCTGACCAGGCGGCAGGTTGATGCAGAATTGGCGACGTCCCTGCTCGGTCTCAATGCCACCGCATCACCATCGAACCAGGATCTCGACACCATAACAACATTACTGGCAGCCTTCGGCATCGAACGCTAAATCCCGATGCCCGGAATGCTGCTGGCTGCATATGCGGCCGGCATTGTACTGGCGTGCCTTCTGTCGCCAGGCAACATTGTCGGTCAATATATACTGGCAACCTTTCTTGTCCTGGGCTGGGTCGTCCTGCGCAGAACAAGATGGGCAACATGGCCATTTTTGATGTTGCTGTGCCTGATCGGCTTGCTCAACACCACACAACAGCTTAACCCTCCTGAAACATCTGATCATGTTAGTCGTTTTCTTGACGGCACTGACAAAATCATCGAGGCCCGGCTACTCACAGCCGAATCGAGAGATAGCGGCGGCTACCGCGCCCTCACTGAAAGCCTGCGCATCATCAATGAGGACGGAACTTCATCCTTTGCCACGGGAAAAATACTTCTTTATATAAAAACAGGAAATTTCTCCGCTCGACCTGGCCAGGTTATCCGTTGGCGTTCCACGCTGCGTCAACCGTTCAGGTTCGGCAACCCTGGCGAATTTGACTACCCACTTCATCTCGCCGCCCAAGGTGTCTATGTCACGGCTTTTACCCGTGACAGCAGCGGCATCGTCACAATCAGCAATCACCCGGAAGGAAAACCGGCCCGACTGGAAAATTTCAGGCAGTCTCTCGCCGGGCGTATCAAGACCGTGGTCCCCGATGAACAGGCAGGCCTGGTACAATCTTTATTGCTCGGATTGCGTGGCGAAATAAGCGCCCAACAGCGTAATATCCTAGCAGACAGTGGTATCGCTCACCTCTTTGCCATTTCAGGCCTTCATTTCGGCCTCTTGGCCCTGCTGCTCTACCAAACCGGCAAATGGCTCTACATACGCAGCCAGCGATTGCCGCTATGGTGCCCGCCGCAACGCATTCTGCCCCTGGCCATGATATTGCCCCTGGCTTTCTATCTTGTTTTAACAGGTCAGGCCTGGTCGACCAGGCGCGCATTCCTGATGGTCACAGTGGCCGGGATACTCATCGCACGCGACCGACGCGTCTCAGCACTTAACCTGCTTGCCACCGTTGCTTTGTGCCTGTTGGTTGTCGACCCTCTGGCACTTCTGGAGCCAGGGTTCCAACTCTCCTTTGCTGGCGTAGCGGGAATTCTGGTCTGGTTACCGTGCATGCAAAACAGGCTTGTCGCCCTGTCGCAAATTATTCTCTGGCCGCTCCTTCTTCTTTTGACAACGATGACGGCGACCCTGGCAACGGCTCCGGCAACGCTCTGGCATTTCCATCAGTATGCTCCGGCAGGCTTGGTGACCAACCTGGCGGCAATCCCCCTGATTGCCTGGGGAGCGGTGCCTCTTGGATTGGCCAGCATGGCAATCCAGCCCTTCGTGCCACAAGTCTCTGACTGGGGTTATCTGCTATGTGCAAGGCTGGTGGCCCTGGCCATGGATATTGCACGCCTTGTCAGCAGTTGGCCACCACTACAAGTACAAGAAAGATACCTGACGTTTTCTGGTTTGATCTTGCTGTCCGGTTTTTTGCTTGCGCTCCTTCCATACAAGACTAAACATTCCCGCTATGTACGTATCCTGGTTCTTTTGGCAACCCTGGCCCTATCTCATGCAACACAGCCACCCTCTCCCCTCTTCAGGGTCACTGCACTGAGCGTTGGTCAGGGTGATGCAACACTGATATCCATGGCCGGTGATGCACACTTCCTGATCGATGGCGGCGGTTTGCCCGAATCCAGCATAGATCCCGGCGAACGCATGGTGGCCCCGGCTCTCGGACGACTGGGCATTGACCACCTTGATGGCATCATCCTGACTCACAACCACCCTGATCACAGTTCAGGACTGAAATACATACTGCAAAGGTTCCCGGTAACAAATTTTTATTACGCCGGCGAGCCTGAAGAACTTCCCACATCGCTCCGGAATACTCTCCAGGCAGGCAAAACCAAAGTAACCAAACCCGATCCTGGCTGGACCACTATCCACATTGGCGATCAGCAGGGATTCAGCCTCTTTGTCCCGGACCAGGGAGAAAGAGACATCAACGAGCGTTCAATTGCTGTTTACGCCAGGCATGAACAGGAAGGCGTCCTGTTAACAGCTGACATGGGAGAAAAGAGCTTGCAACAAATGACGAACAGAGGTTTTCCAGGACCGGTAAAGATTCTCAAACTGCCGCACCACGGAAGCCGCCACGCCAGTCCCGAATCTTTTTTAGAAATATTCAGGCCATCTCTGGCGTTTGTCTCAGCCGGCCGCGAGAACGTCTACGGCTTCCCTCACTACAACACGGTTGCGGCCTGCAAAGATCTCCAGGCAGCTCTCTTCAGAACCGACCTGCAGGGTATGCTGACATTTCAATTGATTGACAAAGACTGGCAGACCGAGACTTTTTTCAAATAATCTCTAAATTCATGAAAGCCCCTTCGTGAATTAATCAACCCACGCTGCCAACAATCTGGAGAAAAGCTTTATAATTGACTAATTTCAATGAAATTGGTAACTTGATGCTTAATTTCACAGGGGGGACAGCGATGTCGAAACCACGGATCCTGATTGTTGATGACGAAGTGTTTTTTCGTCGCCTTTTTACCGAGATACTCTCGGAAGGGGATCATTACGATATCGAAGCTGTTGGTTCAGGCAAGGAAGCCCTGGACTACCTGACCCGGAACAAGGTCGATGTCGTCCTCACCGACATGGTCATGCCCGAGATATGTGGCCTTGAACTCATTCGCAGAACCCGCGCCTTTAATCCGTCACCCGACATCATACTGGCAACCGGCAATGCCACCGTTGAAACGGCAATCCAGGCCTTAAAGGGTGGCGCACGCGACTACCTGCTCAAACCTTGCAACCCCGAGCAATTACGCCACACTGTGAAGAGCTGCCTGGAACAACGTCGTCTGCTGGAAGAGAACAGCTTGCTGCAAAGCCAGATTCGACTCTACCAGAAGGGGCAACACCTTTCCGGGCAACTGAATGTCGAAACACTTTTCCAGGAATCCCTGGCCACCCTCCTGCATGAACTTGGCCTTGGCCGAGGCGTTGCCTACCTGTCAAACCAAAACGGGATCAGCCATATAGGCGCGCAGGGGTTTGATGACATTCAGGCCCGACAACTGGCCGAACTGCTGGCAGATCAAACTGTTGCCATCCAAGGGGCCAAGACGATGCAGGGTACTGACTTTGAATCCCTCGGCGAAACCTTTCCCGATATCACCTCGCTCTGGGTTTTCCCGATGCACACAGATAATGACGAACACGGCGCCCTGATCCTCTGCAATGCGCAGAACGAGCAATTACCGAAAGACCTGCCAGTTAAAAACCTGACTTTTTTGGCCGAGCAAGTAGCACTCGGCTTTCACAATGCCTGCCAGTACCAGGGGGCTCGTGAGCTTATCTACACAGATGACCTGACCGGCTTATACAACCATCGCTACCTGCATATAGCTCTGGAGCAGGAAATCCGTCGCTCCGAACGCTATGGTCTGGAATTCTCCCTGGCCTTCATTGACCTCGATCTTTTCAAAAACATCAATGACGAATTCGGCCACATGACCGGTAGCGGTGTTTTGCGCCAGGTTGGCGACCTATTGCGTGAATGCGTTCGCGATGCTGACATGCTGTTCCGTTACGGGGGTGATGAATTCACAGCCCTGCTGGTTGAAACAGATACCCGGGGAGCAAAAATTGTTGCCGAAAGGATTCGCTCCGGCATAGAAGGTTTCGAATTCTCAACCGGGTCAGGGAAACCCGGACGTCTCACGGCAACCGTGGGCCATGCAACCTACCCGATCCATGCGACAACCAAAGATCAGATGATTGAACTGGCAGACAAGGCGATGTATCTAGGCAAACATGATCGCAACATTGCCCGGAGCGCTTCGGAGGTCAGCAGCACATGATGCAACGCGCCCTGGCCGCCTTGGCCCTGGGCGGTTTCCTTCTTCTCCCCTTTCCGGACTATTCTTTCTCCCTGGAAGCCACACCGGCGGCAAATAAAACACCGGACATTATCCAACGCTACCATGAGGCTCTTGCAACGGACCCAGGCAACCTGACCCTGCATTACCTGCTGGGAGTCGCCTTACTGAAAAAAGACCGCAACAAAGAAGCGCTTGCAGAGTTGCAGATGGCCTACCCTGCTTACCAGAACAGTATCGAGGCGCATTACAACCTTGCGATTGCCTCTCTACGGCTGGATGACCTGACCAGTGCGGAAATCTATCTCGACCAGGCAATCGCACTTGGCGCCGAGAGCATGCAGGGGATTTACCCGATAGCCGGTCTCTATTTCAACATGGCATTAAGCAGCCAGAACGGCGGCAACCCCAACGAAGCGATCCGCTATTTTCACAAGGTCCTTCAGATAAACCCGGGGCATTACGAAGTCCATCGACAACTTGGCGACCTGTATGCGCAGCAAAGCGATATCAACCTGGCAATCAATTCATTTCGCACCTATCTGCAACAATTTCCGGATGACCCGGTCAGCCGCGATTACCTTTTTGCCCTGACCTTCAATCGCGCCCAGGATTATCTCGCCGCTGAAGATCTTGACAAAGCCAAAGCAGGCTTTATGACTGCCCTCGAACTGCAGCCTGACAGTCCGACTGCACTCTACTACCTGGGCTACATCGCATATGCACAACAGCAACCGCTCCTCGCCGCAACAAACCTGACGCATGCATTCAGAACCGCCGAAGAGACGCTTCAGCAAACGATCCGGCCACTGCTATACAACACCGCTGTCACCTTATGGAAGTCCGGCAACCTCATAAAATCGCTCGAGGCTGTATCGATTATGGCCGATCAGAAACAGGCCCTTTTCAACGAACTCTTTCTCGCCGGCACCCTGAACATGGAACTTGGACAGTACCGATCGGCACATCAATACTTGCTCCGGGCCATAGCGAGCAATCCTCAGGATTCCGGAGCCAGACAAAACCTCATAGCCACAGCGATTGGCGCGTTCAGGGAATGGCTGACCCTTGCAAAACTGAAACTGCAAGACGATGACTTCGATGCCGCCATGCTGGCCCTGCAAAGTGCAAATAAGCTGCAACCTGACAGCCCTGAGGTTCTGACCTTGATCAGCAAAGTCAACCAAACTCGTCTCAACAAGGCCTCAGCGCATTTCTTTAAATCACAGGCAGCATTGGATGCTGGAGATATTGCGTCAGCTTCCGAACATGTCACTGCAGGCTTACAGATTCAACCGGACAACAGTGACGGCATCGCTCTGCGGGAAGAGGTCAGCAAAGCGATGAGTGCGAACCTTGAACAGCTGAATGAGGAAGCAACCCTGGACATGCAAACAGGTGACCTCGACACTGCTGATCAGATTTATGCTCGCATCCTGGACATCTCACCGAGCCATCCGGAGGCCCTTTCCGGACGACAGCAGATAGCAGCCCAGCGCCTGCAGCGAACGGCTTCACTGCTTGCACAGGGGCAGCAAGCAATCAACTCCGGGCAACCTGCTCTGGCCATCAAACTGTTTAATGAACTGCTCAGCCTGACACCGGAGAATGCAGAAGCATCCCAGGGGTTGAACAGTGCACTGCAGATGCAAGCCAACCGGCTTGACGAATTACTGGTCAAGGGGCGCCAGGCGCTAGGTCGAGACCGATACAAGGAAGCTCGCGAGTGGTTCGAACAGGCGCGGGAGATCGACACAACTCAGCGAAGCCGCCTGGAGCTCGAAAAACTCACAGAGGAAATCTCACGCCAAGCAGAAGAGCTTACTGACCAGGCAAATCTGGCTCTCAGCAAAGGTACCTTCCGGGAAGCGGGCAAATTGTATCGCAAAGCACTGGCTGCTCTCCCCGATTACGAACCTGCGAAAACCGGCCAGGATAAGCTTGCAAAGCAGATCGAAAGCACCATCAGCAGCAAGCTGCAAGAGGCCGGGCGGGCGATACAAGAGCTTGATTACGTCAAGGCTATGGATCTCTACAGGGCAGTCCTCGATATCAATCCCGATCATGGCGATGCCCTGGCAGGGATGAATAAAGGTCGACAAGGTCAGGCAGAGAAACTGGAACAGTTGGTCAGGCAAGGAGAAATGGCACTCAACAACGGCGACCTGGAATCTGCCAGAAGCCACATTTCTGCGGCTCTCGATCAGGATGCCTATCACAAACAGGCACAGCAACTCCGTCAGAGGCTTGACCTGATGGAACAGACAGGAGCCCAACCCGGCGATGAGCAGAAACTTTATTTGCAGGGAGTGGCTTACTATACTCAAGGTAAATACGAAGACGCCATCAAATCGTGGGAGACGGTTTTGCTTTTAAACCCGGCCCATGACAAGGCCAGCGAAAACATCACCAAGACCAGATACAAAATGCAGCAAATCAGGGAGTACAGCGGTGAATAGGGGGGTCAGACGCTTTTCCAGCCTGCGCTTCAAATTTGCCCTGGCGCTGGCTCTTTTCAGCACCCTCCTCATGGTTGCCGTCATGCTTTTGCTTGAGCAGCGTCTGCGTGAAACCCTGGTCCAGGAGAGTATCGACAAAGGCCTGGGGGTCGCACGCGGACTGGCATTCAACACCGAAGACCCGCTTCTTGCCGGTGATGACCTCTATCTCTTCTCGGCAGTCAAGAACGCCTCGCGCGCACCTGGTGTCCAATATGCCTTGATTCTCGATCGAGACCGGACCATCCGCGCCGATACAGTTATGGACCGAATCGGCTCAACTTACCAGCCGCTTGTCGATGTCACTGCCGTCGAAGAATCTGATGACTTCAAAGTCTATCGCAGCACAGACGATGACGGTACGGGCTTGCTCAACCTCCAGGTGCCGATCGTGACTCTGGGCGACAAACGGATACGCATCGGTGAAATTCACCTGGGGCTTTCCGAAGCACTGATCCGGGAAAATATCCAAAAAATGCGCTTGAACCTTGCCGGTCTTGCGTTTTTTGCCTTGGTTATAGGCGGCGTTGGGGCTTATGTCCTGGCAGGGATGCTGGTCGGACCACTTTCTGCGTTGGTGAGAGCTGTGCGCGCCATCGGCGATGGCAACCTGGAACAGCATATCAACCTGAAACGCAATGATGAACTGGGCTTGTTGACTGACGCATTTAACGACATGGCCACCAACCTGCGCGACAAGGAGTTCATCAAGAACACGTTCGAGCGCTATGTCAGCAAGCCACTCGCCGACCAGATCCTGAAGAGACATGACGACCTGCAACTTGGTGGAGAAGTACGTGAAGTAACCATACTCTTCTCTGATATCCGACGCTTTACCTCTCTGGCCGAACAACTCCCCCCTGAACATGTCGTTACCGTTCTGAATGAGTACTTCAGTCGCATGATCACTATTGTCAGCAAGTACAACGGCATGGTCGACAAACTGATGGGAGATTCGGTCATGGCCCTGTTTGGTGCCCCGGTCAGCCATGACGACGACCCGTATCGGGCCATCCAGTGTGCTCTTGAGATGCAACAGGAGGGCATACTTTTCAATCATGACCAGATGGCGAAGGGACTACCTGCCCTGCCGATGGGAATCGGCATCAATACCGGCTCGGTCGTGGCTGGGAATATCGGCTCTGCCACCAAAATGGAATACACAGTGATTGGAGACGAAGTCAACATTGCTGCCCGCATGCAGGGGATCGCTAAACCGGGAGAGGTCCTGATTTCTGAAAACACCTACCAGCTGGTTACTCATACCGTCCAGGTTACAGCTCTCGAACCGATCATTTTCAAGGGGAAAAAGACTGTTGTGGCTGTTTACCGGGTTGACGGACTGCGGGAGAACGAGTAAAAAGCCCTACCCGGTATTTTTAGTGTAAAGTCAATTATCGCAGAACCCCAAAGTCACAGAGCAAGAACAAACCTCATAGCTACAATGTTTGCTCTGCGTTCTCTGCGACGTTGCGTTATATTTTTTTATTATTCTTCATTTGACCTAAAACAGGACGATTCATCATGAGCATTACCGGCATCAAGGGGATGAACGACATCCTGCCAGGAGACATCGAAACCTGGCAACATCTGGAAGAGCAGGCACGCAAGGTCTTCGGAGCCTTCGGCTACCGTGAGATCAGGGTCCCGGTTATGGAAAAAACCGAGCTTTTTTGCCGATCCATTGGCGAGACCACCGACATTGTTGAAAAAGAGATGTACACCTTTGAAGACAAAGGCGGGACCTCCATGACCCTGCGCCCGGAGGGGACTGCTCCGGTCATGCGCTCGTTTATTCAGAACAAGCTGCACGCCCAGGACCCGGTATCGAAACTCTATTACATCGGGCCGATGTTCCGGCACGAGCGGCCGCAAAAAGGTCGCTATCGCCAATTTCACCAAATCGGTGCGGAAGTTATTGGCGTCGATGATCCCAAGATCGACGCCCAGGTCCTGGCCATGCTCAGCCATTATTTTGCCACAACAAACATCCCTGACGTCTCCCTGCAGATCAACTCGCTCGGATGTCCGGAGTGTCGTCCTGGCTACCGTGAGACACTGATCAGGTTCCTGGAGCAACGGCTCGATGTCCTCTGCGCAGACTGTCAGCGACGCTACACCAACAACCCGCTGCGGGTTCTCGATTGCAAAGTCCCTGGATGCAAGGAAGCAACCGTCTCGGCTCCAGCCATGCTTGATCATCTCTGTACTGGTTGTGACACCCATTTTGACCAGGTCAAAGGCTACCTTAAGGAACTTGACGTGGAGTTTTCTGTCAATCCGCGCATGGTCAGGGGCCTCGACTATTACACCAAGACCACTTTCGAAATGGTCACCGGAAGCCTGGGAGCCCAAAATGCCGTTGCAGCCGGAGGTCGCTACGATGGTTTGATCAGTGACCTTGGCGGCCCTGACTTGCCGGGGATTGGCTTTGCAATCGGCCTCGAGAGGCTGGCACTCATGCTCGGCGAACAAAGTATCGCAGCACCGCGCCCGGAACTCTTTATCGCGACGCTGGGTGATGCAGCAACCAGGGCCGGATTCACCCTGCTGACGCGATTGCAGCGACGGAACATCCTGGCAGAGATGGAATATACCGGCAAGAGCCTCAAGGCACAGCTGCGAAGGGCTGACAAGCTGAAAGCCAAGCGGGTTCTGATTCTCGGTGAGGATGAACTTCAGCGCGGGATTGCCCAACTCCGTTACATGGATGAAAGCCGCCAGGAAGAAGTTGCCATTGAGGAACTGGAAACCCTTTTGTGTAGTGAACTTGTTGATGCTTGACGGCCTGCTGGGGCCCCGATATAATGTGCGCTTGCCTAATCTCAAAAAGATGTAGCTTGGCACAAAAAAACAAATATTTATAAGGAGTTATTCCCTTGAGCGATATACTCGGCGACTGGAAAAGAACCCATTATTGTGGTGATCTGCGTAAAGAGGACATCGGCAAGCAAGTCTGCCTGATGGGCTGGGTCCACCGGCGTCGTGATCACGGCGGCCTGATTTTCATCGATCTGCGCGACCGTACCGGCATTGGCCAGCTGGCTCTTGACCCTGACCGGGACCCTGAAGCGCACGGCAAGGCGGAAGCCGTTCGCAATGAATTTGTCATTGCAGCCATCGGCACCGTATCACCTCGCCCGGAAGGAACCGTCAATCCAAAAATGAAGACGGGGGAAGTTGAAATCGAGGTCAACGAGCTGCGTATTCTCAGTGTTGCCAAAACCCCGCCCTTCATGCTTGATGAGTTCACCGAGGTTGCCGAAAACCTGCGTCTCAAATATCGTTATCTTGACCTGCGCAGAGAAACAATTCAGCACAACATCATCATGCGTCACCAGGTTGCCCAGACGACCCGTAACTACCTGACAGAAAACGGCTTCCTGGAAATCGAGACCCCGATGTTGACCAAGAGCACCCCGGAAGGCGCTCGTGACTACCTGGTGCCGAGCCGCGTCAACCCGGGGAATTTCTACGCCCTGCCGCAATCACCGCAGATCTTCAAGCAGCTGCTGATGGTCTCCGGCTATGACCGCTACTTCCAGATTACCCGCTGCTTCCGTGACGAAGATCTCCGTGCCGACCGTCAGCCCGAATTCACCCAGATCGACTGCGAGCTGTCCTTCGTGGATCGTGATGATGTCATGAACGTCATGGAAGGGATGATCGCGGCAATTTTCAAAAGTGCGATCGGCGTCGAACTGAGCTTGCCGATGCCGCGCATGACCTTTACTGAAGCCATGGAACGCTACGGTGTGGACAACCCGGACCTGCGCTTTGAAATGGAACTGGTCAACCTGACCGACATCGTCAAGGGTTGCGGTTTCAAAGTCTTTGCCAGCGTTGCCGAAAACGGCGGTCTGGTCAAGGCGTTCAATGCCAAGGGGTGTGCAACCTTCTCACGCAAGGAACTTGATGACCTGACGGATTTCGTTGCCATTTATGGTGCCAAGGGGATGGCCTGGGTCAAAATCCAGGAAGACGGCACATGGCAGTCACCGATTGCCAAGTTCTTTACCGAGGAGGAGCTGGCCAAGATCACTGCGGCCCTCTCGGCAGAACCGGGTGACCTGTTGTTGTTTGGTGCCGACACACCATCGATTGTCAACGAATCACTTGGGCGTCTGCGCGGCCATCTCGGCCAGAGACTTGGCCTGGCAGACCCGAAAGATTACAAGTTCGTCTGGGTCACAGACTTCCCGTTGCTGGAATGGGATGGCGAAGAACGTCGCCATGTTGCCGTGCACCATCCTTTCACAGCACCACTGGACGAAGACATCCCGTTGCTCGACACGGATCCCGGCAAAGCCAGGGCCAAGGCATATGACCTGGTCCTGAACGGCTCGGAAATCGGTGGCGGCAGTATTCGTATTCACAACCAGGAAGTGCAGAGCAGGATGTTCAACATGCTTGGCATTGACGAGGAAGAGGCCCAGCAGAAATTCGGCTTCCTCCTTGACGCCCTGGAGTTCGGCGCACCGCCGCACGGTGGCATCGCCTTCGGGCTTGACCGCATCATGATGATTTTGACCGGAGCCGGTTCAATCCGCGACGTTATCGCCTTCCCCAAAACCCAGAAAGCAACGGACCTGATGTCTGAAGCACCCGGAACCGTTGACGAGAAGCAGCTGCGCGAGCTGGGCATTCGCCTTGCTGCCCGTGCACAGCAAAAGCAGTCATAAAGCTTAGACTGACGAAACGAAACACCAATGTTGCGCTATCTCTCGATATTTATATTCACGGCTCTGCTGGCCTCCTGCGCCAAACCTCCTCATCAGGAATTGGATGCTGCAGAATATATGTTGAAGCGCGCACAGATAATGCAGGCCGTAGAATTTGCGCCAGCCGAGTACCAGTCGGCACATACGGCGCTGGCTGACGCACGGCGTTCCATGGAAACATCAGACTACGGAGATGCTCGTGATTCCATCGAGTTCTCCCTACTGCACTCCAGACGCGCCGTCATGCTTGCCAAAGAGGGTAAGGCAAAGCGAGCAGAGGAAGAAGCACGCCGGGAGGCCGAGGAAAAGATCCGCCAGGCAGCATTGGCGGCACAGGAAGAAGAGCAACGCACAGTCGTCGTTGAGAAGCCGGTTGTAAAACCGGCGCCAAAACCTAAACCGGTTATCACCAAGGTATCAGAATACGATGTCCAAGAAGGCGAAACGCTCTGGACCATCTCGGCACTGCCTCAGGTCTACAACGAAGGACTCCTCTGGCCCCTCCTCTACCAGGCCAACCGCGACCAGATCAAGGACCCACGTCAGATATTTCCAGGCCAGATCTTGAGCATTCGTCGGGACATGACTGCCCAGGAGCTTGAAGACGCACGTCAGAAGGCTCGTGAATCAGACATTTTCCCTGTTCCGAACAGCGCAAATCCCCAGTAATAAAAAACCGTTATCTTCCAATCGTGGCAGCAGATCAAAGCCCTGCCTGCACAGATTTTTATTGGCCGCACTTCAAATCACTAAAAATGATTAAAAACGCCCGAAAAGTGGCTCTTACAGAACGTTTCAAGTGTACCTTTTCGGACTCTCGAAGCAGCCATAAACCTGTTATCTTCTGAGAATTTTCCGGGTTGTTTTTGATCCTGAAACCCACCTCACTTTTTCCTTGACAGCCCAAAAGCCGTTTGTATACTGTATACACCTTTCCGCGGGGTTTTCCTGCGCATTATTCACATTTGATATCAAGCCTCTGGCAATACTGATACAAATACTCAAGGAGAGAGAAAAAATGGCAAAGATTATCTGGTCAGAAATTGATGAAGCACCCGCTTTGGCAACCTACGCCCTACTGCCGATTGTTCAGGCATTTACCAAGGGGACAGGCGTCGAAGTGGAAACCAAAGACATTTCCCTCGCCGGCCGCGTTATTGCCAACTTCCCCGAGAAGTTGACCGAAGAGCAGAAGGTTGCCGATTACCTTTCGGAGCTTGGCGATATCGTCAAGACTCCCGAAGCAAATGTAATCAAGCTTCCCAACATCAGCGCTTCGATTCCGCAGTTGCAGGACTGTATCAAGGAACTCCAGGAAAAGGGTTACGACATCCCCAGCTATCCTGAAGAAGCCAACACCCCCGAAGAGAAAGAACTGCAGGCTCGCTTCGCCAAGGTTCTCGGCTCCGCCGTCAACCCCGTATTGCGTGAAGGCAACTCGGACCGCCGCGCCGCAGCCTCGGTCAAAAAATTCGCCCAGAAGAACCCGCATCGCATGATGCAGGATTGGCCGGCTCCGGGCACATCCCAGTGCCGCGTCGCTCACATGGAAGGCGGCGACTTCTACGAGACCGAAAAATCAGTCACCATGGACGCTGCCGACACAGTTAAGATTCAGTTCGTTGACGAAGCCGGCAATGTTGAAGTCAAAAAGGAAGTTGCCCTGCAGGCCGGTGAAGTATTCGACAGCTCGGTCATGAAGGTAGCGAAACTCCAGGAGTTCTACGCCAAGACCGCTGCGGAAGCCAAGGAAAAGGGCGTGCTGCTCTCGCTGCACCTCAAAGCAACCATGATGAAGATCTCCGATCCGATCATGTTCGGTCACTGCGTCAAGGTTTACTTTAAAGATGCTCTCGAGAAGCACGCTGACACCCTGAAGTCGATCGGTGCCAACCCGAACTTCGGTATGGCCGACATCCTCGCCAAGCTCAACAAGCTCCCGGCTGACAAGAAAGCTGAAATCGAAGCGGACATCAACGCCTGCTACGAAACCGGCCCGGCACTGGCCATGGTCGATTCCCGCAAGAACATCACCAACCTGCATGTGCCCAACGACGTCATCGTCGATGCTTCGATGCCTAACGTTGTACGTGACGGCGGCCGCATGTGGAACCTGCAAGACGAGCTGCAGGACACCATCGCCATGGTACCAGATCGCTGCTACGCCACCATGTACCGCGAGATCTGCGAGGACGCCAACCGGAACGGTCAGTTCAACCCGGCCACCATGGGGAGCGTTGCCAACGTTGGCCTGATGGCACAGAAGGCGGAAGAGTACGGCTCTCACGACAAGACTTTCGAAGCACCTTCGAATGGCAAATTCCAGGTCGTCAACTCTGCAGGGGTAGTACTGATGGAACAACCAGTTTCCACAGGTGATATTTACCGTTCCAGCCAGACCAAAGACATTCCGATCAAGGACTGGGTGAAGCTGGCGGTTAATCGTGCCAAGGCCTCTGGTGAGCCCTGTGTATTCTGGCTCGATGAGAATCGCGGCCATGACCAGCAGATCATCGCCAAGGTCAACAAGTACCTGCCAGAGCATGACACGACCGGCCTGGACATCCAGATCATGCCTCCTCTCGACGCAATGAAGTTCTCGCTGAAGCTGGTCCGCGAAGGCAAGAATGTCATCGCCGCGACTGGCAACGTGCTCAGAGACTACCTGACCGACCTCTTCCCGATTCTCGAACTCGGCACCAGCGCCCGCATGCTCTCGATCGTTCCGTTGATCAACGGTGGTGGCCTGTTCGAAACCGGCGCCGGTGGTTCGGCACCGAAGCACGTCCAGCAGTTCCTCAAGGAAGGTCATATCCGTTGGGACTCCCTCGGTGAGTACTGCGCACTGGTTCCCTCCCTGGAGCAGGCCGCGGCAGCAGACAACAACGCAAAGGCTGCTGTTCTGGCTGAGACCCTCGACGAAGCGATCGGCATGTACCTGGAGAACCAGAAACTGCCATCCCGAAAGGTTAAAGAGATTGACAACCGCGGCAGCAGCTTCTACCTTGGCCTCTACTGGGCACAGGCCCTCGCCGCACAGAACAAGGATGCAGAATTGAAAGCACGCTTCGCACCGATCGCACAGCAGCTGACTGAGAATGCTGCCAAGATCGATCAGGAACTGATCGACTGCCAGGGTGAGCCTGTGGAAGTCGGTGGCTACTTCAAGTTCGATCCGGTTAAAGCTGACAAGGCAATGCGCCCCAGCGCAACCCTGAACGCAATCATCGACAGTATGTAAGTAAATACGGATGGGACGAAGCCGACGGCTTCGTCCCACTCTTTTATTCCAACCATTATTTAAGGAGAGAGAAAAATGGCGAGACCTAAAATTGCACTGATTGGTGGTGGACAGATTGGTGGCGTGCTGGCTCAGCTGGCTTGCCTGCGTGAACTCGGTGACGTGGTCATGTTCGACGTCGTTGAGGATATGCCCCAGGGCAAAACCCTTGATATCGCCGAAGCATCCCCTGTTGACGGCTTTGACGTTTCCTGTACCGGCACCAACGACTACAAGGACATCGCTGGCGCCAATGTTGTTATCGTCACTGCAGGCCTGCCCCGCAAGCCCGGCATGAGCCGTGACGACCTGATCGAAGTAAACTCCAAGATCATGACTTCGGTTGCCGAAGGTATCCGTGACAACGCTCCGGACGCTTTTGTCATTGTTATCTCCAACCCGCTCGACGCCATGGTTACTCTTTGCCAGAAAGTCACCGGCTTCCCGCCAGAGCGCGTCTTCGGCCAGGCCGGCGTTCTTGACTCCGCCCGTTTCGCCAGCTTCATCGCATGGGAACTCGGCGTTTCCGTAAAAGATGTTACCGCTATGACCCTCGGTGGTCACGGTGACACCATGGTTCCCCTGGTTCGCTATGCCAGCGTCAACGGAATTCCCGTTATGGAACTGCTCGAACAGAAATACGGCGCCGACAAGGCCAAGGAAGTCATGACTGCAATGGTTGAGCGCACCAAGGCGGCCGGTGGTGAAGTCGTTGCCCTTCTCAAGACCGGCAGCGCTTTCTACAGCCCGGCTTCTTCTGCAATCGCCATGGCTGAATCGGTTCTCAAGGACCAGAAGCGTGTTCTGCCGACCTGTGCTCTCCTCACCGGTGAGTTCGGTGTTGACGGCTACTACGTTGGCGTTCCCTGCGTTCTCGGTGCCGGCGGCGTAGAGAAGATTATTGAGTTCAAGCTTGACGAAACCGAGCAGGCCCTAATGGACAACTCGGTTAATGCTGTTAAAGGTCTGATTGCTGACCTCAAGAAGATGGGTCTCCTCTAAGATCTTGCTTCTCATGCCAGACCCAAAGAAGGGCAATGGCAACATTGCCCTTCTTTCTTATTCAGGCTGTAATTTCACGTAAATTACAGGTGTTTTTTTAGCCAGAATAAACACACCTGAAAAATATACTGTATACAAAATTTATTGTGGCGTAGCTTGGCCACTTGTGCTATCTTTTCGCCGCAAAATCCGCTGTTTTCAGCAAAAAACCAAGTATAAAGGAGATGAACCAGAATGAGTGGTGCCAGACTCGAAATCATCGAGCGAAACTGCAAAGGCTGCAGTATCTGCGTCGAATTCTGTCCGAAGAATGTCCTGGAGATGGACGTCTTCCTGGTCACAGCCCCAAGACCGGAAGACTGCATCAAATGTATGCAGTGTGAGCTGCTCTGCCCGGACTTCGCAATCAAGGTCCATGACGAGTAATCGATCCATTTCTATACAAGGAGAGTGAACGTGGCTAAGAAAGTTGCTCTGTTACAGGGGAACGAAGCTTGTGCGCAAGGTGCGATTTACGCCGGCGCCAAGTTCTTCGGTGGTTACCCCATCACCCCCTCGACCGAGGTCGCCGAAGTCCTTTCGGTAGAACTTCCCAAGGTCGGTGGCAAATTCATTCAGATGGAAGACGAAATCGGCGCAATGGCTTCAGTCATCGGTGCAGCCCTGACCGGCTCCAAGTCGATCACCGCGACCTCGGGTCCCGGCGTCTCCCTCAAGCAGGAACTGATCGGCTATGCCTGCATCGCCGAAGTTCCCTGCGTCATTATCAACGTCATGCGTGGCGGTCCTTCGACCGGCATGCCGACCGGCCCCGGTCAATCCGATGTTATGCAGGCCATGTGGGGCACCCACGGTGACCACGCTGCCATCGCCCTGGTTCCGGACTCCTGCCAGGAGATCTTTACCGAGACGGTTCGCGCATTCAACCTGGCTGAGAAGTACCGTATGCCGGTACAGGTTCTCTTTGACGAGATCGTCGGCCACATGCGTGAGCGCATTGTCTTCCCCGAGCCGGGCGAGCTTGAAGTTATCGATCGCGAAGCCCCTTCGGTGAGCCCCGAGGATTACAAGCCTTATGACTCTACCAAGGGTCAGATTCCGCCGTTGGCTGATTTCGGCTCCGAGTACAAATACCATGTCACCGGCCTGAACAAGGCTGATGACGGCTTCCCGACCACCAAGGCCAGCCTGGTTGAAGCGGAAGAACGTCGCCAGATCGCCAAGGTCATGGACAACATTGCTGACATCGAGAAGTACGAAGAGTACATGACTGAAGACGCAGATGTTATCATCTGGGCTTTCGGTTCGACCTCCCGCTCCGCCCGTTACGCAGTCAATGAACTGCGGAAAGAGGGCGTCAAAGCCGGCATGTTCCGTGCCATCACTCTCTGGCCGTTCCCTGAAAAGCGTACTGCTGAGTTGGCGAAACAAGCCAAGGCAATCGTGGTTGCTGAAATGAACCTCGGCCAGATGGTCTTTGAAGTAGAGCGCGTTGCCAAGGGCAACTGTGTTGTGGTTCATGAAGGCCGGGTTGACGGTGAACCGATCAATCCTGGTCAGATCATGAAGAAAGTGAAGGAGGTCATCTAATGGCTTACGATTATGAAAAGTCAATCCGCCCCGGCAAACTGCCCCATATCTGGTGCCCCGGCTGCGGTCACGGCATAGTGATGAAAGGCCTGATTCGGGCCATGGACACCTGCGAGCTTGATCGCAAGAACACGGCGATCGTTTCCGGTATCGGTTGCGCCAGCCGCCTGCCCGGTTACCTCGATGCCTGCACCCTGCACACCGCCCATGGCCGTGCCGCAGCGTTTGCTACCGGCGTCAAGATGGCCAAACCTGAAATGACGGTTATCTGCTGCGGCGGCGATGGTGACGGTACCGCTATCGGCGGCAACCACTTCATCCACGCTTGCCGTCGCAATATCGACATGACCTACGTGCTGATGAACAACTTCATCTACGGCATGACGGGCGGCCAGTTCTCTCCATGCACCCCGACCGGTGCCAAGGCGTCGACCACACCTTACGGCAACCCTGACCCGATCTTCGATATTTCGAAGCTCGCAATCGGTGCCGGGGCAACTTTTGTAGCCCGAACCACTGCTGCTCACCCACGCGAGATCGACAAGCTGATCGTTCAGGGTATTCAGCATAAAGGCATGGCCGTCATTGAAGTTCTGGACGACTGCCCGACCACCTACGGCCGCCGCAACAAGTTCCGTTCGGTTGTCGACATGATGAAGCACCTCAAGGCCAATGCTGTTCCGGCCAAGGCTGCTGCCAAAATGTCCGCTGAGCAGTTGGAAGGCAAGTTCCTGACCGGCATCCTGTTCCAGGATACGGAAAAGCCTGAGTACTGTGCTCAGTACGCTGAAGTTATCAAGAAGGCGCAAGGCGCCTGATCATTACACTAAGGAGAAAGAACCATGGCTGAACGTTATGAGCTTCGCTTTTCCGGTGCCGGTGGTCAGGGCCTGATCACCGCCGGAATCATCCTCGCAGAGGCCGCTTCCATCATCGAAGGCAAAAGTGCCGTGCAGTCCCAGAGCTACGGTCCTGAAGCCCGCGGTGGCGCCTCTAAGTCAGAGGTCATCATTGCCGATGGCCCGATTGACTACCCGAAAGCAACGATTGTCGATGCTTGCCTGGCAATGACCCAGGAAGCCGCCGACAAATATGCCAACGGCATCAAATCAGGCGGCCTGCTGCTGCTGGATGCCGACTTTGTGCATACCGCACCGCAGGGCGACTTCATCGTCCATCGCCTGCCGATTATGCGAATGGCAAAAGAAGACATCGGTCGTGAGATCGTTGCCAACGTGGTCGCTCTCGGCGCCATGATCGGTCTGACCGGCGTGGTCTCCAGGGAGGCCGGCGAAGAAGCCGTTCTTCGCAAGGTTCCTGAAGCCTTCAAGGAACTGAACAAAAAAGCCTTCTCGCTGGGCTATGAAAAAGGTAAGGAACTGGCTAACTAGTTGCTTTCCAAATACCATCCCAAAGGGGGCACGTACTCGGTACGTGCCCCCTTTTTTATCGACTGTCCCGTCCTGAAATAAGTTTACACCAGGGAGGCTTATTTATGGACAAGGTAGAGAACAAGCGAAGGAGACGGACTCAACGTGATTATACGATGGGCTTTAAATTGCAGGTAGTGGACGCTGTAGAAAAGGGCGACATGACCTACAGACAGGCCCAGAATATTTATGGAATTCAGGGCCGCTCCACAGTGTTAAAGTGGTTGAGAAAGCACGGCAAGATGGATTGGACCGAACCTGTGAGGCTCACGATGCCCAAAACTCCCAAAGCAAATGAGACCCCCGCCCAGAAGATCAAACGACTTGAACGCGAACTTGAGGATGAGCGGCTTCGTAATATGCTCATGAATGAAATCGTGGAT
>JAVVDT010000019.1:0-23732 GCA_032250875.1 Desulfuromonadales bacterium | reverse complement strand
GCACAGCATGTGGGCTGCAGCTGTTGCTTGCGGGAAGCTAAGTGACAACGTTGGACGCAGGCAATGGCTGCAGACCACATGCTCTCGCTTATGTGCTGAAGAAGTTATGTTTTTTAATTCCAAAGGAGTTGCCAGTGTCCTCCAGAGATAAGGAGTCCTATTCAATACAGGCGGTTGAAAACGCTCTGGATGTTCTGGAAGCTCTCAGTGAAATTGAAGATGATGTTCGCATCAGTCAATTAAGTGAAAAGCTCGCCATGAACAAAACAAGCGTTTTTCGTCTTTTGGCGACATTTGAAAACCGAGGTTACGTTGAAAGGGAAGAACGCTCCGGAAAGTATCGTCTGGGACTCTCAGCCTATGAAATCGGCCAGAAATTCCTCTCTCGCATGGCCTTGTTAAGGCATGCACGGCCGATTGTCGAGCGACTGGCACGGGAATGTAATGAAGCAGTATATATTGCTGTACGTCGCGGCAACGAAGTTCTCTTCCTTGATATGGTGGATACGACTCAGAAGGTAAAAATTGTTCCTCTGCTCGGTAACCGATACCCTCTCGATTCGACTGCCGCCGGGCAGGCTCTGCTGGCTTTTAACAATGCTCAGTGCAAATCAGCTGGTAATGAAAGACAAACCGATAATAGCCACCTTACTATGATTCGTCGTCAATGCTATGTGCAGGACAATGGTGCTTTGGGAGATGGCATCGTCAGTGTCGCCGCTCCGCTTTTTGGTGATGGAGGTAAACTGCACGGTGTGCTCTGTATCGTCGGTCCTGAGTTTCGGCTCTCTCAAGAGACCATTCAAAAACAGATACTAAATCGATTACTAGATACATGCGGCATCATTTCTTCTAAACTGGGTTGGCATTCCACGCAGATTCCTCACCTCCTCGACTGATAAATCAGGTCTGTACGGAATATCCAATTCTCGTGTACCCGTCGGTGCAAAAATTCGCTTGTCGCGTCAGCGCTTTGATGTTATCGAACCCTGCCTGTGTGTTGAATGCGATTGCTCTTCCTGTGCGATTGATGATAAATTAGCCCCGGAATGTGAGGACCCGCCTCACAAGGCCCACTCCAACAAGATTTCATATTTCATCTATGCCGCTGATTAAACACCTACAAGATACCGAGCCATTTAATCAGCTTCCCGATTCTGTCTTTACAGAATTACGCGAGGCGGCAATCCAGAAGAAATATCCGGCTAATCACGATATCTTCAAGCAAAACAATCCACCGACCGGTTATCTGTACGTGATTAAAGAAGGTTTGGTTACGATCACCCTGGTTTCGCCAGGGGGGATAGATATGGTGGTTGATTACCGTAAAGAGGGGCAATTTTTTGGTGGTACACCCATCTTTACCGGAGAACCTTATGCTGGTGGAGCACGGACCGTAAAACCTACGGTCTGTTATCTGATCCCTGCGGACATCCTCCATAAACTGCAAAAGGATAACCCTCAGATAGGCCGTTTTTTTACCAGCGCTGTTCTCTCACGGGTCCGTAAGCTTTATTCAGAAATCGTCTCGGCACATTCCGGATCAGCACTGAACCAGATGGAAGCGTACCCTTTTAAAAAACGCCTCTCTGAAATTATGACCACTCCAGCTGTAACCTGCCCTCCCGAGACACCTGTCGTTGTTGTCGCCCGACTACTAACCGAGCATAACATCAGTTTTCTGGTGGTAACCAATAATGAAAATGAACCGATTGGTATCATAACCGGCAGTGATCTGGTGGCAAAAGTGCTTGCCCCCGAGAATGTCGATGCCCAGGCAATGACTGCCCGACAAGTCATGCGTTTCGATCCGCACACCATGGCCCCTGAAACCTACATGTATGAAGCTATGGCGCTCATGACCAGACATCGTCTCAATTATCTGCTGGTCGTCGATCGCAATCAACTGGTCGGCGTGGTCACGCCACGCGACTTGATGCGCTACCGTTCCCAGAAAGCTCTGCTGCTGCTTGGCAATATCAGGGAAGAGAAAAGTATTGAAGGACTGGCATCGATTCGCAAGGAGCTGGTTCGGGTTGCTCGTGCACTGCTCTCCGAGACGCGCAGTACCTCGGAAGTCATGGAAATATTATCTCATATCCATCATGCTATTATCCGCCGTACCTATCAGATCTGTCTTGACGAGATGGCTGCTGATGGCTTGACGATGCCGGATATCCACCACTGTTTTCTGGTCATGGGAAGTGCCGGCCGTAAAGAGATGCTGCTGTATCCGGATCAGGACAATGGTTTTATCTTCGAGAATTTTCCGGACGATCGCCAGCCTGAGGTCGACGCGTTTTTCGTTCCTTTCAGTGAAAAGCTTAATGCGGCACTGGCTGGAGCGGGTTATCCGCTCTGTGACGGCGGTGTTATGGCCCGCAATAAAGACTGGCGCGGCAGACTGACCGATTGGCAGATACGACTCAATGGCTGGTTGCTTGATCCGGAACCGACACATGTGAGGAATTCATCAATATTTTTCGATTTTCTACCGTTGGTTGGCGATGTCGAGCTGGCTCATGAATTACGCGACATGATCGCTGATGGCATTGCGACCCACCAGGGCTTCCTCTATCATATGATGACGCTGGACCTGCGCTACAAAGTTCCACTCGGGATCTTAGGGCGTTTCCAGGTTGAAAAGGAAGGCGATAACGCCGGATTGCTTTCTGTCAAGTATGGTGGCTGTGTCTATATCGTCGATTGTGTCAGGATGTTTGCCCTGGAAAGAGGCATACAGGCTATCTCCACCCTTGAACGTCTTCAGGCACTGGTTGCCGAAAACGTTTTTGCGACGGAAACGGCTGAGCATATCAGGGCCGCTTTTGAAGCCTTGATTTTTTTACGGCTGCGCCATGAAATCGGTTTGCTCGAAGCCGGCGAAATCCCCTCACACTTCCTCGATCCTCACGCCTTAAGCAAAACGGAGCAGGATCTCCTGAGAGAGTCCTTTCAGGCCGTATCAAAACTCCAGGATGCCACCAAACGCCATTTTTCCCGCACGCCCTTCTAATCTTCGCAACACAGACATTTATGAAAAGTTTCAATTGCCTGGCTGCAGCCGAACTGTTCGCCGCCGATAACCGCTCAACCCGACTCCCCCGAAAACCAGCAGGCAGGCCAATCCTTGAGTCAGATTCAGAGTCTCGCCGAGGATCAGCATGCCGAGCAGCACGCTGAAAACCGGTATCAGGTTGACGTACCCGGCTGCCTGGGCTGCCGGAATGCGGCTCAGGCTGTAATTGTAGCAGCCGTAAGCGCCGAAAGTAATAAACGTGCCGAGGTAGACGATTGCGAGAAGTGACACATTGTTCCAGTCACCTGTGAAGCCGACATCCGGCAGGAGCAGAAAAGGAAAAAAGAACAGACTGCCGACAAATGCCTGGAAGGCCGTCAAAAAAAGTGGTGGATAGTTGCTCGTGAGATGCTTGAGTGCAACCGTATAGCCGGCAGCACACACCATTGCCAGGAATTCATAAAAGTTTCCAAGCAGTGGGTTGGGAGCCTCGGTGCTGGTTTCACTGGCCAGGCTCAACCAGCAAGCGCCGAGAATCGCCAATGAAAAGCCGGCCAGAGTCTGGCGGGTAATCTGTTCCTTGAGTAATCCCCAAGCCAGTATCGCGACTAACAGCGGCAGAATTGCCGTAACCATCCCTGCCTGGGAAGCGCTGGTCAGCAGCAGAGCCCTGGCTTCGAAAATAAAATAAAGACAGGGTTCGCAGATAGCCATGATCAGGAGATATTTCAGGTCCTGACGTCGCCAGTTGAGTCTGCGGAAGGCAGGAATAAAGATCACAAAACAGAGACTGGCAATGAACATACGACCAAAAACGACCTGCATCGGGTGGTAACCGCGAAAAGCCAATTTTAGTGCTACCAGGGAACTGGCCCAGAGCAGCATGGCCATGACCAGGCTGAAAAAGGGCAGTAGTCGATGGGTCTCTTCAGTCACATTTATCTCCGAGGAACGTTTTTTATCTGATCAGATTGCCGGTGGGCTTTTCTGAGAATCGTTGCGGCCATCCTTTGTAGTTGCATTAACCTGATAAGACAATAAGAATGTTGGCTACCGAGCATGGCCCCGACATTTTTACTGACATGAACGCCATCTGCATGTTACATAACCGGCGTTTTCTATTGATGGATAAGAGGGCAAATGACCGAACTTACTGACAAAGGTCGTGGCATCCGCGACATGTTTGACCATATTGCGCCGCGCTACGACCTGCTCAACCGGGTTCTTTCGCTGGGTATTGACAGGCGTTGGCGACGTTTCGCGGTCCGGCAACTGGTTATACCGAAGAACGGCAAGGTGCTCGACATCGCTACGGGAACCGGAGATGTGGCGCTGGAGATAGGTCGTCAGACCGATGCTTCGGTGAAAATTGTCGGTTCGGATTTCACTCAGGGGATGTTGGTTCTCGGCAGGGACAAGATTGATGCCTCGCCATACCGTGACAGGATTGTGCTGGTGAATGCCCCCTGCGAAGCAATGCCCCATCCGGACAGTATCTTTGACGGAATTACCATCGCCTTCGGAATCCGCAATGTGGTTGACCGGCAGCAAGGTCTGTGCGAGATGGCACGTGTGCTCAAGCCAGGCGGTCGGGTTGTCATCCTGGAGTTTGCGACACCTCGCAACCGCTTTTTCCGGGCGGTCTATTACTTCTATTTTCTGCGCGTACTGCCGTGGTTGGGCGGTCTGATTTCCCAACGCAGCGCTTATCAGTACCTCCCCGACTCAGTGCTTGAATTTCCTGATCGCGAAACCTTCAAGGGTATGATGGAGCAGGCCGGCTTTGCTGATGTCAAGATTTTCGATCTGACCGGAGGGATTGCTGCGGTCCATGTCGGCATACGCAGCACCTGAATTTCCCTTTTTTATCATCATGACAGTCAGATGACGAACCTGGATGGACACCCATGACCTACACAATTGACATCGGCATCGATTCAATCAGCTATTGACAAGGTTCCTCGCAGAATAACGTTTAATGGGTGGTGATTCCACATCCAGTCTCTTCAAAAATATTTCCGAAATGACTGCATCACTAGTATCCTGTAACCCATAAACTATCGCATCTTACTGGTTCACTCTAAGAAATGTTGTATGACTAAGCCAAAATCAAAAAACTGGGACATTCCCGACCTCGTCGATCTAGAATATTTCCTGACCCTGGATACCGATATCGACGAGGCTGTGCTCGTGCGCAGAGATCGGGAACTCTACCGGACACAGCTGGCACAGACAGTACCTACCTCGCGCCGCGATCTGTTGCGTCGTTGGCTTGAACTGCGTCGCGAAACCGCCCGTATCGAACATCCGCAACCGCTGCCTGGTGAAGTCGTTGCGAGTGTTTTGCGTCCGTTACCCATGCTGCTGTTCATTCTCGGTGTTCTCAGTGGCGTCGGACTCGCCTGGGGCGTGTTGATTTATGCCGGAGATCAACCCATCAACCTGTTTGTCGCCTTGATCTTGCTGGTCGCCCTGCCGTTTTTCTCTGCTTTGTTTTTCGCGCTGCTGCCGGCCTTGCGCCTGGCGGTGAGAGGAAGTTTTTCGGGTGGCTTAGGTGCCTGGCTGATAGGAACTCTGCTGACTCACCTCAGTCAGCGTCTCTCAGGGCGATCGGGCGACGGCCGGAGCAAGCTGGCCATGGCCAATAGTTTTGGCCTTCTGCGCGGGAGAGGCAGTTTATATTCTGGTGTCATCGGCTGGTGGGCTTTTCGGCTGATGCAGTCATTAGCCCTGGGCTTTTCCCTGGCTGTGTTCCTGACCGTGCTATTCCGCGGCTGGGTCGCCGACCTGGCCTTCAGCTGGCAGACGACCACACGCATTTCCGCCGAGCAGGTCCATGGCTTTGTTGCTGCCCTGGCACGCCCTTGGGCCGGGTTGGCAAATCCCCCTTATTCCCATCCCACCGTTGAGCAGGTAGAGGGCTCGCGGGTTTTTCTCAAGGAAGGCCTGCAAAATCTGTCCAGTACCGATCTTCAGTCCTGGTGGTATTTTCTGCTGTGGGCGATTCTGGTATACACGGTATTGCCCCGGTTGGTGCTGATGGGCTCCGCCCTGCTCGGCAGCCGCTATGCCTGTGGACGGCTGACTTTTCGTGATGCCCGAAATGAAGCGGTCATGCGACGCATGCAGCATCCGCTGCTGCATGTCGATTCGGGTGCAGAAACGTCGTTGGAGGATCCGCAGGCCGAGGTGATTGCCAACAGCGAACTTCGTGACAAGATATCCAGGATCCGCGCCCTGGTGCCTGAAGAGTTGATGGCAGAACATGGGCAAGGGCTGTGGCAGGGTGATCTTCAGCGCGAATTCAACGCTTCGGTCGATGCCGTTGTACCAGTGCGACTTGATGAAGAGGAGGATGCCGACGCACTGCATTTTCTTGCCGGAGAAACCAGTCAGGTTCCCATAGTGCTGGTGCTGGAAGGCTGGCAACCCTGCATCATTGCCACCCAAGAATACCTGAAAAGTTTACGTCGCCTGCTTGGCAAAGACCATTTGCTGATCGTTGCTCTTGTCGGCAGGCAGGATCGAGAAGGCTGCAGAGCACCGACTCCTGATCACGAATTCGGCATTTGGCATCGCCGCCTCGCCACCTTGGGCGATCCCATGCTGTTGGTCCACAACTGGAGCTATGCCCATGAGTGATGTGCCTGTGTTTGCGGTGGTAGGGCATCCGAATGAAGGCAAATCGTCCGTGGTGTCCACTTTGACCGAAGATGACCACGTACCGATCAGCTCAGTTCCCGGTGAAACGCGTCAGTGCATCACCTACGCGATTAAGGTCGACGGTGAAACCCTGGTGCGGTTTGTGGATACTCCGGGTTTTCAAATGCCCCTGCAAACCCTGCGCTGGATGCAGAAATTCAGTGGGCCCCCGGAACGCATGGTTGAGGAATTCATTCGAGCCCACCGTGGCGATCCCCGTTTCAACGATGACTGCGAACTGTTGCGGCCGGTGGTCAAAAACGCCGGCATCATCTATGTGGCCGATGGCTCGCGCCCCTTGCGAGTCAACGACGAGGCTGAAATGGAAATTCTGCGGCTCACCGGCCGTCCACGTATGGCAGTGATCAATACCAAGACCGAAGACACGGCATATCTCAGACAGTGGAAAACAGCCTTGGCCAAGACTTTCAACGTCAATCTGCAATTCGACGCACACCGTGCCACCTTCATGGAACGCATCGAACTTCTCGAGACCCTCAAGCATATCGAGCAGGAATGGGGCGCTTCTCTCAAGAGGGTCATTACAGCTTTACGAGACGATTGGCAAGGTCGCCTGGAAGCTTGCGCAGATGCAGTCCTGCGCCTTCTTGAAGGCTCCCTGACGTTATCTCTTAACGGTGTCAGCGAAGGCAGTGAACCCAAAGACAGTGAACGCAAACGCGACCAGCTCATTGGCTCTTTTCAGGACAAACTTGCCGGGCTCGAAGACAATTTCCGAAAAGAAATCAAGAGACGTTTTCTTCATAACCTTTTCAATGCCGACCTTGCTGCCGAAACCGTGGCGGCTCGCGACCTGTTTTCCGAAGAAACCTGGCAAGCCCTGGGTCTGACACGCAAGCAACTGAGTATTGCTTTCGGCACCATCGGCGCGGCCACGGGCGTAGCCATCGACGCGGCGGCCGCGGGGATCACTTTCGGTGTCTTTACCATTGGTGCGGGCGCGGCCGGAGCTATCGCCGGTTGGACAGGAATCCGGCCCCTGTCACGTCTCAAGGTCGAGATTGGTCCCTTTTCGCGGGAACTCGGCATTTGTCGTATTCAGGTCGGTCCCTTGCGTAATCCGCAGTTGATGTTTGTACTTATTGACAGAGCGTTGATCTATTTCCATTGCGTCAGCAACTGGGTCCATGCCCGCAGGGAAGGGGCCTCAATTCAGCAAGGGAAAATCGGGGCAAGTTCAAGCTGGGATCGTGAACGCCGCCGACTCTTCGAGAGATACCAGGCGTATCTTCAAAAGGGCGATCATGCCAGAGCCAACGCAATGCGGCCGACGCTCCAAGAGGTCCTGGTGCGGGTCATGCGGGAGGAGTCTGAATAATCGATGGATACCTTCAGGGGATATAAACAGCAGCGATAAGGTTGATATTCACCCGGAAGGCCCGGATTTCAATCGCTTACGAGATTGCTGGAATCGTTGCGAGGATTCGGATTACCCTCAACGACCGATTCGTTATCCAAACCGGGTTTACGGATATCAGGATTCATGACCGGACCGGCGGTATCTCCACCATGCATGTCGGGATAAATGGAGCCCGATTTATTCCTCAGCAAAGTCACTCCTTACCACCTTTCCCTCCCCAGAGAATCTGCGGATCTTCAGCAAGTTTGAAAGGCAGGCCCAGGGTTCGCCTGAGCAGGCCGATTGTCGGTTCGGTAAGCGTGTCCAGCGGCATGGCAGCAACGGAGACGTCGCCGGGTTTGCCTGTGACGGAAAAGTGTGCCGTTAATAAAGCTTTGTCCTCACCGGTCAGCAACCAACCTGCTACCGGAATGCGTGAAACGATCTTGTCAACCGTGCCGAGAGGTTGAACCGCCACGGCCAGATCGAGTTCTTTTTCGATCAGGTTCAATTGTCCGACATACGACTGGTTCATTGCCTTGCTCTGAATTTTTAAATCCTCGGTCCTGAGAATGCCATCCTCTAGCTGGAAGTTGGCCGATAAAACGTCAAAGGGCATCCCTTCAGCGTCCATATCCGGCAGTTGCAAAGCGAATATCTGCGATACGTTCAGAAGTGAGAAAATTTTACTCAGAACCGGAAACTGGTGCAAGACGCCGTCATGAACCTGAATACTGAAATTACCGTAGGATGAGGGAAGAAAGTTGGAACCTATTTCTCCGTTCAGATAAAAATCGCCTCTTAACTTGCCGCGCACAATGTTCTTCTGATTGAGAAGTTCCCGATAAACCTCCAGGGCATCCACATCTTGAGCATGCCCGGAAATACGCAAGAGGGTTGGTCCTTCTCTGGAAAAATCAGTGAGGATCTGGGCATTGCAGAAACCTTCATCGACTGAGAAGTCGAGGGGGTGAATGCTCAGGCGATCGTGATTCGGAACGATGAGGCCGGAAGCATCATGAAAGCTCATGCCGTACAGGTCTCCATGTTTGACCAGGGCGTTGATCCTGATGTTCGCTTTGGCTGCTGTGCCGTCAGGTCTTTCTCCTCTTGAGATTGAACGTTGTTTCGATGCCTCGGATCGATTTGACCACAGGCTGATCACTTCGCCAACGTGGAGAAACTCCGAGGTTATCTCGAGTTGTGTGTCAAAGGGCAAATGAAAAGCAATCGTGCCGCGCACAGTAGCCTGGGTGCCGCCGTCGAGGCGGACATCAACCGGAGCAAAGGAGAGCCCATCGCGATCAATCTCCAGGCGGCCGTTAATATCGCGGAGCATGGCCTGGTCAGAATAGAAAATCAGTTCGTCGGCACGAATCGATGGCGCCTTGACGTCCAGAAACAGATGCGGGTTGGTAAAGTCTTCGAGTCGTGCCTGGACAGTCAGAGGCGACTGTCCCAGATAAACACTCAGATTTTCGGCAACCAGCCCGGTTGGGGTCAGGTGAACGCGGCCGTTGATTTGACTCAGATCGGCGATGAAACTGGTCGCATGAAGGCCGGCATCGCGTAAGGTCACGACGACCTCGGGACGATTATTCTCAGGCAGCCCCCTTTGTTTGATCCTTAACTCTGCTTGGCCGTGCAGTTGCAACTTGTCCAGCAGCGGCAAGGTTTGGGCAAGTCTGGACAAGTCGTTGATTGTCAGTAAGGCGTCCATGGCGAGACTGTCAGGATCCCCCATGAGAAAATTGCCGGAGATGTGTCCTTTTGCGATCGACCATTTGATGGAGCCATGTTCAAGGCTGATCTTTTGCCTTGAGATGGAAGCGTTTATCGCCAGCGTGTCTTCCGGCTGCGGTGTAAGAGTCAATCCGCCAGGATGGCTTATGTTGAGATGCGACAGGTCCGCCTGCAAGTCGAGGGTAAGCTGATCGAGCGGGCCCTCAAGATGTCCGCTGACAGAGACCGGGCCGTTGATTGAAAGCGCGTGCTGAGGGATCTGCCATTCCTCCAGCAGCGCACTTGGCAAGAGTTGACCGGAATAATCAAGCGACGTCACTTTGAGGCCGTCTTGATCATACTTCCCCGTCCCATTGGCAAGCAGTTGCAGGGAACCCCAGCGGACACGGCCTTTATCGACCTGCCAAAGATTGCCGTTGATGTTGAATGGCAGTGAAAGGATCTCTATGGCGGGGTTTTTTTTGTTGTTCCAGATGACTTGCCGGAATTCACCCTTTAACTGGCCAATCCGCCATGCTCTCTGCGACGCGGTATTTTCCAATAGTGTAAATTCTGCCAGATCAACCTGGATGGAACCCTGGGCCAGAAGGTCTTGACTGATCGCTTGCCAGGCTTGCTGCAGGTCCGGGAGCCATTGTTTGGCCTGCGGCACTGTCAGGCTGCTGTTAACTAATCTGACGGTTGCCGAGAAAGGCTGCCCATCTGGAGCCCAACCGATACTGCCGGCCAAGCGGGATTCATCGATCTGTAACGACAGATCCTTGATACCTGGTTGATCGCCGTAAATTTGCAGACGTCCGCTGGCCAGCAGATTTTTAAAGAGGATCGGTTGTGTGTAGGCGGGGCCGGGGCGCACGGCCATGTTGGCGGACGACAGTCCTGTTTGAAATTCGATATTTTTTTTCGGTGATCCTTCGAGATGCAAATGCAGATCGCTTGTTCCATGCATGGAATAATCGGCAGTCTTTCCTGTGAAAAAAGACCCGATTGCGTCTAGCTCCAGCTTGTTTGCGTTCAGATCCAGATTGAAGCTCGGTTCCAGCACATTGTTCTTGTTCACCTCGAGAGAGCTTTCTCCCTGTAATTGCCACGGACTCACACCCTTTTGTCCCGGGATTTTCAGATTACCTTTTACCGCAAGTTGAACGGCATGATTCAACTTGATATCAGTCAATTCAGCGCCGAGTTCCGTCACCTCTATCTGCTGTGCGGGTTGACCGAAACGAGACATTTCGATAGATAGCGTCCCGTCGAGAACCTCGAGTTTGCCAATATTGATGTTTTGCAGCAGCGCCTGGCTGAATATTGTGGGGAGTGGTTTTTCATGGGAAGGGGCTTCGCCATCGGGCTCGTTGGCTACGGCTTTTATCCTGATACGTGGTTCAAGCAGGCTGATTCTGGCAAACTTAAGATCGCGGGCAAGCAGACCCCGCCATTGCAGATCAATCAGAATCTCAGGGGTCTCTACCTGTAAAGCTGAATCGTCGTCGCCGATCTGTAGCCCGGCAACGCGCAAGGCCAGGTTGGTGTCGTGAAGATTGTAGCTTACGTCACCTGCCTTCACGGGGAGTGACAGCAGGGATGAAAGCTTTTCTTCTGCCTGCTGTCGATAATCGTTGAGGTCGAAGTTGATTAGAAAGTGGCCAATCCAGACAACCGCCAGGACGATAATTGCCAATATGGAGAGAACCAGTAAACGTTTCCGTGATGTTGTCCTCGGTACGGGGTTTGTCATGATTGTGCTTTGTCCGGGATCCTGTCCGTCACAAGGTCTTGTCCATCGACCGGTAAAGGCAATAAAATGGTAAATGTGCTGCCCTGACCGGGGGTGCTCTTGACCTGGATCTGGCCACCGTGCAGAGCGATAATATCTCTGGCCACGGACAAGCCAAGGCCAACACCTCCTGTACGGCGGGTGTCTCCGCGATCAAGTCTGTGGAAAGGAGTGAATATCGCCTCCTGCTCGTGTTGTGGTATGCCTATCCCCTGATCAGTTATCTGGATGGAAATTTCCTGGGCAAGCTTCTGTGCCGTCAGGGAGATTTTCCCTCCATGAGGAGAGTAGCGGCAGGCATTTTCCACAAGTTGTCTGATAACCTGAGTCAGTTCGCGACGGTTGCCATAAATTTGCAAGGCAGGTTGGCACTCAACGCGGATTTCGTGGTGCTCTTTGCAATCCCGACAGCCATTTAACGCTTTGTCCAGCACATCCTGAACCGGTACGCGCTCGTAATTGATACGTGTGCGGTCGGTTTTCAGTCTTCGTACATCCAGGAACCTGTTAATCAGGTCACCCAGCTTTTCAGCTTCCCGATAGATGATTTCAATGTGTCGACTATGCTGCTCCGGAATTTCCGGCTCATTCAGGAGAAGTTCGGCAAATCCGCTGATAGCGGTCAAGGGGGTCCGCATCTCATGGCTCATCGAGGACAGCAGGTCTTCCTTGATCCTTTCAAGCTCCTTGCGTTCGGTCACGTCCAGGGCGACCTCAAGCCGTACCAGCCTGCCATCTGTCCAGCGAATGGCCTTGTCGAAGCATTCGTACCAGCGATTATTCCTGGTATTGAGAAACTCCCAGTTGACCGGGTCGCCGGATTTGCCAGAGCTGATAAGCTTTGGATTCGTGCAGAAGTCGCATGGTTGCTCAATGCCCTCCTGCAGATAATGGTAGCATTTGCGCCCTTGCCAATCCTGGCCGAAAAACTCTGTGGCAAATCGATTGACATAGAGCAGCTCATAGGTTTCAAGATCTGCAACATAAACGATGGCACCCATTGAATCGAACAGGGTGTTGAGTTGTTTGAATCGCTCACGAATGTCTTGTTGAGCCTTGCTCTGCTCTTGTTCAAGCGCCTCTTCGCGATTTCGCAGCCCCTGCAGGCAGTGACTCAGGTAACAGTAAAGCAGGCTTGCCGTGACCACAACATAAAGCCACCCCTTGATATTCTGTGCTCTGGTCAGCAGTTGCGGGTCACTGATGAACCATGCCAGGAGTATGTCGGAAAAATAAATCCACAAGGAGGCGAAGATGACATAAAAGACGACGGTACGTGCTGCCGTGCGCCTGTGCAGGATTGTTCTGTCTTGCGGTTTCGTTGCGTGCATGATTGGGTTGAGCCTGCCGTATGCTAGAAGTTGTAGGTAATAAACGATCAGCTGTTTTTCGAATCAGGCAACCATTTGGTCATTATACCCGGATTTCATTCATGTGGCGGAGTTTTCTCAGTGTTTTTCTTTGAGAAAGCTTTGTGAAAAGCCCAGGGAATTCAGCAGCATCGATAAGTCAGACGAAAGCCGGCAATGGATATCTACGGTTTTTCCGGTTGCCGGTTGCGGGAAGGCCAGATGATGGCAATGCAAGAAAGGCCGGTTTATGTCACTGACGACTGTGCCGCGATAACGGCTGTCGCCGATAATCGGCGAGCCGATTGCAGCGAGTTGATGGCGAATCTGGTGGTGCCGACCGGTGACCAGCTCCAGCTCGAGAAGAGTATATTGACTGGTGTTGGCCACAGGTCGAAACCTGCTAAATGCGGATTTCATTTGGCCTTTGGCGGGAACGGCACTGTTCAGCTCTCCTGATAGAGAGATACAACCTTCAACCAATGCCAGATAATGTTTGGTCATCTCCCCGGCCATGACCATCTGGCCCAATTGGCTGATCGAGGCACGCCCCTTACCGAACAGTACCGCGCCTGAGGTGCCGATATCCAGGCGATGGATCGGCGCAACCTGAAAGGTTTCTCCTCGCAGACGTAAAAAACTCCGAATGCGCAGCAGCAGGTTGTCATCATGGTCAAGGGCATGGTGGACGGCCAGGCCTGCGGGCTTATTGACCACCATGCATTGTACGTCTTCATAGAGAATCTGTCCGGGTTCAAGGTGTGACTGCTCCAGGCACTCCTGCCAGCGCTGAGACGCTTTGACCTCTATGATGTCGCCTGCATGGACATGGCTGTCTGCCTCGGCAGACTGCTTGTTGACAATCACCCGCTGTTTTTTGCAGAGCTGCCGCAGGAAGGCGCCTGGCGCCGCCGGGATTCTCAAAGCAAGGGCTTCAAGCAGGGAAAGGTTCTCTTCGCGAAGATTGATTTGCCATTCGGTGACATGCATGTTCATAACATAACCTTTGCAGCATATCGGGGCAACTGCCAGAGGGGTGAAAAGCGCAGGGTCTGATGCATTTAAATCTCCTTTACAGCATTGTCTGAGCTTGCTAACATCACCGGCTACTTCATGTCCATCCTTAACTCTTGATGGAAGCTGTTTTGCAAAGGACCAGTGCGGACTTTCCGCTGTGTCGACGTCTATCCCCATGAAAATAAAACGTATTGAAATCACTGGCTTTAAGTCGTTTGTCGAATGTACTGTGCTCGGCTTTGACGATGGCATTACCTCGATTGTCGGCCCGAACGGCTGTGGCAAGAGCAATGTCGTCGATGCGATTCGCTGGGTGATGGGCGAGCAGAACGCCCGCTACCTGCGCGGCAAATTAATGGAAGACGTTATCTTCGGCGGAAGTGAAAGCCGCAAGCCGCTCGGCATGGCCGAAGTGACTCTGACCATGGACAATACGTCCGGTCTGGCACCTTCCGCCTTCAGAGACTATGCCGAGATTCAGATCACCAGGCGGCTTTACCGCAATGGTGAAAGTGACTATCTTCTGAATAAAACGCCCTGTCGACTGCTGGATATCACGGAGCTGTTCATGGATACCGGGGTTGGGACCCGGGCCTACTCCATTATTGAGCAGGGCAAGATCGGCATGATCATCAATTCCAAGCCCGAGGATCGACGCAGCCTGATTGAAGAAGCAGCCGGTGTCACCAAGTTCAAAGCCCGCAAGAAAACTGCTTTGCGCAAAATCGATGCAACGCGCCAGAACCTGCTGCGTCTCGGCGACATTGTCAGCGAAGTGCGAAGGCAGATGAACAGCCTGAAGCGGCAGGCCCAACGGGCTGAGCGTTTTAAGGGTTTCCGCGAGGACCTTCGTGAGCTGGAGCTGCAATTCGGCATGCGTCAATTCTTAACATTGAATGAAAAAGCTGAACAGGTTGGCCGCTCTGCCGAAGAGCAGACAGGACAAGTCGATACCGTCACCCGCCAGCTCGAACAGGCGGATCTCGAGCTCGAGCAAGCCCGCTTGCATCACAGCGAGTGTGACAAAGAGGCGACCCAGGGACAAACCGGAGTTTTTCACCTTACCAGTGAAATCCAGCGGATCGAGAGTCGCCTGGAATTTGGCAGCAAAGAGCTTGCGTCTTTCGATCGTCAGCAGGAGAAGATAGCCACGGAACTTGCCGAGATTGATCGACGCTTCTCGACTGCCGACCAGGAAGAGTCTGACTTACGCCAGACCAGTGAGGACCAGTCCAAAGGGCTTGCTGAGGAAGGGGAGTGCCTGGCTGCAAGCGAAGACGTGCTGCTGGATTTGACCGAGCAGGAAGATGCTCTTGGCCGGCAGCTGGAGCAGGTTCGTCAAAAACTTTATCATCTGCTTGCCGAATTGAGCCGTATCAGCAGTCAGCACGAAGAGGCGAATCGGCGGCTCGCAGTTCTGGGCGAGCTGATTGAACGTAACCGCCAGGAAGCGGTGGCGGTCAACGGACAGCTGGAACGCCTGCAAAATAGCCGCAGCAGTTTGTCGGCTACCCTCGAAATGCTTGAAAATACACATGCTGAGCTCGTTGAACGTCGTCACGGGTTGCGGGAACGTCAGGCCGACCTGAAGGAGCAGGTGGAGCAGGTGGAACTTGAGTTGCTGCAGCGTCGCGAAGAGCTCAGTCGTCAGCGTTCACGTCTCGAATCACTCCAGCAGTTGGAGCACGATCTTGAGGGCTATGCCCGCGGAGTCAAGACGCTGCTCTCGGATGCACGACACAAAACCCGTATGCAGGGACTGGTCGCCGACATCCTTGAGGTGCCGGCTCGTTACGAAGCAGCGATCGAAGCCGTTCTCGGCGAGCGCGTACAGGCTTTGTTGCCAGACACGCTTGAGTCGGTCCGGGATGCTTTCGCGTTTCTGCAGGATAATGATGGGCGCTGTACCTTCCTGTTGCCCGAATTCCCCGCAGGTGAAACGCCGCAGCTGCCCGGAGGCAAACCTCTTGTGGAACTGCTGCAAAGTCGTAGCGGCTTTCATGACGCCGTGTCGCGCCTTCTCTCCGGGGTCTATCTGGTTGATGATTTGATCGGGTATTTTGGCCGGAAGCTGCCCTTCGGCGTCACTTTGGTGACTGAGGACGGCAACCTGCTGACGCATCGCGGCGAGGTGACTGGCGGCGGTCGCCAGGCGCTTGACCAGGGCTTGCTGCATAAGAAGCGGGAGATGAAAGAGCTGCAGAAACAGGTCAAGAGCCTGGATAGTGAAGTCGCCATCCTGAATCAACGACGCAACACTCTGCGTGAAGAGTCCCGAACAACGGAAGATGCTTTGCGCCAGTCTGAGCACGACCTGCATCAGCAAGAAATCCGTGTGGTCGACAACCGCAAGGATCTTGGTGGCCTGCTGCACGAGGAATCCCGCCTCCAGGGCCGTATCGAGGTGTTGTGTCTGGAAGAGGAACAGCTGCACGAAGAGCATGAGTCCCTGCGGCAGACATTACACGCTTCATCCGGCACACGTGTAACGGGCGAAGATGAAAAACGTGAGCTGGAAATGCTGGTTGCACGCTTGCAGGAAGAACTTCAGGGTCTGCGTGAGCAAACCAATGAGGCGCGTCAGAGCGTCACAAGTCTGAAAGTCAGCCTGGCGAGCCTGCGCGAACGAGAAGAGAACAGTCGCAACGCCCTGGCTCGACTGGTAACCTTGCGTGAAGAATTGCGTCAGCGCCAGGTGATGCTCAACCGGGACACCTTGGATGCTGCCGAAAAGCAGGTGACATTACGCAGTGAAGCTGAAGAGCTCAAGGTGACGATGGAGGTCCTTTATCATAAGCGCATCGAACTGGAGAAAGCCCTGGCCGGTCTGCGCGAGCGATTTGAAGAGAGCCGTCAGGACATCGAACGACGCGAAACGGAAATAAGACAATTGCGCTCCCACGCCCAACAATTACGTGATGAGCTGTCCACACGTCAGATGCAGAGCCGTGAGCTGCAGCTTGAGATTGAACATATGCGGCAAGCATTTCTTGAACGCTATCGTATTGATCTGGCCGAACCTGAAATTGCCGCCAGGCTGGATGATGACTTTGATGAAGTTTCCGCTGCGGAACGTCGCGATCACCTGCTGAGCCGTATCGACGAGATCGGCGAAGTCAACTTGATGGCGATCGACGAATATCAGGAACTTGAGGAACGTTACAGCTTCCTGACGACGCAGCAGGAGGATTTGTACAAGTCCCTTGAGGGATTGCAGTCGGCTATTGCCAAAATCAACCGTACCACCCGCAAGCGCTTTCGTGAAACCTTCGACCTGGTCAACGCCAGATTCCGGGAACTCTTCCCGCAATTGTTCAATGGCGGTCAGGCGGAGTTGATCCTGACAGACGAAAACGATCTCCTCGAGACAGGTATCGAGGTGGTCGCTCAACCCCCCGGCAAGAAGCTGCAGAACGTGACCTTGCTTTCCGGAGGGGAAAAAGCCTTGACGGCCGTTGCCATGATCTTCTCCATCTTCCAGATCAAACCGTCGCCTTTTTGTCTGCTCGATGAAGTCGATGCGCCTCTGGATGATGCCAATATCGGTCGTTTCAACGATATTGTCGTGACCATGGCCAAGACATCGCAATTTATCATCATCACCCACAATAAGCGGACGATGGAAATTGCCGACAACCTTTACGGAATAACCATGGAGGAGCCTGGAGTTTCCAAGCTCGTCTCGGTGTGCATGAAAGAGGTCGCCTGAGTCGTGCCTTTCAAGTCTCTGCTGAATTCATTGATAGAGAGTGTTCCTGGTGCCCAGGGAGCGATTGTTGCTGATTGGGAAGGCGAAGCTGTAGAACATGTCGGTGTCATGGATGACTACGAGCTGAAAGTGATTGCTGCGCACAAAGGCGTCATCCTGCAAAGCATGCGTGAAGTGATTGATCGCTTTGGCCATGATGAACTCAAGGAAATTATCATCACCACGAAGCAGTCGCAAACCCTGATACTGCCGGTTACCAAAGACTATTATCTGGTGCTGACTCTGGATCGTTCGGATATGTTGGGCCGAGCGCTGCTGGAAGCCCGTCGCTGCATCCAGGCACTCTACCGAGAGATTGCCTGATCCCCGTTTCATAACATTGGTGCACTCGCAATAACACATGGGATGTACTCATGGGATGGCTAAGCAAAAATTTCATCCTACAAGGCTTGGTGTTTTTTCAGGGGCGAAGGCATACATATGGTATGTCGAGGTCCTGGAAAAACGCCATAACGCCGTAGGGTGGACTTTTTGCGACGCCATCATAACATTAACCTTTGCGCAATCTGTTGAGCTTTGATCGACAGACTGTGTCTGTTTCAGGATGAATTATGGATTTCGAACGCTGGCTGGCACAATTTGCTGATTTTCTTGTTACGTTGGGTGTTCCCGCCGAGCATGGACCGTTAGCGGCCCTCGGGCTGATTTTTATCTCCCTGACGCTGGTTTCTCTGGTCATTGTCGTACTGTTGCTGAGAAGAAAATATCGCTCTGGCGAGCGCCAGGCTGAAGTGCCTGCAGAACCGCCTGCAGAACCGCCTGCAGAACCGCCTGCAGAACCGTCTGAAACGACTGTCGAGGTTGCAAGAGAAGAAGACCTCTCGCCGGCCGAAGCTGAACTGGTTCCAGTCGAGGAACCCCCGCCGACGTTGGCGGCAGTGCCTGAAAAGGAAGAGGAAACGATCAGCCTGTACCAGCGTATGCGGCAAGGCATGGCCAGAACACGCAGCTCTCTGGTCGGCCGGGTGGATGCTTTGCTGGGCAGTCATGCCCGTCTGGACAATGAATTCTTCGAAGAGTTGGAAGAAATCCTGATTACTGCGGATTTTGGTATGCAGGCAACCCAGGAATTGGTGCAGGCCCTGAATGGACGACTCAAGGAGATCGATCAACGCGAGCCAGGACAATTGCACAAAGTCCTCGGTGAGGAAATACGCGCCCGTTTGAAAACCGGCGCGCCGGATTGGCCGACCCCGGAGAACGGACCTTTGGTAATAATGGTCGTCGGTGTCAATGGTGTCGGCAAGACGACAACGATCGGCAAGCTCGCAAAACAATTTACCGACCAGGGCAAAAAGGTGGTCCTCGGTGCCGGCGATACCTTCCGTGCGGCAGCGGCCGAGCAACTCGAAGTCTGGGGCACACGTGCCGGGGCGGAAGTCGTCAGGCATGCCGAGGGATCCGATCCCGCTGCCGTCGCCTTTGATTCGGCCAAGGCTGCTGTTGCGCGTAAAGCTGATGTCCTGATCCTGGATACTGCCGGCAGGCTGCATACCAAGGTCAATTTGATGGAAGAGTTGAAAAAGGTGCGCCGGGTTGTTGATCGGGAGATTCCGGGTGCTCCCCATGAGACCTTGCTGGTTCTCGATGCAACCACTGGTCAGAACGCTCTGATTCAGGCCCGCACGTTCCAGGCCGCCGTAGAGGTTACCGGTATCGCTTTGACCAAGCTGGATGGAACAGCCAAGGGTGGAATTGTCGTAGCAATAAGTTCGCAGCTCGATCTGCCGGTGCGTTTGATTGGTGTTGGTGAAGGTGTCGCTGATCTGCGCCCCTTCAATGCGGATGAATTTGTTGCGGCACTCTTTGCTAACAATTGAGATCGCTTGACTTTTTATAATCTTTGACCTACGCTGAAAATTAGCATTAAAGAGGGAGATTTCTAGTGGCTTTGGAAGCGATTACGCGACTGGAAGAGTTGGTTGATAAATTGTTGACTGAACGTATGGAATTGCAGGCGCATAATCGGGAACTTACCGCAAAATGCGACCGATTGCTTCAGGATCGTTCCAGAGTTAGCGATGAGTTAGACAAACTGTTGGATAAGTTAGAACACCTGGAAGGGAAAGGATAGTGAAAAAGAGCGTCCAGGTCTCTATTCTCGGTCAGCAATTTAACCTCAGAAGTGATGCTTCTCCCGAGCAGGTTCACCGCGTTGCCAGGTATGTTGAAGATCAGATTTCGCAGGTGGCTTCCAGTGGTCGAGCCGTCGATTCACTTCAAGCGACAATCCTGGCGTTGCTCAATGTATCGGCAGTTCATCTCAAAGATGAACTTGCCTCTGGTGGTTCGCCAGCTGAAGATCAGCGTTTGAGCAAGTTGGTTGAAAAGATAGAGGCAGCTCTGGGTTAGAAATATATAAGGCAGTTCTGTTCTGCCAGGATAAAAGTTTAGCGAACAAAGCATCTCCGTACGGGGATTTCACGATAGATTGGCCAAAAGGTATTGCCGTCCACTGCGGACGTTTTAAAAAACGACGAGAAGCATGATGCATCATAATTATGAACTCAGGAATTCCAGACTATTTTTGCAGTGTTGTCAGCGGCTTAACCGAACCGAAGACATGCTGTGCGTGGAGACCTCAGTAAGAACAATTTGATGCGGATGCTGTGCGCCGTATATACCCGCCTTCTATCTGAACCCTTCCGTCCGGAGGTCTCCATATGTGAGATCTCTGCCCATGCCAAAGCGATCCATAAGATCTCGATTCCTGGCTGAACGCAGGTCACGCCCGCTTGAAACCTGCATCAGTGCAAGTGTAGAGATCCAGCAGCGATTTCTGCGTTCTGACTTGTTTCAACGCGTAAGCTGCCTGGCTCTGTACAGTGCTATTCATAATGAGGTGTTGACAGAGACCGTGTCGATACGAGCGATTGAAAGCGGCAAGACTCTGGTTTATCCACGAATTAAAGATGATGAGCTTGTTTTCGTAGAAGTGCGGAGTTCGGACGATCTGGCCCCCGGTGCCTTTGGTGTGCTGGAGCCGCGGGGGGATAATGCGATACCTGCCGAGAACCTGGACCTTGTGATCGTCCCAGGTGTCGCATTCGATCTGACCGGCCACCGACTTGGTTACGGCCGCGGATTCTATGACCGCGCGCTTGCTGAATGCAGGGCAGATTGTGTGAAGCTTGGCTTCGCTTACGATTCTCAGTTGCTGGCTGCTTTGCCGGCAACAAAACATGACCAGATGCTTTCCGTGTTGATAACTGAAAGTCGTACTCTAAACTTTACCGCCTGATAACTGCTGCCGCAGTCAGGGCGTTTCATAAAAAATAATGCCAATAAGGAGGTGACGGCTTTGAATACAGAAATGCTATTACTACTAATTGCCGGTTTGACCGTTGGTGGGTTCCTTGGTGCGGTTATCCGTGCCAAAGCAGCGGGCTCGAAACTGGCTAGCGCAGAACGTGATGCAGCACAAATCATCGAAAGCGCTAAGAAAGAAGCGGATACGCTCCGCAAGGAAGCTGAGATTCATGCCAAGGACGTTGTTTTTAAGGCGAAGGCCGACTGGGAGGATGAGGTACGAGAGGCTCGCAAGGAGCTTCAATCCCAGGAAAAACGTCTGGTTCAGAAAGAGGAAAATCTTGATCGTAAAGCGTTTCAGGTGGATGAAAAAGATCAGGATCTGATCCGTCGTGAGCAGTCGTTGATCGATCGCGACCGCAACCTGCAAAAGCGCACTGATGAAATCGAGATTCTGATAGGAGAACAACGTAACAAGCTGGAAAAGATCTCCGGGATGACTAACGAAGAAGCCAAGCGTCAACTTATGGCCTCCATGGAGAGCGAAGCCCGCCATGATGCAGCCAGATTGATCAGACAGATCGAAGATGATGCCAAGGAGTCCGCAGACAAGAAAGCCAAAAAAATTCTATCGCTGACGATTCAGCGGTATGCCGGTGATTACGTAGCGGAAAAAACCATTAATTCGGTGGCTTTGCCAAGCGACGAAATGAAAGGCCGCATTATCGGCCGTGAGGGCCGCAACATTCGTGCGATTGAGGCTGCAACCGGCATTGACCTGATTATTGATGATACACCCGAAGCAGTTATTATCTCCGGCTTCAACCCGGTACGCAGGGAGGTAGCCAGGTTGGCCCTCGAACGTCTGATCGCTGACGGCCGGATTCATCCCTCGCGGATCGAAGAGGTGGTTAAAAAAGCCGAGCAGGAGGTCGATGGCACGATCCGCGAGGCGGGCGAGCAGGCAACCTTCGATGTCGGCGTCCATGGTATCCATCCGGAGATCGTCAAACTGATCGGTCGCTTGCGATACCGGACCTCTTACGGTCAAAATGTCCTGCAGCACTCGCTTGAGGTTTCTTTCCTGTGCGGCATTATGGCGGCTGAGATCGGTATCGACATCAAGCAGGCAAAACGTGCCGGTTTGTTACATGATATCGGCAAAGCTGTTGACCATGAGATCGAAGGGTCGCACGCGGTTATTGGTGCTGACCTGGCAAGAAAGCATGGCGAAGCACCCGAGATTGTGCATGCCATTGGTGCCCATCACGAAGATGAGAAGCCGGAGACGGTTCTGGCGGTTCTGGTGCAGGCCGCCGATGCCTTGTCGGGAGCCAGGCCAGGTGCGCGGCGCGAAATGCTGGAGACCTATGTCAAACGGCTGGCAGATCTTGAACGTATCGGCACCTCGTTTAACGGGGTCACCTCGTGCTACGCAATTCAGGCCGGAAGGGAGATCCGTGTCATGGTCTCCAGTGAAGTTGTCTCTGACGATTATTCCCATGTCCTGGCGAAAGATATCGCCCGTAAGATCGAAGACGAAATGACCTATCCCGGACAGATCAGGGTGAATGTCATTCGTGAAACTAGAGCGACTGATTACGCGAAATAAAACTTAAAATCGAGAGTCGGACTCTTGGGGGGATGGTTGTATGTCATCTCCCCATTTACTCTCTTGCCTGGTCTCTGGCCGGTGTTCGGAGTTGTTTTTTGAAAATTCTTTTTATTGGCGACATTATTGGCCGCCCAGGGCGGCAGCTGGTCCGTAACGTCCTGTCTCGGCTGGTCGATCTGCATATGATAGATCTTGTCATTGCGAACGGCGAAAACGCGGCTGCTGGTTTTGGGCTGACCCCTGACGTGGTTACAGAGTTGTTTGATCTCGGCATCGATGTCCTGACCACGGGCAATCATATCTGGGATAAACGTGAAGGGCTGGTCTGCCTCGAACAGGAGCCTGCCTTGCTGCGTCCGGCAAATTATCCGCTTGGTGCACCGGGCAGAGGCGTCGGCGTCTTCCAGACTCCGGCGGGTCTGTCTGTTGCTGTGGTGAATCTGGAGGGTCGTGTTTTTATGGGCAATCTGGATTGCCCATTTCGCAAAGCAGACGCTATCCTGGCAGAGCTCGGTCCTGGCCAACGAATAATTTTCATTGACTTCCATGCCGAGGCGACCAGTGAAAAAGGTGCGTTGGCTGCCTATCTTGATGGCCGGGTTAGTGCCGTGATCGGTACCCACACTCATGTGCAGACCGCCGATGAGCGGGTATTGCCGGAAGGGACGGCATTTATTACTGATGCCGGCATGACGGGCGCACGCGATTCGGTTATAGGGATTCGCAAAGAATTGTCGATCCAGCGCTTTTTAACCCAGATGCCGGTTCGCTATGAAATTGCCAAAAAGGACCCAGTCCTTTGTGGTGTGGTCATCTCGATTGATGAAGAGAGCGGTAAGGCCACTGGAATAGAGCGTGTTCAAGTTGGAGGCTAGGCTGTCGTCCGGTAGATAGAGCGAGTCATGGAGCGGGGCAGTTGAGTCGTTTGCCTGTCTGCGGATGCGGCCAAGATGGAAAGATAACCCAAACAAACTGAGTCGTTGGTGTTGAAAATGAACTTTATCGAAGAATTGACCTGGCGTGGCATGATCCACGACATCACGCCCGGGACGGAAGAACAACTTCAAAAAGAAATGACATCGGCCTACGTTGGGATTGACCCGACAGCTGATTCGCTAGCGAATCAGCTGTCGGG
>JAVVDT010000199.1:0-4368 GCA_032250875.1 Desulfuromonadales bacterium | reverse complement strand
CATTGTCGCTAATGGCCAGGGTCAGTTCCTTTTCATTGATTTCCCCAGACAGAATGATTCTGCCGCCTGGGGGGGTGAACTTTATGGCATTTTCGAAAAGCGCATTCAGGGCAAAAGCAATGCGACGGCGGTCGACAATGATCATCGGCCAGTTGCCGGCCAGATCGTTTTGCAGGGTCAGCCCTTTCTTTTCAATCGACGTGCGTTTTTCGGCCAGAACAGCCATGGCAATTTCCTTAAGGTCCTGTCGAGAGACCTTGCCTTCGCTATCCCGCAGAATAATATCGCTGTAGTAGAGCAGATCCTGGATCAGGTAGACAAGGTATTCTGACTCTTCGCGGATGGCAGTGAGTGCTGATGCAAATTCCGGGTCTTCAAGATCGAAAGTGCCGCTGGCGAGATTCTGGATGAAGAGGGAGATAGATGTTGTGGGAGTCCGCAGCTTATGCGAAATAAGGCCGAGGAAGTCGGACTTGATGCGATCGAGTTGCCTCAGCTGCCCCAGCTCCATGCGCAGGGCCTTTTTCTCGAGGGCTTTCTCTATTGTGGTTTTCAGCTGCAGAAGATTGATCGGTTTCTGGATAAAATCATCGGCATGGGCCTTGAGGGCCTTGAGGATAATATCTTTGTCGGCATATCCGGTCATGACAATGACCAGTTGCTCAGGGTCCTGTTCCTTGACCTTTAGTAACATGTCGAGTCCATTCATGACAGGCATCATGATATCGACCAGGATCAGGTCTGCCGTGTTGTGCTGCAAAACCTGCAAAGCCTCTTGACCATTCCCGGCATGGAGAATGTGGTAATCCTTCAATGCCCGGGCGCACAGATCACGAATAATTTCCTCGTCATCGACAACAAGGATTGTCGGCGTCTTTGTCCGTTGCAATAGTTGGGGCATTGCCCGGGCTTCAAGTCGCATTCTGCCTCCGCAGTAAAAACTGCGCAAAGGGGCTAATCTCTTAAAGTTTTGCGGACCAGATCGGCGACATTGGCCAATGCCTCGGTCAGCTTCTGCGGATGGCTGCCACCTGCCTGGGCGAGGTCCGCCCGACCGCCACCACGTCCGCCAACCTCGGCAGCCAAAGCTGCCACCAGTTTGCCGGCATGCAACTTTGCGGTCAGGTCAGCGGTGACAGCAACCAGCAGGTTGGCCTTGCCTTCGTAGTCGCAGCCAATGGCAATAACCCCTGAACCGATCTTGTCACGGAGTTTATCGGCCATTTCTCGTAAACCTTTTCCGTCTGCCGATTCCACCTTGGCGGCCAACAGCCTGATGCCAGCTATCTCCTGAATCTGATTCATGATGTCATCGGCCTGCCCAGCTTTCAGCCGACTCTCCAGGTTGGCCAGTTCGCGCTCCAACTCTTTCTGACGTTCCAGCATTTTAGTCAGACGCGTTTCCAGATGCGAGCGGTCACTCTTCACCAGGCCGGCTATGCGGGCTATGGTGTCCTCCTCCTGCTGCACCAGCTCAAGAGCCCGGGCGCCTGTAACAGCTTCAATGCGGCGAACTCCGGCGGCAATCCCTGCTTCCTGCACGATTTTGAAAAGACCGATGTCGCCGGCAGCGGCAGTATGGGTCCCGCCACAGAGTTCCATACTGAAATCACCAAGGTTGACGACCCGGACGCGTTCACCATACTTCTCGCCAAAAAGCGCAGTTGCCCCTGCCGCGACGGCCTCGTCGGCGGCCATCTCGCGGGTTTCCACGGCACGATTTTCACGGATGCGGCGATTAACTTCAACCTCTATGCGGCGCAACTCATTATCAGTGATTGCCGAAAAGTGATTGAAATCGAAGCGCAGGCGATCCGGCGTAACCAGTGATCCTGCCTGCTTGACGTGCTCACCAAGCACCTCGACCAGAACAGCATGCAGGATATGGGTCGCAGTATGATTCAAGGCGGTTGCCTGGCGCGCTTCTGAGTCGACTGAGAGTTGCACCTGCTGACCGACTTGCAAGATTCCAGCGCTCACCTGGCCAATGTGAACGATCAGATCAGGCAAAGGCTTTCTGGTCTCGCTGATATCGACCTTGAGACTCGGTGCGCTGAGCGTGCCGCGGTCACCGGCCTGACCTCCCGACTCGCCATAGAAAGGGGTCGCTTCGGTCATGATTTCTATCCGCTCACCGGTTTTGGCCTGACTGACCTGCTCGCCATCGTGCAGGATCGCCGTAATGCGGCTGGTTGCCTGTAATTCATGATAACCGCAGAATTTCACTGTGTTGCCTTGTTCGACCAGCTCGCGATAAACCGTACCGATGGTCTCTTCACCTGAGCCCTTCCAATGTTGACGAGCCTTCTGGCGCTGTTCCTCCATACAGATGTGAAATCCGGCTTCGTCGATGGTGAAGCCTTCGGTTTCAACAATATCGGCAGTCAGGTCGATCGGAAACCCGTAGGTGTCATAGAGTTTGAACAGCACATCGCCGGGGATCACCGTCGACTGCTGCCGGCGTCGCCGGTCGACTTCCTCGTTGAGCATGCGCAGACCGTTGTCGAGCGTCTGGATAAAACGTTCTTCCTCGTTCTCGACGATTCTGGCGACAAAATCCTTGCGGTCGGCCTCTTGCGGGTAAGCATCGACCATAAAATCGAGGACGAAAATGGCTGTCTTGTAGAGCACCGGATCGGCAAATCCGAGCATCTTGGCATGACGCATAGCCCGGCGCATGATCCGGCGCAGCACATAGCCACGGCCTTCATTGCTTGGCATGACGCCATCAGCGATCAGAAATGCCGTGGCCCGGCTGTGATCCGCCATGACACGCATGGAGACGTCATCTTCAGGGATGGCACCATAGCTTTTCCCGGAGAGCTGTTCGATATAGCCGATAATGTCGCGGAGCAGGTCCGTATCGTAATTCGATTTCACGCCCTGCATCACCGTGGTGAGCCGTTCCAGTCCCATGCCGGTGTCTACGGCTGGTTTCGGCAGCGGCAGCAGTTCACCATCCGGCTGGCGATTGAACTGCATGAAGACGTTGTTCCAGATCTCCATGTAGCGGTCGCAGTCACAGCCGACTGTGCAGTTAGCAGATTCGCAGCCGATTTCCGGGCCGTTGTCGTAAAAGATTTCCGAGCAGGGGCCGCAAGGGCCGGTATCGCCCATCGACCAGAAGTTATCCTCTTCAAAACGGAAAATCCGCTCGCGCGGGACGCCCTCCTGTGCATGCCAGATGTCGGCGGCTTCGTCATCATCGGTGTAGACCGAAACATACAGGCGCTGCTTGTCAATACCCAGTTCGACAGTGAGAAATTCCCAGGCATAGGCAATCGCCTCTTTCTTGAAATAGTCGCCGAATGAAAAATTGCCGAGCATCTCGAAAAAGGTGTGATGACGTGCAGTGCGGCCGACATTTTCCAGGTCGTTGTGCTTGCCTCCGGCACGTACACATTTCTGTGCCGTAACGGCACGGGCGTAGGCACGTTTTTCCTGGCCGAGAAAGCAGTCCTTGAACTGATTCATGCCTGCGTTGGTAAACAGCAGGGTCGGGTCATTGTGCGGAACCAGGGAAGAAGAAGCAACGATCGTATGGCCGCGATCTTCAAAAAACTTCAAAAAAAGCTGACGTATTTCACTACCGGTCTTCATCGTGTGTTTCAAAACCTTTCCGTGTCAATTGGTCCATGATGCGGTCGATGGCAAAGCCGCGTCGCTGGAGAAAATGCACAACCCGGCGGCGTTCCTTTGCTGGCGCCGAGCTGTAGTTGAAATCTGGAAACCGGCGTTGCAAAAGCGACCTCAGCAACGCGCTTTCATCGCAGTCCTCGCGAGCTTTGGCCAACGCCTGACAGGCGACCTCTTCGCTGATGCCGCGCTGCCGCAGATCGAGCAGAATACGCGGGCCGACTGCACGACCCTGGGTCATTAAGCTGGTTGCCCGGTTCAAAGCGTAGCGGTTATCATCGAGATAACCGAACTCAAGACAGCGTTGCAAAGCGGCATCGACCCCCGCCGGAGCAAAACCTTTATCCAGCAGCCGGCGCCTCAGTTCTGCGTGGCTGTAGTCGCGGCCGGTTAATAAGCGTAGCGCGGTCGGCCAGGGATCGCTCCTCTCGGTTGTCGGCCCGGCTTTATTCGACACCTTTGTCGTCGGTGCCGTCGAAGGCATCCCAGGATAGGTCTGAGGTTGACGAGACGCCGGATAACTTGAGCTTGAAATCATCCGGATTGGAACACTGGCGCAAAGCTTCTTCGAAACTGATCATTTTCTGCTTGAGCAATCCCATCAGCGATTGGTCAAAAGTCTGCATGCCGTAAGATTCATAGCCCTGCTGGATTGCTTCCGGCAGCGACTTGGTCTGTTCCTTGTCGTCTATCATCTGGCGGACTCGCGCAGAGGCGACCATGACTTCGACG
>JAVVDT010000198.1:0-4369 GCA_032250875.1 Desulfuromonadales bacterium | reverse complement strand
GTTCTTTTTTTCTCATATATATCTCCTCCCCGAGCTGTCTTTTCATTATGACCGATAAGGATCAAAGCTCAACCGTTTCGGCACAGCCGTCCGCAAACTGCATTTGTACCATCCAGGGGCTCTGATTGGTCACATATTAGAACACTCATGGGTACAAATGGGTACAACCAGGGCCACTCGGTTCGAACGATTGGATCGTTGCAATTTCTGTATTTTTCTTCTTGACATATCTGACTGATTCAGTAATATTTAGACAACAGAACAATAGTTCTTCATTTTTTCTCTCCTAACAAGAAGAACCAAAACCCGTTGCCCCACAGTCCCCCTCCTGGCTGTGGGGCTTTTTTGGGTTCGGCGCAGCGCTGAACGACTGATTCATTAAGATAATGAACGGCACTCCAGCGAGTGAAGAAGCATCAACAGCTATGTGTTCAATATCATAGAGATCACAGAGAAAACCCCCTGAAAACGCAACTGATGCCTTTTAAATATACATGCAGAGCTTTCCCGCACATTCCCGGTCGTAATTGAAATGACGGCCCAATGTGTTATGTTGAAGTTGACCCAGAGACCACGTCTCCAAACTCGATGTATCAGGAGAAGCAATGAAAAAACGTATGGTAGTGGTATCGAATCGTTTGCCGATCGTTGTCAGCCAGGACGATCAGGGCGTGTGGCAGATTCAGCCAGGAGCCGGTGGCCTGGTTACGGCCATGATTCCGGTTGTGAGTGCAAACCAGGGGGTCTGGGTCGGTTGGCCTGGATGTGATGACAATGTCCCTATCAGCCGACTCCTCGAGCAGTTCGTCGAGAAAGAAGGCTACTCCCTGTCTGCAGTACCTCTCAGCGAAGAGGAGATCGATAAATATTACCATGGTTTTTCCAATGAAACACTGTGGCCGCTTTTCCATGACATGCTCGGCAAATGCCATTTCAATCGTGATCATTTCGAGGCCTACAAAACGGTAAACCGCAAATTTGCCGAGATGACCGCCGCAGTCAGCCTGCCTGACGATTTCATCTGGGTTCACGACTATCAACTGGCGATGACCGGCTGGTACTTGCGGCAACTGGGTCTGCGGCAGAGTCTGGCGTTCTTCCTGCACATCCCTTTCCCGGAAGCCGACCTGTTTCGGAGGCTGCCCTGGAAAAACGAGCTTTTGAAGGGCTTGCTCGCCTATGACCTGATCGGCTTTCAAACATTGCGCGATCACCGAAATTTTGTCCGCTGCGTGACGAGTCTGGTGCCAGGGGTCAAAGTTGTGAGCAGGCATCGTAATCACACCATCCTCAGTCAGGGTGAGCGCTCATTTCGCGTGGGACACTATCCGATCAGTATAGATTTTGACGATTTTTCCTCGCGCGCGGCGACCAAGGAGGTTGCCGACGCTGCATGGTATCTGCATGAGCACTTCGAGCAGCGGCAGATCATTCTTGGCGTTGATCGGCTCGATTACACAAAAGGGATTCCGGAACGATTCCTGGCATTCGAACGAGCCCTGGAAAAATATCCCGAAATGAAAGAGAAGGTTTCGTTATTGCAAGTTGTCGTACCCAGCCGCACCATGGTACCGGACTACATTGATCTGAAAGCCCAACTGGAACAACTTGCCGGACACATCAACGGTCGCTTCTCGGTGCACAGCTGGGTGCCGTTGCGTTTCCACTTTCGAAGTCTCGAGCCGGTGCAGTTGCTGGCGCATTATCGCACAGCCGAGATTGCGCTGATCACCCCTTTGCGTGACGGCATGAATCTGGTTGCCAAAGAGTACTGCGCCTGCTCGGTGGATAACAATGGTGTACTGATCCTCAGCGAATTTGCCGGAGCCATTGATCAACTCGGCAAGTATACGCTGCGAGTCAATCCTTACGACGTCGAGACAACTGCCGATGCCATATTCCAGGCTTTCAGCATGCCTGAAGCCGAGCGGCGCAAGCGAATGCTTCTGCTGCGAGCGCAGATCAAACGCTTTGACGTTCATCAGTGGTTGAAAAATTTCATTTCCACGATGGCATAGAGTCCTCCACGGCATCCAAGCCTGAGAGGGTCATTTATGGCCATTGAGTCTGTCTACAGATCCCTTGCCAGCAGCTTGTCGAACTGTACGGGCCGAAGCGAAAATCTGGATATTTGAGAACAGATTCTAGCTCGTTTGCAGGTTCATAGCCGTAGCTATGGACCAAAAAGGAGCTGAAATATGGGCCAAACAGCCGGATTTGCAGTCGGCTCATGGATAGTCCGACAGGCCACCAGGTCTATTTGCGTCTTGATTGAGCAAAGCGACTGGCATTAAGATAAAAAGCCCAGGTATTCAACTTCATCCACTCGGCTTTCCCTGTAACGATCTACCGCAACCATCCAAATAATCGAAAAAGGTTTGATATGATCCGTCACGAAACCCTGAATCCACCGAAACATATCTACCCGATCAATGAATGGAAAATGATCGAATCGACTTTCTATCCGCGATTTCTGGCGCAGACCGAAACCATCTTCTCCATTGGCAACGGCTACCTCGGAATGCGCGGGAATCATGACGAAGGCACACCGATCAGTCAGCCAGGGACCTTCATCAATGGTTTTCACGAGACCTGGCCAATCGTTTATGGTGAGGGCGCATACGGCTTCGCCAAGACCGGTCAAACCATGCTCAACGTGACCGATGCCAAAGTTTTCCGGCTCTATGTGGATGACGAACCCTTTTTCCTGCCGACGGCCAGTCTGCAGCTATTTGAGCGGATCCTCGACATGCAGGAAGGGATTCTGGAGCGGCGCGTCCTCTGGGAGACAGCGGTCGGCAAGCAGGTTCTGATCGAATCGCGGCGGCTGGTCTCGCTGCAGCACCGACATGTCGCGGCAATCTCATATCAGGTCACCGTTCTCAACGCTGATGCCCCGGTGATCATTTCTTCCGAAGTGATTGGTGCCCAGGAGAATCAGACCGGGGAGAACGATCCCCGTCGGAGCGCGGGATTCCCTTACCAGGCACTGATTCCCCAGGGACATTCCGGCGGCGACCTGCGTCTGATGTTGTCGCACCGTGCTCGTAACAGCGGGATGACCATGACCTGCGGCGTAGATCACTTGTTCGAGACTGACTGCCCATACACCAGTCTTAACGAATGCAACGAAGATCTCGGCAAGGTTGTCTTCTCGATTGATGCAAAGCGGGGGCAGCCGATTCAACTGAGCAAGTTTATCACCTATCACTCGTCAAGGCGTGCCTCGACCAATGAACTCGCGGAACGGGCCGAACGAACCCTCGATCGGGTCATAAGCAAAGGTTTCGATGATCTGGCCACCGGCCAGAAAGAGTTTATGACCGACTTCTGGCGGCGTAGCGATATCCACCTTACGGGGAGCGCGTCAGCGTCCGGCCGTGACAAATATGAGATGCAGCAGGCGATACGCTGGAACCTGTTTCAGACTCTCCAGGCTTCGGCCCGTGCAGAAGGGACAGGCATCCCCGCCAAAGGGTTGTCCGGTCAGACTTATGAAGGCCATTATTTCTGGGATATCGAAATTTATGTCCTGCCATTTTTAATTTATACGGCACCACGCATTGCACGCAATCTCTTGCTGTTTCGCCACAGCATGCTCGAACAAGCCCGCATGCGGGCCAGCGAGCTCGACCAGAAAGGTGCGCTCTTCCCCTGGCGGACCATCAATGGTGAAGAAGCGTCCGCCCATTACGCTGCCGGCACGGCGCAATATCACATCAATGCCGATATTATGTACGGCTTGAAAAAATACGTCGAGATCACGGATGACAATGCCCTGCTTTACAACGAAGGGGCGGAAATGCTTGTCGAAACCGCCCGGTTCTGGGAGGACATCGGTTTCTACTCGGAGCGCAAGAATGGCAAATTCTGTATCCATGGAGTGACCGGGCCAGACGAATATACAGCCGTTGTCAACAACAACGCCTATACCAATCTGATGGCCAGGGAGAATCTGCTTTTTGCCGTCAAGACGGTCACGAAAATGCACGACCAGCTGCCGGCATATTTCGAGACCCTGGTCGATCGCACCCAACTGGACTTCAGCGAGGTCAAGGCCTGGCAGAAGGCAGCGGACAACATGTACGTGCCTTATGACCGCAAACTGGGAATCCATCCTCAGGATGAAGATTTCCTTGATCTCGAGGTCTGGGATATCAAAAATACGCCGCGCGACAGATTTCCGCTGCTGCTTTTCTATCATCCGTTGGTCATCTACCGCCATCAGGTGATCAAACAGGCTGATGTTGTGCTGGCCACGCTGTTGCACGGCGACCTGTTCACCGATAAGCAGAAAAAGAGTAATTTCGAATACTACGATCCGTTGACCACGGGAGACTCATCGCTCTCGGCATGTATCCAGAGCATC
>JAVVDT010000197.1:0-4379 GCA_032250875.1 Desulfuromonadales bacterium | reverse complement strand
GTAGACAATTACCAGCTCCGCCATCGCGACCGGAGCTTGCAGTGGCAGGCGCATGCCGCCGCCGGCAAGATTGATCAGGTTCTTTTTGAACTCGGTCAGTCCTGCGGCAGAGACTCCCGCCTTGATCTTGTTCAAATTCTCTTCCCAGAGTCCGCGCATGGCCGCCAGGTTGCCTTTTTCACGCTGAATCCCTGCCCACGCATTGACATCCACGCGGCGGTAGATGCGCCGCGAAATGAACTCCAGATTACCTTCAAACCGCAGGCGGATATCCTGACCGCTGAGGCGCTCAACAAACGATGCAAGCAGACGCAAGCCCATCCCCTTATGATCAGTCAGCACCTCAAACGTCATCCCCGGTTCAAACGGGTAGGAATCCGCGGCATCGCAGCCGTAAGGCAGGGCCAGGTCAAGCTGTGTCGGCTGGCTGCGCATAGCATAGCCGGTAATGGTATCCAAAGCGTTCCGCTCTTCATCGGTAAAAACCCGCTTGATGAAAACCTTCTGCCCTTTTGAGAAGTATTTACCGTAAGACATATTGATTAACTCTGGACTATTCGCGAGTTTGACCACATACCGCTTGTTCAATGGCCGCTGCGACCGCCTCAACCTTTAAGCCGCCACCGGAAATTGTCACCTCGGCGTACTTTCTGTAAAGAGGTTGACGCTCTTTGTAAAGATGCTCATAAGTTTCATCGGGTCCGATCACCAGGCCCCGGGTGTCCATATCGTCCACCCTGTCGTGCAGTTCTTCCAAAGGGATGTCAATAAACACCAGCTGCCCCAGTTGCTTCAGCCGGGCCATCGCCCGATCACTGTATACCGCCGATCCGCCGGTGGCAACCACGCTGTGTGTGGTTGCGAGGTCGCAGAGGAGGTCTGCTTCGAGTCTCTTGAATCCGTCCAGACCCGCACGCGCAATAATCTCCTGCAAGCGACATTGCTGCCGGGTCTGAAGCAGTAAATCGGTGTCGACGAACTGGTAGCCGAGGCGCTTTGCCAGAAGTACGCCGACCGTGCTTTTGCCGGCCCCCGGCATGCCGATCAGGATAATGTTCAGGGCACAGTCTGTCCGCATGATAATTTCAGCTGATCTTCAGTACAATTTTGCCGAAGTGGGAGTCCTCTTCCATCATGCGATGTGCCTCGACCACCTCGTCGATGGTAAAACACTTTTCGATGATCGGTACGATGCTGCGATCGGCGAACTTGGGCAGGGCGCGCTGGATGAATTCGGTAACGATCGCGGCTTTTTCGGCAACTGGCCGGGAACGCAGCACGGAGCCGATGATCTGCTGGCGTTTAACCATCATCAGAGCCAGGTTGAGCTCAGCCTTGATGCCGCTGATGACACCGATGACAACCAGTTTCCCTTTGTAGCCAAGAGATTTCATGTTCGGGTCGAGATACTTGGCGCCGACATGATCGAGAATCAGGTCGACCCCTTTCTTGTTGGTGAATTCTTTGACGATTTCGGTAAAGTCGGGATTCTCAAGGTAGTTGATCACCAGGTCGGCGCCGAGCGCGCTGACCCGTTCCATCTTGGACGGGTGGGCCGTGACGATCAGCTTGCTGTTCGGAGTGAGCGCCTTGCACAGCTGGATAGCGGCCGTGTTAACGCCACCGCCACCGCCATGCAGGATAGCGGTCTGGCCGTCCTGAAAATCGCCGATCATGAAGATGTTGAGAAAGGCAGTGATGTAGGATTCGCAGATACAGGCGGCTTCCTCAAAACTCACGCTGTCGGGAATGCGCATCAGGTGACTGGCGTAGGCCACGGCGTACTCGGCGTAGCCGCCACCACCGACCAGGGAGACAACCCGTTCACCAACTTTCCAGGTCTCGACTCCCGGCCCGATTTCGGCGATGGTGCCGGCGACTTCGAGACCGAGGACCTCCGAATCGCCCGGCGGCGGCGGATACTTGCCTGCGCGCTGCACCAGGTCGGGTCGATTGATCGAGGTGGCAGCCACCTTGACCAGAACCTCACCTTCTTTCGGTGACGGTTTGTCAACGTCACTGATTTTCAGAACTTCAAGGCCACCAAAGCCGTCCATCAAGACTGCCTTCATATCTAGTCCTCCTCAACGATTTAAGGTTTCTATGCTGAATAATGCCTGTTGTTTGAATAAGACCAAACTCTAACGCAAAGAGGCAAAGGGTTCAAGCAAGGCGCAAAGAAGAACATGTTTTTTAAAATTATTTCCCTGCGTCTTTTTTTCCGGATCTATAACCAAAACAAAGCTTAGCCACCAAGCCACCAAGACACGAAGGAATGCTTGTCATTAATGGTAACGTTCAAAATTGCGAGCTTGATAATATCAATCTTTACCCGATGAAACGTACTTCTTGGTGTCTTGGTGCCTTAGTGGCGAGCGTGACCTTCTCTTGGGTTACAAGACCGTTCTTTTTCTAGCGTTAATCTGATTTTTCTGAGACTGCGAACCCGTTCTTATCTTGCTTGAAATGGATGCCAGCAAATGTTTTATTCCGGTCGTTTAACAAATCGGTACCCCCGCCCCCGTACCGTCAGGAAATGTTTCGGATTGGCCGGGTCGTCTTCGAAGTATTTTCGCAGGCGGACAATGAAGTTGTCGAGGGTGCGGGTTTCTGTGTCTTCTACCATCCCCCAGATCGATTTGAGAAGTTCAGCCCGTGTCAGCGTCTCGCCTTCGTTGGCAAAAAAGGTTTCCAGCATGCGTCCTTCGAGTTCGGTAAGACGAAGGTTGCCGCTTGCGGTGACGGCTTCCAGATTTCTCAAGTCGATGCGGTTACTGCCGAACAGGTAGTCTGCTTCTCGGCTATAGGTGGGTTGATACCAGGCGGAACGCCGCAGCATGCCATGCACCCGCAACAACAGCTCATCCAGGCTGAATGGTTTGCTGAGATAATCATCAGCTCCTTCTTTGAGGCCATTGACGCGATCCTGCTCTTCACCCAGGGCTGTGAGCATGAGAATCGGTAATTTGGGTGCGGTTTTGCGCATTTGCCGACAGAGGTCAAGTCCGTGAATATCCGGCAGCATCAGGTCGAGCACGACCAGATCAATTGATCGGCTGTTAAAGGCTTGCATCGCTTCAGTTCCTGTCTCTGCGTGGGTGACCAGATAGCCTTCAAGCTGCAGGTTGTAAATCAACCCCTGGGCAATGTGCGTTTCATCTTCGACCAGGAGGATGTGCGGCTGTTTCATTGCTCCCCCTCAGATGGATCAGGCTGCGTGACTGGAAGAATGATTTTAAAGGTCGTTCCTTGTCCTTGCCCTTTGCTCTCCACTTTGACCTGGCCGTGATGACGACGGACCGTGGCGTTGACAATGAACAGACCGAGGCCGGTGCCGCGGATGTTTTCGTCTTGACGCCGAATGCGATAGAACATATTGAAGATCTTTTTCTGATCATTGGATTCTATGCCTCGGCCATGATCAGAAAGTGCCAGACAACATTTTTGCCCATCGCTGCTCAGAGTGACGGTAATTCTGGGAGAATCGTCAGAATAGAGGATGGCATTTTCCAGCAGGTTGCGCAGTACGGTTTCCATGGCGTCCTGATCAATGTCAGCGTAAATGCCAGGGGCAATATCGATAGACAATTTACCGGCCTTGGGCAGGGTGAACTGACGGGCGCGGAAATATTTTTCCACGAAGGCGCTGAAGTCGATGGTCTGCAGATGCAGCCGCCAATGCTTCTGATCAACCCGGTTGGCGGAGAGCAGGTTGTCAATCAGGCCATTGAGACGGCTGGCGTCACTCAACATGGTTTCCAGGAAGGCTGCCTGACGCTCGGGAGAGGGTTGATGGCGGCGCAGCGTTTCCAGGTGCAACTGCAGGGAAGCCAGAGGTGACTTCAGCTCGTGGGTGACCTGGGAGATAAACTGGCGCTGCTGGCGAACCAGATCCGACTGCCGCTTCCAGTACAGGAAGATGACGTAGACGCCGACCAGGATAGAGACCAGCAGCAGCAAACCCTCGGTCAGAATCAGCCAGTCCGGGCCACCGACCAGTAGCTCCGGGCTGTATTTTTCCGCCAAAGCCCTTAACTTGCGATGGCTGCCAAGGAACCAGTTCAGCCAGACGATAACGGCCAGCACCCAGGCGACCTGGATACCGATAAAGGCCATGAGTGGATTGAAAATTCGTTTCAGGAGATTCATAGAACCCATCTTTACCATTCCTGTCAACAGGCGACAAGAGGGAGAAGCGAATGTTATTACAGAAGTATTACAAAACAGAGAAGAGACCTTTGATAAGTTATGCGTAACTATTCAGCTCCCTTACTCAACGGCACAGCATGTGGGCTGCAGCTATTGCTTGCGGGAAGTTAAGTGACAACGTTGGACGCAGGCAATGGCTGCAGACCACATGCACTCGCTTATGTGCTGAA
>JAVVDT010000196.1:0-4385 GCA_032250875.1 Desulfuromonadales bacterium | reverse complement strand
GGGTCTCCTTAGCTGTAACCTGAATCCGTGAGGACCTTACGATCAATCCATGTGCCTGATATGATCACAATCCAAGTTTGCGAGTAGCCCTATTAAATAAATCACCCCAAGTTGGTTGTCAATTACAAACCTGGAAAACGAGCAGTATTCTCCCTCTTTACAGGGTGACATGGGTGGCCTATTATAAAAGCCTGGGGCTGGAGGCTGGAGGCTGGGGGCTGGGGGCTGCAAACTGTAAGGCTACAGAGAATCTGACCTTTAATGCAAAACAATCATACAATCATTTTTCCTGAAGGTGACAGTATTGAGCCGATGCAGCGGGCAGATCTTATTGCGGTGCATCAGCTGGAATGCGCCAGCCAGCAGGAGCCCTGGAGTCTGCAACACTTTGCCGACGAACTGGACAACCCGATTGCCTCGGTGCTGCTCTACTGGCAGCGAAGGCAACTGGCCGGATTCATCTGTTCCTGGCTGGTGGCCGGTGAACTGCAGATTCAGAATCTGGCGACCTTGCCTGCGCTGCGGCGGCGTGGTGTTGCCGCCCGCTTGCTTGAGTCTGTCATCGCACGCAGCAGGGGCGCAGGTCTGACCTCTGTCTGGCTAGAGGTTCGTGTCAGTAATACCGTCGCGATTGCCCTCTATGAAGGTTTCGGTTTTTCTGTCTGTGGAAAGCGTTCCGCGTATTACGCGGATGGCGAAGATGCTTTAATCATGACTTTGGATGCTGTGAGGAGTGAGGGATGAGGAGATTATGAAGAATTATCGCACCAAAATTATATCCAACCAGGAGATTTCTCCTGGATATCTGCGGATGAAGATCCTGGCTCCCGGCTTTGGTGAAAAGGCTCATCCCGGCCAGTTTGTCATGCTCCGTGTGCAGCGTTCACTGCCACCATTGCTGCGGCGCCCTTTCGGTATCTTTCGCACAGGTCTTCTGCCGCCTGACTGCGACGGTCTGCCGCCGATAGAATTCGTCGAAATCGTCTACAAAGTCGTCGGACGTGGCACGTCGATCATGGCGGAACTTCACGAAGGCGACCGGGTTGAACTCCTCGGTCCTCTGGGCAACGGCTTCGACTGCACGTCGTGCCAGGGTGAGAAAATTCTCGTCGGCGGCGGGATCGGTCTGGTCCCTCTGTACATGCTGGCAAGCGAGTTGGTTGCCAACGGCTGTAAGGTCCGCCTGCTGATGGGAGGGCGCACACGGGACGATATCTTCGCTGTCACAGAATTCGAACGGCTCGGAGTGGAAACCTATATCTCGACCGATGACGGCAGCCTCGGCGAAGAAGGTCTGGTGACCGTGGTGCTGGAACGTAAGCTGCAGAAATACCCGGATGCCGAGGTCTTCTCCTGCGGTCCTCTGGCGATGCTCAATGCGGTGCACAACATCTGTTTGTCTCACAAGACCCCGCTGCAGGTTTCGCTGGAGGAGTCAATGGCCTGCGGTGTCGGCGCCTGCCTTGGCTGTGTTGTCAAGGGGGCCGGGCATACCGAGGAGAACCCGAGTTACCTCTGCACTTGCACGGTCGGGCCGGTTTTCAAATCGCAATACCTGGACTGGAGCGCTCTGCAAAAAAGCGATAACAACTGCGGGGGGTGCGCCTGATGAAAGCAGCCACTGAATCATCCGTCAAGCGCCCCGATCTGTCCGTGGAGATCGCCGGGATCAAACTGCGCAACCCCGTGATGCCGGCTTCGGGAACCTTCGGCTACGGTGAAGAGTACGCTCCTTTCCTCGATCTGGAAAAGATCGGTGCGATCGTCACCAAAGGGCTCTCTCTGAAGCCCAAGGCGGGTAACCCGACACCGCGCATCGCAGAAACCATCAGCGGCATGCTCAACGCCATCGGCCTGCAGAATGTCGGCATTGACGCCTTCATCAAGCACAAGATGCCTTTCCTGCGCACTGTCAACACGCCGATTATTGCCAACTTCTTTGGCAATACTCTCGAGGAATATGGCGAAGTCGCCAAGCGCCTCAACGATATTCCCGAACTTGCCGCGGCAGAGTTGAATATCTCCTGCCCGAACGTCAAGCAGGGTGGCATCGTGTTCGGCACCGACCCGCGAGCGGCCAGTGAGGTTGTCGCCCTGGTGCGCAAGCACCTGCAAAAACCGCTGATCGTTAAACTGACACCCAATGTCACTGATATCACGGTGGTTGCCCGGGCGGTCGAAGAAGCCGGCGCCGATGCCATTGCCTGTATCAATACCATCACCGGCATGTCGGTCGATATACATACCCGCAAACCACGCCTGGCCAACCGCACCGGCGGTCTCTCCGGACCGGCCATCCGACCGATTGCCGTGCGCATGGTTCATCAGGTCGTACAGACCGTTTCGGTTCCGGTCATCGGTATCGGCGGCATCGTGCGACCGATGGACGCGCTGGAATTCCTGATTGTCGGTGCTACTGCGGTGCAGGTCGGTACGGCCAATTTTGTTGACCCGGCAGCGATGCTGACCATCATCGAGGGGATCGAAGCATTCTGCATCGCAGAAGGGATCGATAATATCCATCAGCTGATCGGCAGTCTTAAGGGCTGAGAGGCTGGGGGCTGGCCACAATATTTTGCCATTTCGTAACTATGCACCTGTCGGCCAAGGGTCGTCATCCCCGAGTGGTTTTGTCGGGGATCCAGGCTTTTAAATCTGAAAATCTGGATTCCGGCTAAAACCATGCCGGAATGACGCTGGGGGCTTGCTTCTACACAATGCTTGCTCAGGATGATAGTATTCTATAGTATTCATTCGGCAGTTGTCATTTGGCTTTTTGCGCTTCACTCCTAACACCTCACACCTCACACCTCACATGTCGGGTTCCCATGGAAGTCATCACAACCCACGTCAACGCCGATTTCGATTGCCTTGGGTCGATGATCGCCGCCAAGCACCTTTACCCTGATGCCGTCATGGTTTTCCCCGGCAGCCAGGAGCGCAGCCTGCGCGAGTTCTTTCTGAAAAGCGTGCATTCCTCATTCGGTTTCAGGCGTGTTCGCGATATCGACCTGAAGAGCATCAGCCGTCTGATCCTTGTTGACGTGCGCCAGGCGTCGCGCATCGGACCTTTTGCCGCTGTCGCCAAGCGGCCCGACGTCGATATCCATATCTATGATCATCATGCGAGCAAATCCGGCAGCCTGAGCGGTTCTATCGAACACGTCGAAGCGGTCGGATCGACCGTCACCGTCATCAGTCATCTTCTGATGGAGAAGCAGATAAAGCTGACGTCTGACGAGGCGACCATGATGATGCTCGGTCTCTACGAAGACACCGGCAGCCTGACTTTTCACACGACAACCGTCAAGGACTATCAGGCTGGCGCATATCTTTTGTCGCATGGGGCCAATCTCAATGTTGTTGCTGATCTGATCGTGCAGGAGCTGACCCCTGACCAGGTCCGTCTGTTGAACGACCTGATTGCCAGCAAAACCATTCTGAATGTCCGCGGTATCAATGTCGCTCTTGCGCACGCCACCATTGATCATTACGTCAACGATATTGCAACCCTGGCACACAAACTCAAGGACATGGAAAACCTCGACGTCCTGTTCGTGATCGTGCGCATGGAACGCCGGGTTTTTATTGTCGCACGCTCGCGGCTCAAAGAGGTTCATGTCGGCAATATCCTGACAGAATTCGGTGGCGGGGGGCATGCTGCGGCAGCGTCCTGCGCGGTACGCGATCTGACTCTGCTGCAGATTCTTGATCAATTGCCGATCGTTTTGCATCAGTATGTCCGGCCGCAATGGCAGGTCCGCCATCTTATGTCGACACCGGTCAAGACCGTAGCCGCAGATGCTTCTGTTGCAGATGCTCATCAGACTTTGTCCCGTTACAATATCAATGCTGTTCCGGTCGTCAGGGGCAATGAAGTCGTCGGGATCCTCTCCCGTCAGCTTGTCGACAAGGCGGTTTATCACGGTCTGCAGGAACAACCGGTCAGCGAGATTATGATGCGTGACTTCCACCAGGTCAGTCCGCAGACCAACGTAGACACCTTGAAGTCCTTGATTGTTGACAGTAATCAGCGTTTTATCCCGGTGGTCGAAAATGACACGCTGGCGGGCGCGGTCACGCGCACCGACCTGTTACGTTACCTCGCCAGCAGTGACGGGACGCCGCCGCTTTCCGATGCACGCAATCTGGTCAGCCGCGGCGGTAAAAGTTACAAGGCGAGCCAGATCCGCCGGCTGATTCGCAGCCGCCTGCCGAAGCGAATTCAGGAGCTTTTAACGCAGCTTGGCCAGATCGGTGACGAACTGGATCTCGGCGTCTTCGTGGTTGGCGGCTTTGTGCGCGATCTGCTGCTAAACAAGGAAAATCTGGATATCGATGTCGTTGTTGAAGGTGATGGCGTGGCCTTTGCCGAGACATTCGCG
>JAVVDT010000195.1:0-4390 GCA_032250875.1 Desulfuromonadales bacterium | reverse complement strand
CCTGCTTGCCCCGCGGTTTCAAAGTGGTGCACGAACAAAGCGAACTGGATACCGAGAAACAGGCACCAGCCGAAGAACAGCCACTGGGTCAACTGCCGCCAGTGGCTCGCATTTTTCCAATCAATTATCTTCTTCATGATCATGCAAGATACTACGGACGGGAAAACAAAAAAATGACTTTAGTCAAACTTCAGGATTTCGGTGACGGCCTTTACTAAACCTTGACTCCCGTTTTTCGAAAAGTTGCCGTTCTATAACAAGCAGTGTTTCCTCTGGTATTCCTGCAAAGCATGCAGGGCTTCTGTTTCGCTCACATCACCCCAATGCTGATAGGCTGCCGCCACGGCAAAGGAAGAACCAGTCCTGACATTGGCACAACAGATATTGTCAGCAGTTTTCGCCAGGAGTTGAAGTGAGCTTTCATGGCCTGTGGGAGCGGCAACGACAATCGATTTGACTCCGGCACGACGCAGAGCATCTACTGCCGCCTGCATGGTGAAGCCGCTGGCCAGGCCGTCATCGACCACAATAACCTGACGTGTCGCCATTTCAATCTCAGCGCCCCCCTTTCGCAGCGCCGCGATTCGCCTCAATACTTTTTCCCTGGTCTTTTCAATGCCTCGACTGACTTCAGCATCGCTCAGACCGACTGCCTTGATCATGGCTTCGTTGAGCAGGCAACTGCCGTCAAAGGCCACCGCTCCGTAGCCGGCTTCTGAATTCCAGGGCAAAGTGATCTTGCTGACCACCGCCACATCCAGTTGGCAGTTTAATGCTTCGGCCAGCGGGACCGCCACTGGCACGCCACCGGCCGGAATGGCCAGCACCAGCGGAGACTGCAGGTCGAGTTGCCCTAGCAGACCGGCCAGCACCTGTCCGGCCTGGCAGCGGTCGGCGAACACCCCGGTTCTGTTGCGCAGCTCTTTGATCTCGCAGATTTGAGCGTATTTCACAAAACGTCCAATCTCTTTAATTCAGCCGACAGGATTCAGGAACCGTCTTGCTCACGCCACTGAAAGACCAGCTTGCTGCCATAATGACCAAGGAATATTACGCAGCCGAGCATCCCGCCGAAGCAGAGCAGGTACAGCCAGAAACGCCAGCCGCCGACCACCAGCAGGTCGGGCTGACCATAGCGCAAAAGGATGGCGATCAGGCCAAGCAGCAGAAGGCTCAACGCCAGGCCGATTTTTTTAAAGAAGATGCAGGCGCGGCGGCCGGCGAAATACTTCTGCCAGGCATAGATGCCGGAGGCAAGGGAAACCGGTGCTACGGCAACAACGACCAGCAGCAGCCAGAAGGCCGCTGACTCCAGGCCGGGATGGCCGACAATAAAATACAAAAGTAGAAACAGGATGCAAGTCGGTATCAGACCGCTCGGGAAATGCGTGACCACCGAATGGAGGCGGAAGTTGGCAACCAGATCCTGCAGCAGACTCGCCTTCTCTGACTCGGCCGGTACGAACTGCGCGCGATCGGCACCGCAAACCGGACAAATGTCCGGTGGTTCCTTTCCCTCATGGATATAACCGCAAACCGTGCATCTCCAACGACGTGGCATGTCAGCTTCTTCCTTTCAAGTTGAAGCAGGTCAGCCCTTGAACAGCGTCTCTGCTACCTCATAAATCGTTTCCGACAGGGTCGGATGCGGGTGAATCGACTTGCGCAGATCCTCGCTCACCGCTGCCATCTCGAGGGCGAGAACCCCTTCGGCAATCAGCTCGCCGGCCCCGGGACCCGCAAGAGCAATACCGAGCACACGATCGTTCTCGGGATCAATGATCAGCTTGGTTATGCCGTCATCGCGACCGATGGTCAAGGTGCGGCCGTTGCCACGCCAGGGCAGCTTGGCAGTTTTGACCTTGATCTTGTTTGCGCGGGCTTGCGTTTCGGTCAAACCGCACCAGGCGATTTCCGGGTCGGTAAAGACGACGGCCGGGATCGCGCGCGGATCGAAAACCGATTTCCGGCCGGCAGATGCTTCGGCGGCGACATGCGCCTCGGCATAGGCCTTGTGCGCCAGCATCGGCTCACCGGCGAGATCGCCGATGGCGAAGATATGCGCCTCGGCTGTTCGCATCTGGCCGTCAACTTCAACAAAGCCCTTGTCGTCGAGCTTGATTTTTGTGTTCTCCAGGCCCAGCTGCTCACTGTTGGGACGGCGGCCGATAGCGATCAGAACCTGGTCGAAAAGCCTCTTTGCCGGTTCAGCCTGCTTGGCCTCCAAAGTCACCATGACGCCATTTTTCTGTTCTTTCAATTCGGACACCCTGGTATTCAGCAGGATCTCTGCGAACTTCTTGTTGAGGCGTCTTTTCAGAACCGAGACCAGATCACGGTCGCAACCGGGCAGCAGGCCATCGGTCAACTCGACGACCGAGACCTTGCTGCCGAGAGCGGCATAGACCGAGCCAAGCTCCAGACCGATGTAGCCCCCGCCAACAACCAGCAAGGAGCCGGGAATTCCGGCGATTTCAAGGGCGCCGGACGAATCGATGATTCGCTTGCTGTCGGCTTCAACGTCAGGCAGCATGATCGGCCGGGAACCGGTGGCCAGGATTGCCTGGTCGAAAGTCATCTCGCCAGTGTCTCCCTGTGTGGTTGTGATTGTTAAAGTTCGGGCATCCTTGAACTGTGCCATGCCGCGCACGTAGGTGATCTTCATTTTAACAACTTTGCCGCCGAGCCCGTCGGTCAATTTGCCGATCACCTCTTGTTTCCAGTTACGCACCCGTTCCAGGTCGATCTGCGGCTGGCTGAAGGTCACGCCGATTGTGGTCGCGTCTTCAGCTTCAGAGACAAGCTTGGCAACGTGCAGCAGCGCCTTGGAGGGGATACAGCCGCGGTACAGGCAAACGCCGCCCGGCTTGGCTTCCGGATCGATCAGGGTGACATCGCGACCGAGTTCTGCCGCTCTGAAAGCCGCGGCATAGCCTCCCGGGCCGGCACCAATGACGACCAGCTTTGCGTTTGCAGGAATCTTATCGTTACGACTCACGGCATTATCCTTTCATGACCAGCTGCAGAGGATTTTCCAGCGCCTGGCAGATCCAGCGCAGAAAGCGAGCGCCATCGGCACCATCAATGACCCGGTGGTCATAGGTCAAAGACAGCGGCATGACCAGCTTTGGGGTAAACTCCCCGCCGTTCCAGACCGGCTGCATCTGTGCGGTGGATACACCCAGGATAGCAACCTGAGGTGCATAAACAATCGGTGTGAACGAGGTTCCACCGATCCCACCGAGGTTGCTGATGGTGAACGTGCCGCCTTCCATATCGGCAGGGCTGATTTTGCGGTCGCGGGTCTTCTCGGCAAGTTCGTTCAACTCCACGGCCAATTTTTCAATGCCTTTTTCATCGGCATCGCGCAGCACCGGAACCAGCAGGCCGCCGGGGGTGTCGACAGCAACACCGATATGGACGTACTGTTTGAGGATCAGCTCTTTGCTCGCCAAGTCAAGGCTGCTGTTGAAACTGGGGAAAGCCTTGAGAGCTGAAGCGCACACCTTGACCAGGATGGCGGTCATCGTCAAGCGGTTTTCGTCATTTGCCTTGCGATTGAACTCCTTACGGAAGGTTTCGATTCCGCTGATCTGGGCCTGATCATACTGAGTAACCATGGGGATGGTCGACCAGGCATAACTCATGGCATCGGCGGTCAGCTCACGGATCCGGGAGAGGGGCTCGCGGCTCACCTCGCCCCAGCGGGTAAAGTGCGGCAGGGGGCGCTGAGCATGCAGACCTGGAAACTCTGCATGGGCGGCAGGATCTGGTCCACCGCCGGTTATGCGCTGCATGGTCTCGCGCACGAAACCGCGCACGTCGTCTTCGCTGATGCGGCCACCGGGGCCGGTGCCCTGAACCTGGTAGATATCGACGCCGAGATCGCGCGCCCGGCGACGTACGGAAGGTGCCGCCGGAGCAACCTGATCGCCACGGCGAGCGGTACTTAAGTCGACTTCATCATCCTCAGCTTCTTCGTCGCTTTCATCAGATTTAGAGGGAACTTCTTTGGCAGGCGCCTCTTTTTCTTTGTCCTCTTTTTCTTTGTCCTCTTTTTCTTTGTCCTCTTTTTCTTTGTCCTCTTTTTCTTCCGATTCCTCTTCCGGCTCTTCTTCCGGCTCTTCTTCCGGCTCTTCATCCTCTTTCGGTTCCGCTTCGACGTCGTCTGCAGCAGACTCCCCGGAAGATTCAAGAGTCATTATGACCGCGCCAATCGACACACTGTCGCCTTCGGCCACTTTGATCTCGGTGATTTTGCCTGCGGCAGGTGACGGAATGGCGATCACAGCTTTATCGGTCTCGAGTTCCAGAAGAGTCTGATCTTCTTCGACTTGATCACCGACAGCAACGCTGATTTCGACGACGGTTCCCTCGGTCACCCCCTCCG
>JAVVDT010000194.1:0-4401 GCA_032250875.1 Desulfuromonadales bacterium | reverse complement strand
ATCAGATCGGCGCGTTGTAAAGCAGAGACCGGTTCCCGCAGCATCCCCGCGGGCAGTACGTGCCCGTTGCCGAGGGGATATTGCGCATCCAGTAAGACAATGTCCAGATCCCGCTGCACCGCGAGATGCTGAAAGCCGTCGTCCAGCAACAGCAGCTGAGCTCCATCCTGTTCAGCCGCCTGAACGCCGAGCATTCTTTGCCTGGCGACATAAACCGGCACCCCCGGATTACGCACCGCCAGAAGGTAGGGCTCGTCACCACACTCTTGCGGTGACATCAGCAAGTGACCATGTGCATCAGCGACCAGACCAACGGATTGGCGGTAATTCCCACCATACCCGCGGCTTACAATGGCGCACTTGACAGCACGGCTTCTCAAGTATTTGACCAGAAAATCGATCATCGGGGTTTTGCCGGTGCCGCCGGTCGCCAGGTTGCCGACAGAGATAACCGGCACTGCAGCACGATAAGATTTTTTCAACCCGGTGCGATAGAGACCGCTGCGCACGCGCATAGCCAGGCCATACAAAAAGCTTAAGGGGCAAAGCCCCCAGAAGATAATAAAACTACGTATAGATTGCGGACCATTAACAGTCATGCGCAAATATTCAGATCGGCAGCCACTCATTATGGGAGAATCCGCTGATCAATCACCTCAAGAGTTTTTTGCGTCGCGCCGCGGTTTTCCTCGAGCAGATGATATCCGTTTTCGCCGATGCGCCGGGCTTCATCTGGGTTTTCCAGCAAAATGCGCATTTGTCGATACAGGTCATCAGAATCTTTGACCTGAAGACCGGCATGCGCAGCACGAACCAGGCGGGCAATTTCCTTGAAGTTCTGCATATAACTGCCATAGAGGACGGGCTTTTTCAACAAAGCGGCTTCAAGAACATTATGACCGCCGATATTCACCAGGCTGCCGCCTACAAACACGAGGTCGGCCAGTGCGTATAGCATCAACATTTCGCCGAGAGTGTCAACAATCATGACTTCCCCGGCTTGCAAGGTCCGGTTCAATTGGGGAAGCGTGCTTCGCAATGTCGCAGCAATCTCCAGTTTGCCAAGTTCTTCCTGGACCTGACGACAGCGTTCAGGATGTCGCGGTACCAGCACCAGGAACAACTCCGGGCAGATCTTGCGCAATTCCAGATAAACATTGACCAGTTGCGTTTCTTCACCATCGTGAGTACTTCCGGCAACCCAGATGCGGCCGTTCTCAGGCAATTTGAGTTCATTTTTCAAAGACTCGAGATCGACATGTTTTATCTGCGGCGGCTGCATGTCAAACTTTAGGTTGCCGGTCACCCGGACACGTCCGGTTGGCGCGCCTAAATGGCGGATACGCCTGGAATCCTGTTCCGATTGCATACAGAAGTCGGCAATGCTCTTCAATACAGGCAAAAGCACTTTACCTGCCATGCGGTAACGTGGGAAAGAGCGGTCCGAGATCCGGCCGTTAACCAGCACTACCGGAATGTTCAGGCGTTTGGCTTCCATCACAAAATTTGGCCAGATCTCTGTTTCTATGATAATGACGATATCCGGTCGGATGAGATTGAGGGCTTTGCGGACAATCCAGCGCAAATCAAACGGGAAAAAAATGTAGTGATCGATCTCGGTCACACCAATGGCAATCTCCCGTCCGGTTTCGGTAACATTCGACAGCAGCAGGAGTGCCTCTGGGTAGCGTTCCCGCATCGCCTTAAGCAGGGGTATCGCCGCGCGGGTTTCACCAACGGATACGGCATGAACCCATATAACCTTGCGACCGTGCAGCAACTGACGAAAATCCTGCGCATAAATACCGAGTCGTTCCCGAAGCCCATGCCTCGTTTTACCGTATCGCAGACCACGATAAAGATAATATGGCACCAGGAACAATGCCGACGCATAAAGGGTCAGGTCATACAGCAGATAAACCATATTGATTCAAATGTTCTCCGGCACAGCGGTTATTGTCATCCATGGCAACCTGCAGTCGGGACAGGAAAGATTCAACGCTTTCATCCTTCTCAAAAACAAGTGGTTCTCCAAAACTGTAAACGCCACGTCCCCGGGGATATGGCAGAAGGAAACGATCCCAGGATTGAAAACGGTGACCGTGACTGCAAGCAAAAGCCATCGGCACCACGGGACGCCCGGAGACCCTGGCCAACAAGGCGACCCCAGGTTTAGCCTTGTGCCTGGGTCCTTTAGGCCCGTCCGGTGTGAACACCAGGTCCAGTGGTTCCCGAGACAGCGTCATCATCTCCTTGACGGCAGCGCGTCCGCCGCGACTGGATGAACCCCGAACCGACCCTATACCAAAAAAAGCGACAGTGCGAGCAATCAGTTCGCCATCATTTGAAGCACTGATCAGAACCCTGGCACCTTGTCCTGTATACCCTTTAACCATCAGAAGCAGTTGATCATGCCAGAACGCGAGGATAACCGGCTTTTCATCGGCCCAGAGGCGCCTGAGACAATGATCACCTATGATCTCGGGTTTCAGCAGCCAATGCAAGCAGCCTATGATCTTCGCCGCCAGCCAGGGGGCAGTGCCAAGAAGAAGTTTATTGCCGAGAGACGGCATCACGCTTCCCTGAATTGCATGTCGTATAGGTTTCGGTAGAGTCCACCCAGTTCGAGGAGTTCCTGATGGCTGCCGACTTCAGCCACTCTTCCCTGGTCTAAAACCACAATCCTGTCGGCGTGCATGATTGTCGACAACCTGTGTGCGATCACCAGCGTTGTACGATTTTCCATCAAGTTCACCAAAGCTTTTTGCACCATGGCTTCACTTTCCGTATCCAGGGCGCTGGTTGCTTCGTCAAGGATCAGGATGGGAGCATCCTTTAAAAGTGCACGTGCAACGCAAAGACGTTGCCGCTGGCCTCCGGAAAGACGAACCCCGCGATCACCTATCGACGTATCATAACCCTGCGGAAGCTTTTCAATGAATTCGTCGGCATAAGCCTGTCGGGCTGCTTCGACAATGGCCTGATCGTCGGCATCCAGCATGCCGTAACGAATATTGTCTTTGATCGAACCGTTGAAAAGAAAGGTCTCCTGGTCAACAAAGGCAAGGTTTTTCTTCAGGCTGTCCAAAGTAATATCGCGTATATCGTAACCGTCAATTTTGACAGCGCCTTGTTGCGGATCGTAGAAGCGGGCCACCAATCCTACTGCTGTCGATTTTCCCGCACCACTGGGTCCAACCAGGGCAATGACTTCACCTGGGCTGGCGTGGAAGCTGACATCGGTTAGAACCGGCTCGTCGTCATAGCTGAAAGCGATATGTTCAAAAGCGACATCTCCCCGAGCTCGCTGCATTGTGATGGCATCTGGTTTATCTACAACATCGAGAGGCTCGTCCAGAAGATTAAAGACTCCCTCAGCCGCGCCGATTGACTGCTGGATCATATTGCTGACCTTGGTCAATCTCTTCACCGGGGTGAACATCATCATGATTGCGGCAACAATAGAGAACAACTGCCCCTGAGTCATATCTCCGGAAAGAACACGATTTACGCCGTACCAGACCACTCCGGCACCACCCAATGCTGCCAGAATTTCCACCGCAGGAGCGGTCAGCGAAGTATACTTGATCGTTTTTTTCAAGAACCGGTAATACAGCTTGTTTTCATCTTTGAACTGCTGAATCTGGGTGTCTTCTCGACCGAACGCCTTAACCACCTTGATGCCGCTGAAAGACTCCTGCAGAGTACCGGTCAAAAAACCGATCCTGCCCAGACTACGCTTGGTATTAATCTTGATCTTTCTGCCCAGCTGGCTTGCCGGGATTACACAGAAAGGCAGCACGGTGAACGCGACAGCCGCCATCCTCCAGTCTTTGTAAAAGGCCAGGGCAACCAAGCCCACTAGGGTAAAACTCTCCCGCAGGCCGTCCACCAGCGCATCTGCAGCTGATTTTTGTAAAACACCGACGTCGTTAAGCACTTTAGAAGTGAGCTGTCCGGATGATTGGTGGACATGAAAAGCCATTGACAGGTGCATGATCTTCGTGAAGAGATCGTTGCGAAGGTCCTGAATCACCAATTGACCTGCCGTCTTGATGTAATACTCCTGCAGGTAGCGACCCACTCCCTTGGAAATAGCCAGCCCGATGATTACAACAGGAACGAGATAAACCAGGCTATGGTTACCGGCAGCAATGATATTGTCGACCAGCGGCTCGATAAGGTTGATGTATGCAACGTCGGAACCGGCAACCACCAGGGAAAAAATCATGGACAGGACAATGCGCCACAGATAAGGCCTGGAATAGCCGAGCAATCTTATGTAAAGCTGTTTGTTGGTCATAAATATTGATGCACTCGCAAATACTCATGGGATGGCTAAGCAAAAATTTCATCCTACAAGGCTTGGTGTTTTTTCAGGGGCGAAGGCATACATATGGT
>JAVVDT010000193.1:0-4424 GCA_032250875.1 Desulfuromonadales bacterium | reverse complement strand
CTCGTCTCCGCTCAGCAGCTCATAAGAGTTTGTGCCTACGTGGACCAGGGTATCGATACCGACCAGGTCGGCGGTGCGGAATGCCGCCGACTTAGGCCGGGCGGTAGCCGGGCCAGCGATGGCATCGACCTCCTCAACGGTCATACCCATCTCGACCATATGCTCGATGCCCTTGTAGATGGCATAAACACCGATACGATTGGCGATGAAATTTGGCGTGTCCTTGGCATAAACGATCCCCTTGCCTAGCCGACGGCTGATAAACTCAGCCATGCCGCTGACCACCGCTGGATCGGCATCCTTGCAGGGTACGATCTCCAACAGACGCATGTAACGTGGCGGGTTAAAGAAATGAGTGACCATGAAGTTGCGGCGCACCTCGACCGGCAGAGCCTCGGCCATGGCGTTGACTGACAGGCCGCTGGTGTTGGTGCTCAGCACTGCCCCTGCCTTAAGATGCGGAACGATCTTTTTAAAGAGTTCCAGCTTTATCGGCAGGTGTTCAATGATAGCCTCGATCACCCAGTCGTAATCTTGCAATTTCGGCAGGTCGTCATCGAAGTTACCGCAAGAGATCCGGGTGGCGTAGTTTGACAGGTAGAGAGGCGCCGGCTTCATCTTCGTCAGACCTTCCAGACCGCTGCGGGCAATGCGGTTGCGCACCTGCGTGCTCTCCAGGCTCAGGCCGGCAGCCTGCTCCTCACTGCTCAACGTTTTCGGCACCATGTCGAGCAACAGGACATCAAGACCTGCGTTTGCCAGGTGAGCGGCAATCGTGGCGCCCATGACTCCGGCTCCAAGCACTGCCGCACGGTTGATCTGTCTCATGAGTTTCCTCCATTACGATTATTTTGCTGTTGATTATCTGAAACATCGCCGTTATGCAGGTACAACGTCTCAATCCGATCCCGGTATTTGTTGTAAATCACCTTGCGTTTGAACTTGAGGGTCGGTGTCAGTTCGCCATCTTCCACCGAAAATTCGCGGGGCAGCAGAATGAACTTTTTTATGGTCTGATAGGATGGCAGCCTGTCATTGACTAATTGCACGCGTTCTGCATAGCGTTTATGGACCCGTTGATTGGCAACCAGTTCCTTCACGTCCAGGTAAGCGAGACCTTCCTGACGACCCATCTGGATCAGCCGTTCCAGATTCGGGGTTAAAAGCGCAACCAGATAAGGCTTGTGATCACCGTAAACGAAAGCCTGAGAAATATATTTGTCCATCCTGAGCTCGTTTTCAAGCGGCTGCGGCGCAATATTCTTGCCGCCGGAGGTGATGATGATCTCCTTTTTCCTGTCGACAATAAAAACGTAGCCATCTTCATCAATTCTGGCAATGTCTCCGGTATGTAACCAGCCATCGACAAGGGCCTGTTCGGTCTCCTCAGGAGCTTTGTAATAGCCGCGCATCACCTGCGGGCCACGTACCAGGAGCTCATTGTCGTCGGCTAGCTTGACCTCGGTATCATGCAGGGGCGTTCCCACGGAACCGAAGCGAACCTTCCAGGGGCTGTTCAGCGTTACGGCGGGGCTGGTTTCGGTGAGGCCGTAGCCTTCAAAGGTTGGGATGCCGATCGCCCACATAAACTCATTGATGTTTTTATCGAGTGGGGCTCCACCTGAAATAAAATATTTGAGGCTGCCTCCGAAACGCTTGCGAATCTTGCGAAAAACCAGCCAGTCGAAAAATCGATATTTAACGCCCAGTATGCCGACCGGACCCGGAGTTATATAGCGGAGGGCAATATATTTACGGCCGATTTCAACCGCCTTGTGAAAAATCGTGCGCTGGATCGGCGACGACTGGTGAACATTCTCATAAATTCGCGCATGGATTTTCTCGAAGAGTCGCGGCACACTGACCATAACGGTCGGCTTGACCTCCAACATGTTCTCAACCACCTTATCGACGCTTTCACTGAAAGCCACATGGCATCCTGTCATCAGCGGAGCATAATATCCGGCCGTGCGTTCGAGAATATGGCTCAACGGCAGAAAACTGAGGAACGTCTCATTCATGCTGAGCGCTTCAAGTTTCTGCAAACCATAGTACGCATCGAAGATCACGTTTTCATGGGTGAGCATGACCCCTTTGGGGATTCCCGTGGTTCCGGAGGTGTAGATGATGGTAATCAGGTCCGTCGATTGAACCGCGTCGATGCAGTTCTCTATTTCGCTGCGTTCCTGCTCGGAAACCGGATAGGAAATTTCCGACAGCTGATACAAAGTATAGACGGGAAGATCAGGACTGCCAAGGAAGCGTTCGAAGGAGATGACTTGTTCAACGTCTGGAATCTGTTCGCGGATGCTTAGGAGCTTCTCATACTGAATGCGATTCGAGACAAAAACGATTTTTGCGGTGCAATGATTGAGGACATAAGCAGCCTGTTCGGCTGTGTTGGTGGCATAGATCGGTACCGTGACCCCTTGAGCACACTGGATAGCAAAATCAGAAATCGCCCAGCCGGCGCGATTCTCTGAGAATATCGCGACATTATCTCCAGAAACCATCCCCGCCTTGCGCAAGCCGCGGGCAGCCATTAGGACTCTCTCGTAGAATTCTGCATAACTCAAAGAGATGAACGTGCCGTCCTTCTTATAGCTGATGGCAGTGCGGTCAGCATAGCGTTGAGCATTCAGCTGGAGCATTTCCGGTACAGACCGGTATGGCAGTTCATACATAAGTCAAGGCTCCTATATGTAGATTACACCTCGATATATAGATTACCTTTACGTTCGCGTCAATCAATACTTAAAACAGTATTTTATTTTTTACTTTTATGTGTTTGATATTCAGTATATCAATCGGCAGGGAGCTGGACAACAAAATCGCAGAGCAACGGAGCTCTATACGGTTTTCAGTCCGGGGAGTGCCAGCCGCTCCAGCGTTGCAGGAGAGAAATCTCCCGCGGCAGAGCAAGAGCTGCGAGATAACAGCGGGTGACCGGTATACTTTTCAGCCACCAGGTTCCGTCATGCGTGCAGGTCCCTGCAAGATGTGCAGGGCCGATATCCTGATCAGGATCAGAGAAACCACCGCCCTTGCCTTTCAGCCAGGCCTCTTTACGCGTCCAGATGCGGAAAAAATGTCGTCGCCTGCGAAGCGGACTGGCAGCCTGAAGCCAGTTTCGCTCGTTCTCTGAGAAAAACCCTGCGGCGAGTTTTTCATAGTCCAGCTGACGATCAAGCCTCTCAATGTCAACCCCCACTTCGATGCCTCTGGTCACGGCGCAGAGCCCCCACTGTCCGCAATGAGCCAGATTGAAAGCAGGAACCTCGCGGGGTTCCCCGGCCAGCACCGGCTTGCCGAAAGGACCATAACTGAAACGCAGAGTTTCCGGAGCAAGGTCAAGATAGCTTCCAAGAATCTGGCGTAACCGTGCACGGGCGACGATGAATGACTGTGCATTCGCAGGCACGCGCAAGCGTCTGGCGCGCTGTAACTCCTGATCGTCGAGAAGGAACTCAAGAGGCTCATGACAATCAAGAGGGAAGCGCCAGAGATGCACAGCCTGTTCGGTAAGGTGCGGTTTCGGCGGCGGAATCTGCCATGGGGTCAGGACAAGCGGCATAAAAGTTCCTCAAAAAGATCTTACAAAAACAGCATTCGAGAATTACGGGCCTGTAACCAAGACAAAGATGATTCTCTCGCCCGTTCGCTTGCTCTCACTCAAGTCCGCAAAGTACGCAAAAAAGATGTTTGCGGTGTGTCATTGCAGTATTTTACCTGGCGAACTTTGCGTGAGATAAGATTGACCCAAATTTTGTAAAGACACTTTGAGTCCGCGGCTTTTGCTTTGGTTGTAACTCTGCAAAATTATCACAGAAAAAGCACAATTTTTTTCCGGACTTCTCCAGGGAGAGGAGTCAACGTGTCGCCAGCCACACGCGCAGCCGCTCAATGCCTTCATCAAAAGAGACCTCCGGCTGGTAGCCGAAATCCCGTCGGGCGGCACTGAGATCGAACCAGTGTGCGGTCGATAGTTCACGGGCTACGAAGCGGGTCATACGCGGCTCGCCTTTCAGCTTGAGCAGCGTATAAACTTTCTCCAGAACCGCGCCGATGTTATAGGCCAGGGCCGACGAGATGGTGCGGGTCACCGGTGGGAGACCACCGGCATCGAGGATGCGGTTGACTACCTCCCAGAGAGGCAGCGGTTCACCCTGGGAGATGAAGTAGGCCCTGCCGGCCACGGCTGATCCGATAGCCAAATGGTCGGCAGCCTGCAGATGGGCAAGCGCAGCATTGTCAATATAGATGGTGTCGACCAGGCATTCCCGCGTACCGATTTTACGCAAAGCCCCCCTTGCCCCGCGCTCAAGGATGCGCGGCACCAGGTGATTATCCTCAGGTCCCCAGATCAGGTGCGGACGCAGCGCAACAGTAGCCAGACTTTGGTCGTTGGCCTGCAGCACCAGCTG
>JAVVDT010000192.1:0-4426 GCA_032250875.1 Desulfuromonadales bacterium | reverse complement strand
AACTCATGCTCCTGGATCACCCGCAGTAACTTGACTTGTGCCGCCATGCTCATTTCGGCGACTTCATCGATAAACAGCGTTCCCTGGTCGGCTCTTTCAAAGCGTCCTTTACGCGTGTCAAGGGCACCGCTGAAAGCGCCTTTTTCATGGCCAAAAAGCTCGCTCTCGAGAACGCCTTCGGAAAGAGCGGCGCAGTTCAGGACGACAAACGGCTTTTCCTTACGCAATGAGCTGTAGTGGATCGAGCGGGCCAAAAGCTCCTTACCTGTGCCCGACTCACCGGTTATCATAACGTTTGCATTGCTTACGGCAACCGATGATGCCATCTCGTAGACCTGCTGCATGGCCGGCGAACCACCGACAATTCCGGAAAAATCGTAACGCCCCTCCAACTCCGCATGCAGGTAGCGATTCTCGGCAAGCAGGCGTTCCCGTTCCAAAGCCTTGGCAACCGTCAACTTGATTTCATCGGTCTCAAAAGGCTTGGCAATATAATCATAAGCCCCTAAGCGCAAGGCCTGGACAGCATTTTCAATCGTCCCGTAAGCTGTCATGACGATAATGGGCAATGATGGCTCGTATGCCTTCAATTCTTCAAGGAGCTGTAGTCCATCCATCTCCGGCATCTTGATATCGGTAACCACCAGATCAAAGCGCTCACTGGCAACCATGCGCAGAGCTTCCGCACCGCTGCCCACCGTAGACGTTTCGTAGCCTTGCCTGGACAGCACGCGACCCAGCAGACGCCGCATGCCATCTTCGTCATCAACTATAAGTATTCGTTCAGAAGCCATAACCCTTATAAACCGTTGTAATAGACTTTGTTCTTGCCATCACGCTTGGCCTGGTACATGAGATCGTCAACTGACTGCAAAAGCGAGCCGGCATCCTGGCCATCATCTGGAAGCGCCGCCACACCGATACTGACCGTAATGCCGTGGGTTTTGGTGATTCCGGTCAGAAAGCGGCGTGATTCGGTCTCGACTAAAATCCGGATGCGCTGCGCCACCTTGATTGCTTCTGACAGGCTTGTCTCCGGCAGTATAGCAACAAACTCCTCGCCGCCGTAGCGATAGAGGGTGTCGCAATCACGCAGCAGTTCTTGCAGCAGTTTCGCCATTTCCTGAAGTACGATGTCGCCGTTGGGGTGACCGTAGGTGTCATTGAACTTTTTAAAATCATCAACATCGAGAAGGATCATTGACAAGGTTTTGTTGTAGCGATTAGCGCGGACCACTTCATCGGCAAATATTTTTTTAAATTGCCTGTGATTATAAAGACCGGTCAATCCGTCGGTACAGGCAAGCTGCTGGGTCTTCTCGTGTAACCTGGCATGGTCGATACTCATCGTGGCAAAAGAACTGAGTATGGACAGCAATTCCAGTTTTTCATCAAGGAACTCCCGCGGTTTGAAATCATCCAGATAGAGAACACCGATAGTTCTCTTATGGATCTCCAGGGGAACTGCGATCAGGGAGCGGATCCCTTCTTCGATTGCCACGGGGTTTTTAAAGAAATCAGCGGCCTCGGTATCATTGATGACAAAAAGTTCACCACGATCAAGGATTTCGTAAGTCAGGCCCCCCGGTTTAACCCGCCAGCGGTTTCGGGTAATAAATTTATCGCTGAGACCGGCATGGGCATGCAATTCCAGTAGGGAGGTCTCTTCATCATAAAGAGCGACCGTCCCGGCAGGCATATCCATCACCGCCATGGCGCTGTGCAGGATATTCTGCAGCACCTCGTCGAGGTCGAGTGACGACACGACGACCTGTGCAACATTCAGGATGCCCTTGAGCCCCTGGACCTGTTCAATCAAGCTTGCATCATTTGCATTCTTCATCACATTCATAGGAACCCCCTCAAGTTCATATCATCACATCATTGGCATACAAATAATCCTTATAGCACGTGACCAAAGAAATATAAACAAGCACTCCCGCCGACCAAAGAACTGAAATGACTGGCCTGCCTGGAGCAACCCTGTCTTCGCGCGAAATATATTGTGTTGTGTGGGGTTGACACCCACCATACCTTGTGGTTTATCATCTGCTGTCCTACAATATAGACCATATCTGTATAATTCAATTAAAATCTCATAACTTTGCAGGAAGGTCCGTTCATGTCGAAAAAAGCCCTGAAACCCATTCTTGAACTGTCGCCAAATGCTGTCACCGTTTTGGAGCGACGCTATCTGTGCCGCGACAAGGAAGGCAATGTCCTGGAAACCCCGCTGGACATGTTCGAGCGGGTTGCCAAAACCATTGCTGCCGGCGAGAAAGAATTCCAGACCGGCAGGGTTCCCGCTGAGCTTGCAAAAGAATTCCTGCAGATGATGACCAGCCTGGAATTCATGCCGAACTCCCCTACCCTGATGAATGCCGGTCGTGAACTGGGGCAGCTTTCTGCGTGTTTCGTCTTACCTGTCGGTGATTCGATGGAGGAGATCTTCGAAGCCATCAAGCAAACAGCATTGATTCACAAAAGTGGCGGGGGGACGGGTTTTTCTTTCAGCCGCATCCGCCCGGCGAATGATGTGGTGCTTTCCACCAAAGGCATATCCTCGGGACCGCTCTCCTTTATGAAGGTCTTCGATGCAGCGACCGAGACGATCAAGCAGGGAGGCACCCGACGTGGCGCCAACATGGGTATTCTGCGCATCGACCATCCCGACATCATGGATTTCATCATGTGCAAGCGTGACCAGACAGTGCTGACCAACTTCAACATTTCAGTCGGCATAACCGAGGCTTTCATGGAAGCGGTTGAAAAAGATGCCGACTACGACATCATCAATCCACGCAACGGCGAGGTTGTCGACCAGCGCTCGGCACGCAAGGTGTTTGATCGCATTATCGATCTGGCCTGGACCAACGGCGAACCGGGCATCATTTTCCTCGACCGGCTCAACCGTGACAACCCCACTCCGCATATTGGCGAGTTCGAGGCGACCAATCCCTGCGGCGAGCAACCACTGCTTCCCTACGAATCGTGCAATCTCGGCTCCATCAACCTGGCCAGAATGGTCACTGCTGACGGCGAGGTAAACTGGGACAGGCTGGCTGAGGTTGTTGACCTCGGCACCCGCTTCCTCGATGACGTCATTCAGGTCAACAAATACCCGATTAAAGAGATCAAAGAGATGACCCGGGCCAATCGTAAAATCGGCCTTGGTGTCATGGGCTGGGCTGACATGCTGATCCTGCTCGGCATCCCCTACAACAGTGAAGCGGCGGTCGAACTGGGCGATCGGATCATGAAATTTATCAATGACAAGGCGCACATGGCCTCCAGGGCTCTTGCAAAGGAGCGCGGCGCATTCCCCAATTTTAAAGGCAGTATCTTTGACAATGACGGTGAGCCGATCCGCAATGCCACCTGCACCACGATTGCTCCGACCGGCACAATTTCAATCATCAGCAACACTTCGAGCGGTATTGAGCCCCTGTTTGCAGTGTCCTATGTCCGTCAGGTGCTTGATAATGACATTCTGGTCGAGGTTCATCCGATCTTCGAAAAGATTGCCAGGGAACGAGGTTTCTACACAAAAGAGCTGATGAAAACGATCGCCGAGCACGGCACTATCCAGGACATAGACGAGATTCCCGAGGATGTCCGCGATATCTTTGTCACCTCCCACGACATCACTCCCGAAGACCATATCCGCATGCAGGCGGTCTTCCAGAAGCACACTGACAATGCTGTTTCGAAAACCGTCAACTTCTGCAACGGTGCTACCCGTGAAGATGTCGCCAAAGTCTATCGCCTTGCTTATCAGAGTGGTTGCAAAGGCGTCACAATCTATCGTGACGGTTCGCGCGACTTGCAGGTCCTCTCGGTGAGGAAAGAGAACAAAACTGAAGACACTGTTCCGCATGAATCATCTAAAAAACGTTTCAAGCGCGATCGCCCGCGTGCGCTCAAGGGCAGTACCTACCAGATGCAGACCGGCTGCGGTCCGCTCTACGTCACGGTCAACGAGGACGACGCCGGGGTTTTTGAGCTCTTTACCACCATGGGTAAAGCCGGCGGTTGCGCCTCATCCCAATGTGAAGCAATCGGTCGCCTGGTGTCTCTGGCCTGGCGCTCGGGTGTGCAGGCGCGTCAGGCCGTCAAGCAGATGATCGGCATCACCTGTCACAAGCCGGCGGGTTTTGGTGAAAATCGCATCACCTCTTGTGCAGATGCCGTTGCCAAGGCAATCCAGATACACATGGCCGATCACGAAGAGGCCGAACTCAGACACGCCAATAACGGCGGTGCCTGCCCGGATTGCGGCGGCCCGGTCGAACATGAGGGTGGTTGCTGCGTCTGCCATGCATGTGGCTATTCAGAGTGCGCATAAGGTCATCTGCAATCGTTGAGATCATCATGCACATAAACGAGTGCATGTGGGCTGCGGCTATAGCCTGCGTCCAACGTTGTC
>JAVVDT010000191.1:0-4441 GCA_032250875.1 Desulfuromonadales bacterium | reverse complement strand
CGATGAAGATCCGAACCGGAGGCTTAGTACTGAAGAAGATGACCAAACAAAGTCATAGGTTCTCACCCCAGATTTATGTTTTAGCGTGATCAGCGTTCATCAGATGTGATCAGCGTCCAATCAAGGTTTTCGAAGTTGGTTCGCATTGTACAATTGAATTTTATTCGACACAGGAGGGTTTCATGAACGAACAGGATCTGAAAATGATCGGTGAAATGGTTGAAGCTGTTGTTGCTGTGCAACGCCAGGAACTGCGCCAATTCAAAGATGAAGTTATCGACAGGTTCGATCGGGCTATCGGCGCCACCGAAGATAATTTACAGCACAAGCTCGACCTGGTGGTTGAAGGGCAGCAGATGCTGGCGGAGCGTTTCGAGCGACTTGAAGGCCGGGTTGAACACGTTGAGCTGATGACTGGGCAGCAGGCAGGGCAACTGCAGGGGATCGCGGTGAGTCTCAATGCGCATCGTGCGGATACCGAGGTGCATAGCGGGTATCAAGTGCGGGAAGATTAGAATAGGTATTATGTCCCCAGGTTCCAGTCGGAAAAGATCGAAACCAACAGCTTCAAGATCGACGGGGTTGTCGCTGATCTCAAGGCGACCGATGCAAGGCTGTGCATCAAACTCGATGCCGTCTCTGCCGACCTGCAGGCGCACCGGGCCGACACCGAGATGCATAGCGGGTATCAAGTGCGGGAAGATTAGAAGGGGTGTTGTGTCTCCTGATTTCCGAACCGTTTGTTGGAAAATGGAATGTCCAAATGTCAAGCCTGACCCGGCGGTCTGTGATGGGTGATCCGGTCTCGCCCTATTTTCCAAGAAATTTGACCCTACACACTTAAAATCTCTTTCCAAGGTTTTGAATTTGAAGAAAAAAATTCTCTCCGTTTTTGGTACTCGACCTGAAGCTATTAAGATGGCGCCGGTAGTCAAAGAACTTATTAAATATTCTGAAATGTTCGATAGCCGGGTCTGTGTGACAGCCCAACATCGGCAGATGCTCGATCAGGTACTTGATCTATTTGAAATCAAGCCCGAATACGATCTCGACATCATGAAGACGGGGCAGAGCCTCACTGATGTGACGTGCAATGTGTTGCAAGGCCTGGCACCAGTGCTGGAGAACTTTCGGCCGGATGTTGTGCTGGTGCATGGTGATACAACCACAACCATGGCGGCGAGTTTGGCGGCTTATTATCAGAAGATTGCGGTGGGGCACGTTGAGGCTGGTTTGCGTACAGGCGACATCTATTCTCCCTGGCCCGAGGAGATGAATCGTCGGTTGGTCGGGGCGATCACTCGTTATCATTTTGCTCCGTCCATAAGTTCCCGTCGTAATCTTCTTAGTGAGGGCGTTGCGGAAGAGGATGTTGTGGTCACCGGCAATACCGTCATTGACGCACTCCTCGGCGTTGTTGAAAGAGTGCGGCGTGATACCAAATTGCAGCGCCAGATGGATGAACGTTTTACATTCCTTGATCCATTCAAGCGGTTGATTTTGGTTACAGGTCATCGCCGAGAAAATTTCGGAGTAGGCTTCGAGCAAGTCTGCCATGCCCTTAAGGAACTCTGTAATTTGCATGCTGACGTCGAGATTCTCTATCCGGTGCATCTCAACCCCAATGTTCAGGAACCTGTAAAGCGTATTCTCGGCAGTCACCAAAATGTGCACCTGGTTGAGCCGCAGGATTATCTGCCGTTTGTATATTTAATGGATCGCTCTTATCTAATCATCACTGATTCGGGTGGCGTACAGGAAGAAGCACCATCGCTTGGTAAGCCGGTTCTGGTAACGCGCAATACCACAGAGCGTCCGGAGGCGGTTACGGCGGGGACTGTCAAGTTGGTGGGGTCAAATGCAAATAAAATTGTATCTGAAACGACCCAATTGCTAAGAGATGATAAGGCTTACGATGCAATGTCTCTTGCACATAATCCGTATGGAGATGGAAAAGCCGCTGAGAGGATAATTGAGTTTTTGCGACTATTGTCATGATATAAATCTTGACGTAATCTCTTCGAAAATTATCTGGATTCTTTTGGCACTAATGCATAAATAGTTCCCCGGATTCAAGTTGTAAGTGCAACTCTAATAGTTTTTTGAAGGATAAGCTGCTGCAGGCTCACGGCTTCTTTCACTGACCAAAGTTAGAGGAGCACGATGAAGCACTACACGCAGCTTTCCCGTGAAAAAGATACCAGATTTACGCCTTGAAAGCAGCAGGTCAATCGAAGGCGCAATTTGCCAAGGTTCATGGCCATCAAAAATCCACCATCGGCCGAGAGATGGCGCGCAATTATGGACAGAGAGACTGCCACCCCAAGCAGGCAGGCAGACTCGCGGTCAACCGTCGCCATAGAAAAGTGACTCACCGCATTTCTCGTCGGGCCTGGCCTCGTGTCGAGCAGTTGCTCCGCGAATATTGGAGCCCAAAGCAGATCAGCCGTTGGCTGCGGCAAGAAGAAATGCTCCACGTCAGTCCCGAGTGGATTTATCAATACATTCTGCGTGACAAGCGAGCTGGTGGTGATCTCTACCAATACCTGCGCTGTCAGAAACAACGTAAGAAGCGTTACGGGGCCCCAGATCGTCGTGGTCAGCTCAAGGGGCGCGTTTCGATCGACGAACGGCCAGAGGTAGTCGACGAACGCACTCGTATCGGTGATTGGGAGGCCGATACGGTTATTGGCAAACAAGGCAGCGCTGTTTTGGTCACCCTCGTGGAACGCAAAACCCGTTGGAGCATGATCGGCAAGGCCTCCGACCGAACAGCACAAAAAGTCCGGGCGGTTATCGTTAAACGGCTGTTGCCCTTCGCCTCAGACGTGAAGACGCTGACCTACGACAACGGTAAAGAGTTTGCGCTGCACCAGGAGATTGACAAAGAACTTCAGTCCAACGGTTATTTCGCACATCCCTATCATTCGTGGGAACGTGGTCTGAATGAGAACACCAACGGCCTTATTCGCCAGTTCTTCCCGAAAGGAAAGGATCTCTCTGATGTGACTGACGAAGAAATTCAGAGAGTGATGGACAAACTCAACAACCGCCCCAGAAAATGCCTTGGCTTTAAAACACCCAATCAGGTATTTTTGGGAATCAATCCACCTGTTGCACTTGCGAGTTGAATCCGCCGTTGTATTCAATAAAGATTTTGATGAAAACATAATTTAAGACTTTTATTAAGGCACCGACTCCAACAGACTTGCTTATCATCGATTCCTTTGGATTGTCCCATTCTGGTAAGATTTCTTTTGCTGCCGTAAAATATGAAACAATAAATCTGACGATTGCAAACCTCTCGTCATGTTTGTAGTAGTAATAAAAGATTGGCTGTATAGCAGAGGAGACTTTCTTCGCAATCAATGTATAGAGAAAATAATCTATCAAAAATGCTTGTGAGAGAGTCATCATCTTTTTGTCATCCGAATCCATCTCCCTTGGTGAGACACCAAGCATTTTGATCCGTTTGAAGAAAGGTGATTTTTCTGATTCATTCAAAGCCTTTACAACGTCATGCAAAAAATTGATCTCATTTATTTCTGTACTAAACTCAGCCGTCAAATGGTATAGCAAAGACTTGTTTACTGACTTTTGTGTGTAATTAATTGTGTAAAAAAGCCTCGCAATAATTGATCTATCATAATCAAGAATAAAACAGGAGTTTAAGGATAAGCGGGGCAAAATCGAGCATAAGCCCAGTAATAACGAGTTGTTATCAAGCTAACTTTTGTAAGACCCCACCAGTTTTCACGGTATAGCCAAGCGCCTTCAGAATCTGTGCTTGCGTCTTCGTTGGTTCCTCTACTAGCCTCACAGGGGCCTTCTGCTTTGATTTCCACACCAGACATGAATGCAACCGGTGCATATTTGTCATAACCGTTGCCGCCGACATTTTGCTCTTGGCTCGCTGCATTCTGATCTCAATCAGCCGTAAGTAACTCAAAAACAAGGGGTCAAATCTTTATCAGGAGTTTAAGAGTCCATGGGGTCAAATCTTTATTATTGACATGTCCATGAGCTTCAAGCATGCGTGGCTATAGATAGTTCTCCTCAAACCGTTGATTAAAGTCGAACTCTGTTTACTTGTCAAACAGGTGGGAGCGTCAAGCTTTATCGTAAATCTTACTTCGATGACCAATCATCAGCACCAGAACGAGAATCTTTTCATCCTGGATCTCGCAGATCAGCCGATAGGCACCGACCCGATACTTCCAGCGACCTGACAACTCTTTTCTCAAAGGGGCGCCATATCGGCGAGGATCATCCTCGGTGCTGATTCTCTCCCGCAGGTAGCGTACTATCTCCGTTTGGACCTGACGATCGAGCTTGGCTAACTGTTTTTGGGCGGTATTGGTAATCTCAATCCGCCAGGCCAAGTTCTCTCTCCATTTCCTCGAGGGTAAACGTCCGTTCTTGTCCGGATTCGATCCGTTTC
>JAVVDT010000190.1:0-4442 GCA_032250875.1 Desulfuromonadales bacterium | reverse complement strand
GGCGCTGCATCTGCCCTCCGGAGAGGCCAAGCGCAGAAGTTTGCAGGCGGTCCTTGACCTCATCCCAGAGTGCGGCCCCCTTCAGGCTGCGTTCGACGGTTTCATCAAGAATTGCCTTGTTCTTGATCCCCGCGATGCGCAGGCCGAAGACGACATTCTCGTAGATCGACTTGGGGAAGGGGTTCGACTTCTGAAAGACCATGCCGACCCGGCGGCGCAATTCGATGACGTCCATCGACGCAGCATAAACGTCGGCGCCGTTGAGCAGGATGTTGCCGGTGACCGCGCTGGTGTCGATCAGGTCGTTCATGCGGTTGAAACAGCGCAGCAGGGTCGACTTGCCGCAACCGGACGGACCGATCAGGGCCGTGACCTGGCGCCGCGGGAATCTGAGGTTGATGCCGTGCAGGGCCTTGGCCTTGCCATAATAGAAGTCAAGGTTGTCCACGTCGATGATCGGGTCTTCAATCTGTAGGGCTGTTGCAGTTTGCATGCAATATCTTCCTTCTAGAAGGTGCTGAAAGTATAGCGTTTTTTCATGCGGTTACGCAGATAAATGGCGACGCTGCTCATGGTCAGGACGATCAGCACCAGCAGCAGGGTGGTGACGAAGACCATCGGTTTGGCCGCCTCGACGTTCGGCGACTGGAAGCCGATGTCGAAGATATGAAAACCGAGGTGCATGAACTTGCGGTCGAGATGCAGAAACGGGAAGTTGCCATCGATCGGCAGCGACGGTGCCAGCTTGACCACGCCGGTGATCATCAACGGTGCGACCTCGCCGGCGGCGCGTGCCATGGACAGGATCAAGCCGGTCATGATGCCCGGAGACGCCATCGGCAGCAGGATGCGCATCAGGGTCTGGAATTTGGTCGAGCCAAGAGCCAGGGAGCCTTCGCGGATTTCGCGCGGGATCGCCCCCAGTGCTTCTTCGGTCGAAACGATCACCACCGGCACGGTCAGCAAAGCCAGGGTCAGGCTGGCCCAGAGGATGCCGCCGGTGCCGAAGGTCGGCGTCGGCAAGGTTTCGGGAAAGAAGAGCTGATCGATGCTGCTGCCGATGCCATAGACGAAAAAGCCGAGACCGAAGATGCCGTAGACGATGGACGGAATCCCGGCCAGGTTGTTAACAGCGATCCGTACCAGGCGCACGATCAGCCCTTCTTTGGCGTACTCGCGCAGATAGACGGCGGCAATCACGCCGAGCGGGAAGCTGAACAGGCTCATGATGAAGATCAGCATGATGGTGCCGAAGATCGCTGGGAAAAGACCGCCTTCAGTATTCGATTCGCGCGGTTCACCGACGATCAGTTCTTTGAGCCGCTGCAGGTAAAGGCCTGCTTTCTCGATGAGACTCATGCGGTTCGGCTTGTAGATGTCGATGATGTCCGCCAGTGCGATCTCCTGCTCCCGGCCGTTGACATCGGCAAAGATCGCCTTGGTGGTGCGCATGCTGGCGTTCTTCTGGTTTTGCTGTTCGACCAGATGTGCGAAATCGTCTTGCAGGATGGCCTGGTTGCGTTTGAGCTCGAGTCTCTGCGGATGTTCAGCGTCCAACCCCTGGTATTCCGCTTTCAGCTGTTTGCGGCGCAGGCGCTCAAGCTGATAACTGAGTCGGGAGATCTCATCGTCCATGGTGCGGACCAGGGCCTTTCTCTGCATGATCTGCGCATGAGCCTGCTGCAGTGCGCTGTAGCTGTCCGCTTCATCCGGTACGGCGCTGCCCTCAAGTTCAAGCCGTCTGAAGAAGCCGTAGAAGTTGCCGTACTCCTCCCGTTCGAGGACCAGCGCCTCTTCCGGCACGTCGGCGGCGACGATGTCGGCTTCGTCGATCCAGCGGAAATCAAGGCTGTAGAGCTCACGATTGCCCACCTTGTACTGACGGCGGAATTTTTCACTTTCAAAAGTTTTCTCACGCTGTGTTTGCTCTCCCAGAAGTGCCGAACCGTCCTTGAGCTCAAGCCGTTCCAGGGTCCCCGGCCAGAAGACACCGAGCCCGTTGACCATGACCACGATGATCAGGGTCGCGGCAATCAACAGGGTCACGGCCAGTGCCGCGCCGGTTACCCACACACAAGGTTCGCCTGTCCGCCAATAGCTCTTCATCTTAGAACCTTCCGTATTTCTTGCGCAGCCGCTGACGGATCACCTCGGCGGCGGTGTTGACCACGAAGGTCATCAAAAACAGGATGACCGCGGATAAGAACAGGGTCCGGTACAGGGTCCCGCCGTGGGGCGCCTCCGGGATCTCCACGGCGATGTTGGCGGACAGCGGCCGCATGCCGTTGAAGATGCTCAAGTCCATGATGGCGGTGTTGCCGGTGGCCATCAGCACGATCATGGTCTCACCAACCGCGCGGCCGAAACCGATCATGCTGCCGGCAAAGATTCCAGGGCTGGCCGAGGGCAGGATGACCCGCCAGACCGTCTGCCAGCGGCTGGCGCCGCAGGCCAGCGAGGCGGCCTTAAGAGCCGGTGGCACGTTGGACAGAGCATCCTCGGCGATGGTGAAGATCAGCGGAATGACGGCGAAGCCCATGCCGAAAGCGATGATGATGCAGTTGCGCGGGTCGTAGCGGGTACCCATTTCGGTGAACAGCCACTGTTTGAGGTTGCCGTCGAACAGCAGGTTTTCGGCGAGCGGTCCAAGCGTGATGGCGATGGCCAGGGAGAGGATGATCACCGGGATTACGGCGAGGAACTCGTAGCCGCGCTCGATGCCCTTGAGTGGTCCATATTGACGCAGAGCCTGCCAGATAATGAGAGCGATGATCAGTCCGACCGGGATGAAGACGATTGACATGAAGACCGCGCCGAGGGATTTTTCGACCAGCGGCGCCAGCCAGAGGGCCGCCAGGAAGCCGATGATGACCGTGGGGATGGCCGCCATGATCTCGATGGCAGGCTTGATGATGCCGCGCAGGCGCGGCCGGCAGAACTGGCTGGTGTAAATGGCACCGAGCAGGGCCAGTGGCACCGCGAACAGCATGGCGTAGAAGGTGCCTTTGAGAGTGCCGAAGATCAGGGGAGTCAGGCTGAGTTTCGGCTCGAAATCGTCATTGCCCGAGGAGGACTGCCAGACGAACTCAGGGGCATCGTAACCCTCGTACCAGGTTTTGCTGAACAGCGTTGCCCAACTGATTTCCGGGTGGGGATTGTCCAACTGCCAGATAATGGCCCGGTGATCGCTGGTCATGGCGATGATGCTGTCGCTGCGCGTGGAGAAACCGTAGTGCGTCAGCGGCTCATGGTTGCCCAAGGTGAGCAGATGACGCTCGCTGGTCATATGATCGAGGTGCAGAAGCCCCTGCTCACCGAGGCTCAAAAGGGATTTGTCTCGCATTGAGGGGCGAATCATGATCACCGTGCCGTCGTGGCTGGACAGGTCATGGATGCGCTGCAGCTGTTTGCCGGCGCGATTTTCTTCGATCCGCACGGGGAACCATGTGGTCACTTCACCCCGGTCGTCGCCCACGGCGAGGGAATAGTCGCCGAAGACCAAAGTCAGGGCAGTGATGGTCCGTTCGTCGTCAAAGGCCCGCAGGTCATCGAGCAGCTCCGCCGCGCCGGGCTCGGTCAAAGACCAGCGTAGCAGTCGTCCACTGCTGGTGCCGGCGTAGAGCTTGGTCCCGTCGCTACTCAAGGCCATGGCTGTCAGAGAGGCTCCGGCGGGAACAACGACCGATTCGCTGAAAGATTCCTCCTCGGGGTCGCCGAACAGCGATTCGCTGACAGCGACCTGGCTGATCAGCAGCTGACCGTCGGTCAGCAGGTCCACGCGGGTTTTGCGCCCTCCCTCGGCGATACGTCCCAAGGACTGCACCGGCAGGCCCTGTGCCGACGGGGGGAAGAGCACGTCCCTTTTCAGGGTATGTTCGATGGTTCGCCGGTTTCCCCTGGCTTCGTCGAAGAAGGGTTTGTAAATGACCCGTTCCAGGCTCAGGCTGCCATCATCCCAGAGAAGCCCGAACTGCATGCGACCAAAGCTCTCAATCTGCAATACCTTGTTCTCCGGTCCGGGAGGCTGTGCCGCCAGCTGGTCGGTGGCCAGTCCCTGCTGGATTTCAAAGAAGTTGAAGAGCCCTTGCTGATCAACGAAAAAGCCGGTTTCCAAATACTCATCGATGCCAAGAGCCAAAACCTCCTGGTCAGGATCTTTCGGCAGGGGGAATTTGGCGAATATCTCTGCCTGCGGGCTCCTGAACAGGGGCAGGGTGGTGCCGGCGATCAAAACCAGGATCAAAATGACGCTGCAGATAACCAGCATGCCGCCGAGAGTGATTACCCATTGAGCAATGCGGTCATTGCGCTTGGCGCGTATGCGAAACTTTTCTTTCATTGAGCACGTCCAGTTAAAGTCATAAACTAGCAGCCTGTCGGACTATCCATGAGCCGGCTGCAAATCCGGCTGTTTGGCCCATATTTCAGCTCCTTTTTGGTCC
>JAVVDT010000018.1:0-24077 GCA_032250875.1 Desulfuromonadales bacterium | reverse complement strand
GTCTACCATGCGGCGAGTGGCGCGCATCTCGATATTGATTTCAGCTCTCTCGATCCGGGACAATCGGCTCCCGGTGCACGAACCCTGCGCAAATCAGCAGAATATGCTGCTCAGAGCCTGGAGAATGAAGACGATGTTGACGATGTTGTCTGGGAGGTCGCTTCGGCAAAGATTAATGGAGTCGATGAAAGCTTTGTGCTTTCCGCGGATTATCTGCAGCATGGCCAGCCGATGACCTTCCGCGGCTATGTCGGTTACATTGACAACTACTGGTTTTTCCTCTATTTCACGGCACCGGGGAGGAATCCGGCGGCTTTGCAGGAAATGCAGCTGATGCTTGAGCGCGCAGCGATTCGCTCCAGTGCTCGATGATGGCGGTCTTTGTCGTTGACCAACGTCTCCCGAAGATTCTCATGTCCGTATAAGCAAAGGTGCAGAGCCCTGTTTCGGGATGAAATCCATGATCGCCAGTGATAACGATTCCAGGGAAAGATTTCGCTTTTTTGACTTGACTCCTTTCCGTCTTTTAGGGTAAATAAGCGGTTCGCTTATCTGAGGAGGTTAAAACGATGAACTCTGTCAATTACATCGGCATGGAAAATATGAGGAAGGATATCCCCCCGTTCAAGGGTGGGGATACACTGCGTGTGCATGTGAAGATCACCGAGGGTGACAAGCAGCGCATCCAGGTCTTTCAAGGTGTCTGCATCAAACGTCATAATAATGGTGTCGGTTCTTCCTTCACTGTGCGCAAAGTATCCAACGGCATGGGCGTAGAAAGAGTTTTCCCCCTGCACGGGCCATGTGTTGACAAGATCGAAGTCATGATGGTCGGCAAGGTGCGTCGCGCCAAGCTCTATTACCTGCGTAATCTGCAGGGCAAGGCGGCACGTATCAAGGAAGTGCGCCAGCGCTGAACTAGACATTAGAAGGATTTCAAGCCCCGGCTTTACTAAGCCGGGGCTTTCTTTTTGTTGAATTGCCCTCACGAATCCGCTAATACTGTTGACCACCCTTACAAGGCGATGGTTAATGGGACTCTTCCCCGAAACAGAACAATCCACGCTTTTTTTTGAGACCATGGCCCGTCGCCAGGGTTATCGGACTGTTGCCGGCATCGATGAGGCCGGACGTGGACCCTTGGCTGGTCCGGTTGTTGCGGCAGCGGTCATCCTGCCGGAAGACTTTGATCTGCCCGGTCTGAACGACTCCAAGCAGCTCTCGGCAAAGCAGCGTGAACAACTTTACCCTATGATTTATGCACAGGCTCTTGCAATTGGTATCGGTGTCAGCCGCGCAGGAGAAATCGATCAGATTAATATTCTGCAGGCAACCTTAAAGGGGATGTCGCGAGCCGTCGGGCGGCTCTCTTTGCCACCCGATTTTCTGCTGGTGGATGGCATTACGCCAATTCCGATAGCTATCGAGCAGAAGACCTTGAAGAAGGGTGACTGCCGCTCTCTCTCTATCGCTGCAGCCTCGGTGGTCGCCAAGGTTGTGCGCGATCGTATCATGGTTGCCTACGATCGACTCTTCCCCGCATACGGCTTTGCCCGCCATAAAGGGTACGGCAGCCGGCAGCATCGCGACGCTGTCATCAAATATGGTCCCTGCCTCTGTCACCGCCGCAGCTTTGCCGGAGTCAAGGAGCACTGTGAAAGCCCATGACTCAGGACCGCTTAAGCTTAGGTCGCCGGGGTGAAGACGCTGCGGCTCAATATCTGCTGCAGCAAGGAATGAAGATCGTTGAACGCAATCTGCGTACCCCGGTTGGTGAAATTGACCTGATAGCGTGCGATCGCAACATCCTTGCCTTTGTCGAGGTGAAAACCCGCCGCGGCAGTGCCTTCGGCTCACCAGGCGAAGCTGTCGGGCCGCACAAGCAGAGGCAGATTATCCGCACCGCCAAATGGTATCTTAATAATCATCCGCATAAAAAATTACAACCCCGCTTTGATGTCATTGCCATTACGGTGCAGGGTGATCATCTGCAGATTGAGCATATTCCCGCCGCGTTTGAATTGTAGCAGCGGGAACCTGTCGGACGATCCGTGTTCCGACTGCAAATCCGGCTGTTTGGCCCATCTTAAAAAGGTTGCTGCCCGTAAAGACCGATAGCTTCCTGGAAGCGCATGCCGGGGCGAGGCGCGTTCCGAAAATCTTGACATGTTTAAAACAATTATGTAAGAGTTTAAATTCATTGCATTTTGATAATAGTAAAACATTGTTATTTTTTGGAGGTGTGAGTCTAAGGTGCTATAGATGATTCCCTTCTGGTGGCCACAAGCCGCTCCGGACCATTTTGATTGGGAATGCTCCTGATGAGATTCACCCTTGGAGGGTTATACCTGTTGTGAAATCTGGCAAATGGAAACCCTGGGCGCTGCTGGCGCCGGCAGTGACCGCCGTTTTTTTGTTTCTAGTCATTCCGGTCTGTTTTATCGTTGTCTACAGTTTCTGGCTACGTGCTCCCAGCGGAGCCGACATCCCGGCCTTCCAATTCGGCAATTACGCTAAATTCTTCGAAGACCTTTTCTATCCAAAGATCCTTTTGCGTACGTTGCGGATCGCGTTTGAGAGTGTCGTCCTCTGTGTCATCATGGGTTATATCCCCGCCTATTTTTTCTACCGCAGTGAAAGTCGTTTCAAACAGGTTTTTCTGCTGCTCATCATGCTGCCATTCTGGATCAGTTTCATCATCCGCACCATGAGTTGGATCAACATCATGGGGGATTCGGGACTGATTAACCATTTTTTGTTAAAAATCGGGCTGATCGATTCACCCATTGCCATGCTCTACAATGAGTTTAGCGTCCTGATGGGATTGCTTATGTATCTGTTGCCATTTATGATGCTGAATATTTACGTCAGTCTGGAAGGGATCGACAAAAGCCTCCTCGAAGCGGCGCGCAGCATGGGTTGCACTGAATGGCAGGCGTTTCGCGAAGTGACCCTGCCTTTGAGCCTCCCCGGTGTCAGCGCCGGGAGCCTGTTGGTTTTTGTGTTAACGGCGGGGACCTATCTGCCGCCGATGATCCTCGGCGGTCCGGGCAACGATATGATTGCCAACCTTATTTACAAGCGTGTTATCGGAACGCTCGATTGGCCGTTTGGTTCGGCTATCAGCGTCATCCTGCTCGTTTTGCTGTTTGTTATTGTGTGGACTTACAATCGTTACCTGGGGATCAATCAGATCTTCAAAACTTTGCAGGGCAACTAAAAGCCATGAAAAACTCTTCACCCGGATGGACATTGATCAAAGCCTACACAGTGCTCGTGTACATATTTCTGTTCACTCCCATTGTTGTGGTCATCGTGCTGGCCTTTAACCCCAAACAATTCGGTATCTTCCCCATGGAGGGTGTCAGTCTGCGCTGGTTCGTCAAGCTGGCGCAAAACTCGGCGATTATCGATGCGTTTAAAAACTCCCTCATTCTGGGTGCGCTGACAGCATTATTCTCCACCACGATCGGTATTTTGGCTTCCCTGGCGTTCATCCGATTCGACTTCCCCGGCAAGAATACGCTGAATACTCTGCTGCTAGCCCCGATTATGATCCCGGAGGTGGTCTTGGGTGTTGCTCTGCTGTTGTTCCTGCGTTTTCTGCAAATGCCCAAAAGTTTCGCCCTGCTGCTGATCGGCCACGTGGTGTTGACTTTGCCCTATGTGCTGTTGATCGTTCAGGCCCGTCTGGGAGGCATCCGCAAAGATTACGAAGATGCCGCCAGAAGTCTGGGTGCCAACGCCTTTCAAACCTTCAGGGAAGTCACTTTTCCGCTTTTGCTGCCGGCCGTCCTGGCGGGTGCTCTGTTTTCTTTCACCATCTCTTTTGATGACATCACGGCGACGCTGTTCTGGGCTTCAGCGCAAAACCAGACCGTTCCGGTAAAAATCTTCAGCATGCTGAGAAACTCTATCAGCCCGGAGATCAATGCCCTAGGTGCCGTGATGATCGCGCTGACTGTCACTACCCCCTTGCTGGCCGGCTATCTGTCCCGCAAGTTTGCCAAGACGAGGCATTAGATCTGTCAACTTCCAGTCGAAAGGAGAACACAATGTCTGTGGTAACGAAGGAAAAGCTGGATCGGGTTTATGACGCGTACAAGAATGGCAAGATCAGCCGAAGGCACTTCATCAAGTACCTGAGCATGGCCGGTGCATCTCTGGGGTTGGTGGGCTCACCCTTCGGCAGTGTCGTCAGAGATGCCTGGGCAGGCAAATCGATCCGTGTCGATAGTTGGGGCGGTTCGACCTCGGAGGCTTTCCGTAAGTACGCATTCAAGCCCTTTACCGACAAAACCGGCATCGAGGTCATCGACGGCGAATTCGGTGATATGAACGCCTACCTGACACGGGTTAAGGCCTCCTACCCGCCGGGCGGGGAGTTCAATATCGCCCATCTCAGCGCGGTTTTTGATTACGCCCGTTATGCCGAATTGGGCTTTGCCACGGTACTGGACGAGTCGAAAATCCCCAACCTCAAGAACGTCATGGAAGCCATGATCAAACCGTTGCGGGAGATCACCAAGGGCACACTTTCGGCGGTTCCTTACGACCTGGGACAGACCGGCATCGCCTACAACACCAAACAGATCAGCAAAGAGAAGGCCGAAAAACTCGGTGCTTCGCTGCTGTGGGACAAGAGTTTGAAGGGAAAACTTGGCAGCTGGGGCGGTGACTTCCGAACCAACATGTGGTACGCAGCGCTGCATACCGGCCAGAGCCCCAACAACATCACCGACCTTAAAGCGGTGTGGGCGGCACTGCGTGAGCAGCGTGACCTGATGAAAAAATATTGGAGCTCCGGCGCCGAACTGATGAGCCTGCTGGCCAACGAAGAGATCTACGCCACGGTCGCCTGGTCCGGACGGGTCGCGGCTCTGCAGCAGGAAGGGCATCCCATCGGCTACCTCTCACCCAAGGGGACCTACTCGTGGATGGAATATCTCTTTGTCCTTAAAGGCACCGACCTGGATGTCGCCCAGCAGTTGCTCAATTTCATGCTGGATACTACCGCCGCCATCGCTGTCTCCGAAGGGCAGAATTATCCCCCCAGCCTCGATCCGACCAAGATCGAATTGACCGACAAGATCAAACAGATGCCGGCCTTTGATCCCACCGGTAAATTGGACGGCTATCTGTTTGCCAACCCAAGCTACTGGAACGCCAACCAGTTGGAATGGACCGAAACCTGGGATCGGATCAAGGCCGGCAGCTGAGGGTTTGCTGCAGGCAAAATTTTCCGTGTTATGTAACCGCCGGGATCGGTCTCGCTTCGTTGGGCGTTGACCGATCCCGACACTGGTCATATCAGTACAGAAAGGCAGGGTAAATTGACAACCCGCACGAAGCAGCCCATCGTCCAGTTCAAAGGTATCTCAAAACGCTTTGGCAAGGTCACCGCCGTTGAACAGTTGGACTTTGAGATCGAAGAGGGGAGCCTGGTCACCCTGCTGGGCCCATCCGGGTGCGGCAAAACCACTCTGCTGCGCATGGTGGCCGGGTTGGAACATCCCAGCGAGGGTGACATCCTGATCCGGGGCAAACGGATCAACGACGTGCCGACCCATAAGCGGAATCTTGGCATGATCTTTCAGAACTACGCTCTGTTCCCACATAAAACCATTTATGACAATGTCGCTTTTGGCCTGAAGTATCGGGATGTGTCAAAGGATGAAATCCGTGAGAAAGTAGCGCGAGCGCTGGAGATGGTGCGTCTGCCCGATGTGGAGAAGCGCATGCCGAGCCAACTGTCAGGTGGCCAGCAGCAAAGGATCGCCATGGCCCGGGCTATCGTCATCGAACCGGACGTGCTGCTGATGGACGAACCGCTTTCGGCGCTGGATGAGAATCTGCGCGAAGAGATGCGGCGCGAAGTGAGCAACCTTCAGCAGCTGATCGGCGTCACTACGATCTTTGTCACCCACGACCAGCGGGAAGCGCTGAGTATGTCGGACAAAGTCCTGGTCATGAACCAGGGGCGCAAGCAGCAGGAGGGCTGCCCCGAAGACGTCTACAACGAACCGGACAATCATTTTGTCGCCGATTTCCTTGGCCATTCCAATTTCATTCGTGGTGAAGTCGTGGCGGTCGACGGTGATCATGTCAGTGTTCGGATTGAGACCGGCGCTACGCTTTTGGCCAAAAACAAAGGTGGTTTCTCCGTTGGGGATGCCGTCGAAGTGATTATCCGCGCACAGCGGCTCGATGTTTTTTCCAGAGACCAATCCAAACCATCCGCAGGGATGAACTGCTTCGAAGGGCGCATCACCGATCGCAGCTATATGGGCGGCGAGATGAGCTACTTTATTGAGTTGAGTTCCAAGCGTGAAATCAATGTCATCTGTATGATGAAAAAAAGTGTTCACAAGATCGGCGAGTCCGTCAATCTACAGGTCTCGCCACACCATTGCCATCTGATCCCTGTGGAATCCGCCGACTGAGCGTTTTGACGGGGTTAGATGCCGATTTAACAGAGACCTGAAAAGCCGCTGTGCCTTTTCAGGTCTTTTTGGGCAATGATGCAAAAAATGCAAAGGAGCTCCATGCTGAAACTGGAACGCATTGAAAGTGGTTTTCTAGCTCGCTATCCGGAGCGGATCGTGACAATCGATTCGCATACTCAAGGGGAGGCGACCCGCTTGCTGGTCGGCGGTGTTGGCGCTCTGCCTGGCGCGTGTATGAAGGAAAAACGAAATTATTTTGAAAGCCATTTCGACTCTATCCGACGGATGTTGACCCATGAACCCAGAGGGCATCGCGCGATTATGGCGGCCGTAGTGACCGAGCCGGTCAGTGCGCGGGGGAAGTTCGGGCTGTTTTACATGGATGCCAAACGTTACCCGTACCTTTGTGGCCACGCGACCATTGGCGCCGTGGTCAGCTTGATCGAAACCGGGGTGCTGACCGCCGCCGAGGGAGACAGCCTGATCACCGTCGACACCCCGTCCGGTCCGCTGGGTGCCCATGTCCGGATTCGTGGCAGCCGTGTCGAATCGGTCGCCATCGACATGGTTCCCTCCTTCGTTTTCGCCAGCAATCAGGAACTTGAAATCCCCGGCTTCGGCAAGGTTCCCGTCGATCTGGTCTGCGTCGGCGGTTTTTTTGCGATGGTCTCGGCACAAGCCATCGGCATCGAGCTGAAAGCGGAAAACAGTTACCGGCTGATCTCGTTAGGGATGGCGATCATCGCAGCGGCCAACCGTGTGTTTGAGGTATCCCACCCGCATCGGCCGGAGGTGAATACGGTGGATGTGGTCGAATTTTATGCAGAAGACGAGCAGACCGGCAACGGTAAGGGCTGTGTCATCTACGGTGAATCCCACATGGATCGTTCCCCCTGCGGCACCGGGACCACGGCCAAGCTGACTTTGCTTCACCATCTTGGCAAACTCGCTCCCGGTCAGGTCTATTATAATACCAGTCCGTTGGGGACAGTGTTCGAAGGGCAGGTTATCAAAACCATCAACGTCGGAGAGTTTGCCGGTATTCTTAGTCGGTTTCGCGGCAACGCCCAGATCACTGGTTACCAGCAATTCGTCATCGATGCTCAGGACCCCTTCCCGCAAGGATTCTTATTGTGAAAAAAGTACCTGTCAGCCCCGACATTATTCTCTTCAACGGCAAGGTTGCTACGCAAAACCCTGGGCAGCCCTACGCTGAGGCGCTTGCCGTTGCTCAGGGACGCATTCTGGCCGTTGGTAACAGTGTTGAGATACTCGCACTGGCTGGTGCCGAGAGTGAAATGGTCGACCTTGCCGGGCGCCTTGCGGTGCCGGGTTTTATCGATAGCCATTTTCACTTTTACGAATGGGCGCTCAAACGCAAAGGGGTGAAACTGGACGATGTCAGCGGTCTGGATGAACTGATTGCGCGAGTTAGCAGCGCTAGTGAAGCCGAGCCCGCCGGCCAGTGGATTATGGGCCAGGGCTGGAATGAAACGGATTGGCCCGAACAGCGTATGCCGACCCGGCAGCTGCTCGATCAAGCGGTGCCGGATCACCCGCTGCTGCTCTGGCGCTGCGATCTGCATCTGGCGGTTGCTAATTCTGCCGCTCTGGCGCTGGCCGGGATCGACGCTGGGACCCCGGACCCGCCCGAAGGCAGGATTGAACGCGATGGCAGTGGCGAGCCCAACGGGATATTGCGGGAGATGGCCATCAATCTTGCGCGGCGTGCCGTCGTTCCTCCCCCCTTGGAGCAGATCATGGCTGCCTTCGAGGACGCGACCACGGCCCTGCACCGACTGGGGATCACAGGTATACACGACATTCGCCTGATGGCCGATGAAGATGGCGCCGACGCTTTTCGTGCCTTTCAGGAATTGGACTGTCAGGGTCACCTTGCAATGCGTTTGTGGGTCAGCCTGCCTGGACAGCGGCTGGACGAAATCATTGGCCTTGGATTGCGTACCGGCTTCGGTAATGACCATCTGCGAGTTGGTCATGTTAAATATTTTACCGATGGTGGTATGGGCGCACGCAGTGCCTGGATGATCGACCCGTATCTGGATGCGGAACACGGTATGTCGCTGATGGATATGGCGACTCTGGCCAGGGAGATCAGCAAGGCCGAGTCAGCCGGGTTGGCAGTGATGGTGCATGCGATTGGAGATCGAGCCAATCGTGAAGTGATCGATATCTTTACTGCACTCGAAGCCGCACGGGTCCGATCCGGTTCAGGGTTGCCAGCTTTTGCCCACCGCATCGAGCATGTGCAAGTGATCCGGCCGGAAGATGTCGCCCGGCTGCGCAATCTGCATCTGGCGCTCAACATGACCCCCTCAAATCTGCCTCTGGATATCAAACTCATCGACACAACAATGGCGGAAAAGGGTCGTTACGCTTATGCTATCCGACCTTTGCTCGATACCGGAACGCCAGTTATGTTCAGCTCTGACTGCCCGGTCTGCGACCCCAATCCCCTGCTGGGCATCCATGCCGCAGTGACCCGCCAGCGGCCCAACGGCACACCGTTGGGGGGCTGGCACGCGGAGAACCGGATAACCGTAGCCGAAGCTCTACAGGCCTATACTTCCACCCCGGCTGCAGTGCATAACGCCGTCGACCAGGGCGTGATCGCAGCGGGTAAGCTGGCGGATATCGCCATCCTCAGTGAAGATATTTTGACCTTGCCCCCTTCCCTTATACCTCAGGTTTATGTCGAGATGACGTTATTTGACGGTCAGATTGTCTACCGAAATTTTTAGGGTGCACACTCAAGCATTGAAGCAGAAGCAAACTTAAATCTCCTGCCCTTTTGCTTGACATTGCTGCCGGTCTTGAAATGACGGTATTTATCGTTCCAAATTTCTAGAACAGGAGATTTTTTCATGTCTGTCATTCCCGCTTATACACCGCCCGATTTCACTGCTTTGCATCTGGCATCGGCTCCAGTGGTGACTGCCGAGCCGGCACCAGCTGATGGCGTCGTGCCCGGAAACTTTCACGGTACCTCCAATCACCCCGAATATCTTCACCTTGACAACAATCGCTGGCTGCTCGTTCCGGAGAGCCGCATGGACGCAGTTCTGGTGCTCAAGGGGAAGACTGTCGAAGTGCTGGAGGCGCGCCGGGTGCGCAAGGGCGATCTGGTGGTCGTCGGGCGCACGGAAAATGGCGAAGAAGGGATTTACGTACATATTCAAGGCTTCAATCCGGCAAAAGAGACCGCCGTCGATAAATTCTCCTTTCGTACCCGCGGGACACGTGAAACGCCTTTCTCACGCTGCTACGATGATCTCTACCAGGTTCTGCGCCATGATCGCGACCACGGCTACATAGTCTGGGTGCTCGGCCCGGCTGTCGCGTTTGACAAGGACAGTCGCGACGCCATGCAGGGGCTGATCGAGAATGGCTATTGTCACGCCATGCTGGCCGGCAACGCCCTGGCCACGCACGATCTCGAAGCGGCGATGTTCAGGACCGGGCTGGGACAGGATATCTATTCACAAACCTTGAAACCGCTGGGTCACTACAATCATCTCGATATTATCAACGAGGTACGCCGCCGCGGTTCGATTTCGCAAACGATCGAGGAGCTGGAATTAAAAGACGGCATCATCTATGCCTGCGAGAAACAACGGGTCCCTTATGTTCTGGCCGGATCGATTCGCGACGACGGACCCTTGCCCGAAGTGATTGCCGACGTTTACCAGGCTCAGGACGCCATGCGCGTCCATGCCGGAAAAGCGACCACGGTGGTGGCCATGGCGACTCAGCTGCACTCGATTGCTTTCGGCAATATGGTGCCCAGTTACCGCATCATGCAGGATGGCACTGTGCGCCCGGTGTTTTTCTATATCGTGGATATGACGGAATTCAGTGCCGACAAGCTGGCCAATCGCGGCTCGGCGCAAGCCGTGGCGATTCTGACCAACGCGCAGGATTTCACCGTCAACCTCTGGAACAATCTCAAGCAATAAGGATGGCGTCGCAAAAAGTCCACCCTACGGCGTTATGGTGTTTTTTCAGGACCTTGACATACCTTATGTATGCCTTCGCCCCTGAAAAAACACCAAGCCTTGTAGGATGAAATTTTTGCTTAGCCATCCAATGAGTTTTTGCGAGAGCATGTGGTCTGCAGCCATTGCCTGCGTCCAACGTTGTCACTTAACTTCCCGCAAAGCAACAGCTGCAGCCCACATGCTGTGCCGTTGAGTAAGGGAGCTGAATAGTTATACAACAAGCTTCTTTTGCCGAGGCGAGTCGATGAGGAAAGTTGTGCAGATTATCGGTGTTCCGATCGATTTGGGCCAGTCGCATAGCGGGGAGGACCAAGGCGCGGGTGCCTTGCGCTATGCCGGCCTGGCAGCGCGGCTGGAAGAGTTGGGCTATACCGTGTACGATTCGGAAAACCTGACAGTTCCTGTGTGGACCCGGGGGTTAACCTTGTTGCTGTGTGTTGCTTCCCACATTCATCGGCACTGATTTTTCTGATTACTTTGACTGTTGAGCTTACCACCCAGTGCTTTTGAAGTATAACCTGTCATAACAACGCTGGCTAACGCGCGTTCTGATTGCTTTTTCCCTTGCTCGCCCTTAAACTGTAAATTCTGCGAGTTTACTGTCGGGAGTCTGTCAGACAAACTCCGGCAATGGCCTACCTGTAAGGAGTTTCAAAGTGACGATGTTACTGCGAGAGCTGGGGATGATTCGGGTTGCAGCGGTCTCTCCGGCATTGAAGGTTGCTGATGTAGCCTTTAACCTGGCGGCTATCGAAGCCGCCACTCTGCAGGCCGCCGATCAGGGTGCGCAGCTGGTGGTCTTTCCCGAGCTTTCCCTGACGGGTTACTCGTGCGGCGACCTTTTTTACCAGCAGAGCCTTCTGGAAAACGTTCGTGATGGTCTCAAAACGCTGACGGCGCTGAGTGAACAGACCGGCATGATCCTGATTGTCGGCGCACCGGTCCGCCAGTTCGGACGGCTTTTCAATGCCGCGATTGTCATGAGCCATGGCCGCATCTGTGGCGTGGTGCCGAAGACCTACCTGCCAAATACTCAGGAATTCTATGAAGAGCGCTGGTTTTCCAGTGCGACCGATCTGGTTGACGACCAGCTGACCTGGCTGGATGAAGCGCCACCGTTTGGCACTGACCTGCTGTTTGATGTTGATGGCATGCCCGATTGCCTGTTCGGTATCGAGATCTGTGAAGACGGCTGGGTTGCCAGTCCGCCGAGCGGTTCCATGGCTGTTGGTGGAGCGACCCTGCTGATCAATCTCTCGGCCAGCCCGGAAATCCTCGGAAAATGCAGTTACCGCCGAACCCTGGTTGAGTCTCAGTCAGCGCGTTGTCTGGCCGCCTATATCTACGCCTCGGCAGGTCCGGGTGAATCGACTACCGATCTGGTCTTTTCCGGGCATTCCCTGATTGCGGAATATGGACAGATCCTCGCTGAAACGCAGCGCTTTCAATTTACCACGCAGATTGCCATCGCCGACATTGATATCCAGCGCCTGGTGCATGAACGCCTGCGCAACAACAGCTATGCAGCAAGTCAGGCCGATCTGGAATTCCTGCTGGTGCCGGTCGAGGTTGCCGAACGTCCGGCAGACAAACTGCTGCGCCCGCTTGCCAGAACCCCTTTTGTCCCGGCTGACTTGGCAGAGCGGCAGGCCCGTTGCGAAGAGATCTTTGCCATACAGACGACCGGCCTGATGAAGCGCCTGATGCATACCGGCTCTCAGAAAGTCGTTCTGGGGATCTCCGGCGGCCTTGATTCGACTCTGGCGCTGCTGGTGACGGTCAAGGCCTTTGACAGACTCAAAAGATCCCGCGACAACATTCTGGCGGTCACCATGCCCGGTTTTGGCACCACTGGCAGGACGCGCGGCAATGCCGAGGCGCTTGCCGGGGAACTCGGAGTGAGTTTGCGGACGATCAGTATCAATGCCGCAGTTTATCAGCACTTTGCCGATATCGGTCAGGATCCTGAAAAGCACGATATTACCTACGAAAATTCCCAGGCCCGCGAACGCACCCAGATTCTCATGGACCTGGCTAATCAGATCGGTGGGCTGGTAGTCGGCACCGGCGACTTGTCGGAACTGGCCCTTGGCTGGGCAACCTACAACGGCGACCATATGTCGATGTACGGCGTCAATGCATCCGTTCCCAAGACCCTTGTACGTTACCTGATCGAATGGTGCGCGGACGCTGAATTCAGCGGGCGGACAGCGGAGGTTTTGCATGATGTTTGTGCAACGATGGTTTCTCCGGAACTGCTGCCGCCTGATGCGGAAGGTGGCATCAGCCAAAAGACCGAAGAGCATGTCGGCCCCTATGTATTACACGATTTTTTCCTGTTCCAGATGGTTCGTAACCAGTTTGCCCCGCGCAAAATTCTCGATCTGGCCTGCCGCGCTTTTGCCGAAGACTATACACAAGCAGAGGTCCTCAAATGGTTGAAGCTGTTTTATCGGCGTTTCTTTTCCCAGCAATTCAAACGCTCCTGTTTGCCGGATGGTCCGAAAGTCGGTAGTGTCTCTTTGTCGCCGCGTGGCGACTGGCGCATGCCGAGCGATGCCAGCTCGGCCCTGTGGTTGTCTGAACTGGAGCAGGTTGCCAAGAAGGATTACCGACCGGTATGACAGATGAGCAGGCCAGGGACGCTAGAGGCACTCTTTACGTGGTAGCAACACCGATCGGTAATCTGGAGGATATCACCTATCGGGCCGTGAGAATCCTCAGCGAAGTCGATTTGGTGGCTGCGGAAGACACCAGGCACAGTCGCAAACTGTTTGCCCGTTTCGACATTCACAAGCCGCTGATTTCTTATCATGACCATAACGAACAGCAGCGTCAGGAAGAACTGCTGTGCAGATTGCAGGCAGGAGAAGACATCGCCCTGATCAGTGATGCCGGCACGCCCTGTATTGCCGATCCTGGTTATCGGCTGATTGCCTCTTGCCATGCTGCCGGGATTACGGTTGTGCCGATACCGGGACCATCGGCAATCATTACCGCGTTAAGTGCCGCCGGCGTGAGCACTGAACGTTTCGCTTTCGAAGGGTATCTGCCGCAACGCGCCAAGGCCCGGGCTGATCTGCTGCGACAGCTTAACGGTGAACAGCGTACGCTGATTTTTTATGAGGCGCCGCATCGTCTGGCAGCAACCCTGGCCGACCTGGTAGACATCATGGGTGCCGAACGTTTGTTGGTTGTGGCCCGTGAGTTGACCAAGCTGTATGAGGAGTTTTTTCGTGGCACAGCGGCAGAAGCAGTCAAGCGTTTTACTCTGCAACCGGCACGGGGCGAGCTGGTGTTGATTATTCCCCCCAGCTTACAAGGGCCGCAGATGAATGTGCGCGATGCTTTAAGGAAACTGCTGAGTGAAAGTGACTTATCGCGTCGCGAAGCAGTCAAGCTGATTGCCAGTGAATATGGTTTGCCTGGCAGCGATGTTTACCGTGAGAGTCTCAGCCTGAATGAGGAACATGACGTTGACCAATGAAAAGGCCAGAATTTTACTGATCGACGACCATCAGACCGTTTTCCGACTGCTTGAGGCGATTGTCCGTATCAAGGGCTACAAACTGCTCTACGCAGAAAACGGTCAGCAAGGTATTGTTATGGCCCGCCAGGAGCAGCCGGACCTGATCCTGCTTGATGTCATGATGCCGGATATTGACGGTTTCAAGGTCTGTCAGTATCTGAAAGAGAACGAGGATACCAAGTCGATCCCGGTAATGTTTTTGACTGCTCGCGGCGATGAGGGTGATCAGGAAGCCGGTCGCAAGGCTGGTGCCGACGGATTTATGACCAAACCGTTTCAGACGACCGATGTGCTGAAGCAGATTGAAACCCTGCTGGCTGCAAATCCGGTGCATGGATCGTTTGGATAGGCTTCTGAAACTGCTTCTGCGCCCGGCTGAAAAGTTTTAAAGATGTTGCGATTTTCTTCACTGATTGACAACCTTGCCGCCTTCGCTAGAGTTAATGAAACAGCATTCGAACCTGGAGCTTGTAAAGGAGACCTGCAATGACCAAATCGATCCGTGATGTACTGAAAAACAAGGGTGAGAAAGTCATCAATATCAGTGCTGATGAAACCGTTTATAAGGCTTTGGAATTGATGGCTGCCGAGAATGTCGGTGCTCTTCTCGTCATGAAGGGTGAGCGAGTGGTCGGCATCATCTCCGAACGAGACTATGCCCGGAAAGTGATTCTCGAGGGACGCTCGTCTCTGCAGACGATCATTCAGAAGATCATGGTCACCAAGGTTCTCTACATCACACCCGACACAAGTGTTGAGGAGGGGCTGGCCCTGATGTCCGAAAAGCGTTGCCGTCATCTGCCGGTTTTAGAGAACGAGAAGTTGGTTGGACTGGTTTCCATCGGTGATCTGGTTAATGCACACGTCGCCGAAAAGGATTTTATGATTAATCAGTTGGAACACTATATTCTCGGCAGTTAGGCGATGAACTGATTGTGTTGATAAAACGACCTGCTTGTGGATTCCGACAGGTCGTTTTTTATGGTTGCGAGAGCGATGTCCTGATACGCAATCTCGTACTTGCCAACTCTGACGCTCAACACAGAGCAGGAGTCGTTAAAGGAGGTGCCGATGGTTGATCTGACAACCCGCTATATGGGTCTGGAGCTGAAAAATCCGCTTGTCGTCTCGAGCAGCGGCTTGACAAAAACTGTACAAGGGGTGCAAAAGTGCGCTGCTGCAGGAGCTGGTGCGATCGTGCTGAGATCATTATTCGAAGAACAGATTGCGGCCGAAGTCGCCGAATTGACTCAAAATGCCGACAATCCTGGCCACACCGAAGCTTTCGAATATCTGCAGGGTTATGGGCGGGCGCACGGCACTCATGAATATCTGCAGTTGGTCCGAGACGCCAAACAGGCTGTTGCAGTGCCAATCATAGCCAGCATCAACTGTGTCACGGATGAGCGCTGGGCCGAATATGCCGGGCAACTGGCTGCAGCCGGCGCCGATGGCCTGGAAATTAATATTGGTTTCCTGCCAACGACCGCCAAGTTAACCAGCTCGGCAGTTGAAGAGCGTTACGAAAATATTCTTGAAGCCGTGCGCAGCCGTATCGATTTGCCGATAGCTCTGAAGATCGGCCCCTATATTTCATCCTTTGCCCATCTGGCTGATCGGCTCGGCAATGACCGCATGGATGCGCCTTTTACGGTGGGCTGGTGTGGTCCTGGAGAGAGCGAGAAGAAGCTGACCTGGAAGGCTGCCGATGCACTGGTACTCTTCAATCGTTTTTACCGTTTTGATATCAATGTTGATACGCTGCAGCTATCTGGTGGCAATCCATACAGCACGGCCGCTGAACTTCATCTCCCCCTGCGCTGGATCTCGTTGCTGGCAGGTCGGGTGATGTGCGACCTGGCGGCCACCACCGGAGTTCATGACGGTCGTGATATGGTCAAACAGTTGCTGGCCGGAGCGACGGTGGTGCAAGTCTGCTCCACCCTGTACCGTAATGGTCTCGGCCAGATCGGTATTATCCTTGATCAACTCCATGAGTGGATGCAGGCTCATGGCTTTGAACGCCTTGATGAGTTCCGCGGCCGCTTGAGCCAGGCCCACAGTGAGCACCCGGAAGACTATGCAAGGCTGCAGTATATCAAGGCTCTGGTCGGAATCGAATGACCTGGCCACGTCTCGACACTCCTGACCAATGATTCATCGCAACAGTTGCATCAGTACGGCGACGAAGCGCTCGATTTCTTCGGAGGTGTTGTAGTAGTGCAATGAGGCGCGCAGCAGTGGCGGGTGCCGACGCCTTGCTGAACTGATCGGGTTCGCAGAACTGGGTACGGTCGAGGTATTGATGTGGCAGAGTGCGAGCTGCCGCTGCAATTGCTCTGCAGGAAGCTGCTCGGCAAAAAAGGTGACGATACCGCACTGCTCGATCCCCTGGTCGGTCACGCTGATGCCGTCGATGGCGGCTAATTTTTGACGCAGGATCGCTGCAATCAGCCTGATGCGTTCGCTGATGGCTTCGAGTCCCCAGCCAAGCGCATAGTCGATGGCGACACCGAGGGCGAGTTGACCGGCGCAACTGCGCTCCCAGCACTCAAAGCGTTTTGCATCCGGGCGCAACCGGTAGAGGTCGGCAGAGAGCAATTCCGCGGCATGATGGTTGAGCTGGTTCGGTTCGAGTTGTTCTGTCAGAGCTTTACGTACGTAGAGCAGGCCGGTGCCGCGCGGTCCGCGCAGAAATTTGCGGCCGGTACCGCAAAGCACATCGCAGCCGATCTGTTCGACATCGATCGGCAACTGTCCCAATGCCTGGCAGGCGTCCAGCAGGTAGGGAATGCCTGCGGCTTTGGCTACTTTACCGACTGCCGCTGCCGGATTAATCAGACCACCGCCCGAAGGAATATGGGTCAGGCAGATCAGCTTGACTCTGACGTCGATCAGGTTCTCCAATGCCCTGATATCAATCTGACCCGCTGCCTCGTCCGGAACCCAGAGAATTTCGACCCCTTGACGCTTTGCCTGGTGCAGCAGGGCGACCAGGTTGCTGCCGTATTCAGCACTGCCGGCAAGAATCCGGTCGCCGGGCTGAAAGTCGAAGGCGTAGAAGGCGGCATTCCAGGCTCGGGTTGCGCTGTCGCTAAAGGCAATTTCATCCGGTAAGCAGTTCAGCAGTCGCGCGGCGGCCAGATAAAAGTTGTCCAGTTCTTCGACGCGTCGGTCCATGACTTCGTAGCCACCGTAGACTTCCTCCTCGTGCAGGTAACCGTAGAGGGCGTCGGCGACCGGGACAGGCGGTAGAGAGGCTCCGGCATTGTTGAAATGGATCAGCTGCTCGCAGCCGCGGGTCTCACGGCGGGCCCTTAATATATCGAAGTCAGGCATCAGAGAATTCTCTCCCAGATCGTCAGCTGCGAGACCGTGTGCTGGAACTTGCGAGCCGTCTCGCGGATCACAAATTCGACATCGCACGGTTCGCCGAGCATGCGGAAGTGAGGAGTGAGTTGCTCCTGCAGCCCTTCCAGGGTGGTAAAAGGTTCGCCGGATCGGCGGAGTCCTCCGATCCAATGTGCTTTTTTGGTAAATTCTTCCCGCCAGGTGTAGGGGGAGGCGATCACCAGCAGGCCGCCGGGATTGAGCCGCTGGTGAATAGTCGTCAGAAAACGTGCCGGATCAGAGAGCCGATCGAGCAGGTTGGCCGCCAGCACCAGGTCGTAACCGGTGAACTGTGGTTTAAGGTTGTGGGCATCGCCCTGGAAGAACTCGACCTTCCTGCTGACTTCGGCCAACCCGTAATCGCTCAGACGCTTCTCATGGAAGGAGACAATTTCTCCCTCTTCCGGAAGCTGGTAGTGCATCACGCCTTTCTCCTGCAGCTGGTAAGCGATGCGGATAAAGCGCGCGGAAAAGTCGATTGCCGAGACCTGCTCGAAATGCTTGGCCAGCTCGAAGCTGGCGCGGCCGACCGCGCAGCCTAGATCGAGGGCACGGTTTCTGGGCCGATCTCCCATGGCTTGCATGCATATCTTAACCAGCCGCGCCGGAAAATTTTCCACGCCGAATTTCCCCGGGCCGAAGTGGGCATCGCAGTACTGGGCGACGGCGTCGTCGGTTTCGTACATAGCTATCGAGGCTTCGGGCTTCTGTTCAGAGGCCACATAGCGAAAGCCGGCGTGCTGGAAGAAGTGCCGGCGAAAAGCGTAACGTGCATCGCGAGTCGCTTCGTTGCCGGTGGAAATCCACGACCCGCCCTTGATCAGGTTGTGCTGGGTGTCGAAGGTCGGGGTGGAGAAATCGTCGTAATAAGGATGGACTTCGAAGCCGGTGAAGCCGGTGATCGGAGTTTCGGTCCACTGCCAGACGTTGCCGATAAGGTCGTAGAACTCGCCAAACGCAAAGCGGGTCACCGGGCAGGGGGAGGCCCAGTATTCGAGGTTGATATTACCCGGAGCCTTTTCCCAGTAGGGCTGGTCGGGAATCTCGTGCAGATCGTGCAGCCGGTACCATTCGTCCTCGGTCGGCAGGCGGATCGGCAGACCGGTCTCTTTCGCCTTCCAGTTGCAAAAAGCCTTGGCTTCAAGGTAGTTGACCTCCACCGGCCAGTCCCAGGGCATGGCGATCTCCCGGGTCATGGTACGCAAGCGATAACTGTCGCCATCCTTGATCCAGAACAACGGCTGCCCGGCTTTGCTGAAGCTGACCCATCGCCAGCCTTCCTCAGTCCAGTATCGTTCGTCTTGGTAGCCTCCGGCTGCGACGAATTTTAGAAATTCCTGATTCGTCACCAGGTATCTGCTGGCTTCAAAATCCTCCACGTTGAAATGGTGCTGGCCGAATTCGTTATCCCAACCATAAAGCGCGTGTTCCTTGCCCTTGCCGAGAGACACCTTGCCACCGGCAACCGGCAGCAGCTGGTTCTGCGATGCTTCGCCGGTTTCGGTGCAGATCTCCCAGAGCGGCAATTGCCGCACCTGATCGAGTGGCATGCGGCGGATAATCACAGACGACGTCTCCAGGTGGATGCGCGAATGCTCGATCCCCATCATGATCGCCCAGAAAGGGTTGTTCCAGTCGATGGGCAGCGTCAGCGGCAGGGTATCGATCACGTTGTCAACCAGAGCGCGCACCTGGTCGCGGTAGGCCTTGACCTCGGCGACTTTCGGCCAGTAGTAATTCTCATCGTTAAGATCGTCCCACGACATCTCATCAACGCCGATGGCGAACATCGACTCGAAGTGTGGATTGATGCGTTCCTCGATGATCCTGGCAACGATCAGTTTGTTGATATAAAAAACAGCGGTATGGCCCATGTAGAAGATCAACGGATGGCGCAGCGGTTCGGCGCGCAGATAGAAAGCGCCGTCACTGGCCAGAGTTTCATAGAGCTGCTCGTCAAGGCTGTAGGATTGATGGAAGTAATCACGTATCTCAGAGCGTTTCTCTTCCGGTGATCCGTTGTTGAGGATGACGGTGCGGGTGTTGCGGAGTGCCATACTGTGCTCCCTTCTGTATTGCTGGTCGCTTGAATGTAAGGATCATTATAGCAAAGTAACATCAAATTAAGGGCTTATAACCAAATAAAGGTTAGCCACCAAGGCACGGAGTGATTTTTTGAGTTTTCTTCAAACAGTTATGTTGCGTGAAAGAAAATATCAATCTTTACTCTGTAAGATGAACTGCTTGGCGCCTTGGTGGCAAAACAAAACCATTTTTGGGTTATAGAACCTTAAAATTATTTTTGCACAGGTAATGTGAAGGCCGCTGACGTCATTTCACATCAACACCGGCCTGATTTTGTCAGTGCCGCACTGCCATGTCCTGTCCGTTCTGAATTGCTGGGGAAATGGTGTACTGATAACTGACTGAATTTTTTGATGGATTGATTTGTTTCGACAAAGCTGCACAAAATGAAACGCGCCTTGCTCATGTCATTAACAACAGAAAGACAATCCTTTGAACGAGCCGGAGAGTATCGGAGTGCCGATTCCGACCCTGGGCGCGCGTGCCCGGATCAGCGTTGCCGATTATCTGAGCGTGGTTGGGCGCGTCGGCTATCTGGAATATGACGGCAATAGTTTTATGGACATTGATGTCCAGATTGAGTATTCTCCCATTCCCATGGTTGGCCTCTTTGCCGGTTATCGCTACCTGGATATCGATGTTGATGAAAATGATGTACTCATTGACGCTGCCTTTGCCGGTCCCTATGCCGGTGCGCTGGTCCGCTTCTGATCGTTTGCCTCCTTCAGAGCAGGATCAAGAAAAGGGCAGCCATATAGCTGCCCTTTTCGTTATTGTTGACCAATCTGAAAGGTTGTCGGTGCTGTGATGATTAAAGATCGCTGGTCATGATGAAGGTCGGTTGACGATGGAATGACTCGTACTTGGGACGCAGTCGCTCCAGATTGTAGTACTTGTCGACATCGACAACCTTCTTGTGACCAGTGACCACGTCGATCGGTACCGTATCATAGCAGCCGTTGTGCAGGCTGACCAGCCGCCCCGAAGTGTTGGAGAGCACCAGGTCGAACGCCAGGTTGCCGAAAGCCATCGGCACGATCGAGTCCATCGCGTCGGGATCGCCGCAGCGCACCAGATAGCCGAGACGCTGGCTGAGGGCGTTGACTCGCCGGCCGCCGTTGAATTTGGGTGACAGCTCTTTCAGTTGGGCAGCCACCTGATCGCCGATGCCGCCGAGCTTTTTGTGGCCGTACTGATCGGTCTCCTCGTTCTCAAAGAGCATGTCGTTGTGATGGGTCATGGTCGCACCCTCGGAGATCAGCACGACCGAGTAGTTACTCGGGTGTTTGCGCCGGTCGTGGCTGAGCAGGTCACAGAGGTGTTCCATCTCGAAAGGATGCTCGGGAATGACGCAACGGTCGGCGGCCCCCGCCATGGTCGGCAGGATGGCCGAGAAGCCAGCGTAGCGGCCGAACACTTCGAGGACCAGAAAACGTTCATGGGAACCGGCGCAGGTGCGCAGGCGGTGGGTCAGTTCGATGGTTCTGGTGACGCAGGTGGAAAAGCCGATGCAGTAATCGGTGCCGGGAACGTCATTGTCCATGGTTTTGGGGATGGCGACCACCTTGACCCCTTCTTCATGCAGGCGCTGGCCGTAGCTGAGGGTGTCGTCGCCGCCGATCGGGATGAGAAAGTCAAGGCCGAGAAAATCGATGTTCTTCAGAACCTCCGGGGTGACGTCATTGATCCGGTCATGATAGCGATCGATTAGATGCGGCGGTACGTTGGTGTCCGGCAGGTGGCTTGGCCGGGTCCGCGAGGTGTGTAAAAATGTGCCGCCGGTGCGGCCGGCCCGATTGACGACTTCTACAGTCAGTTCCTGAACGCAGTCGCTGTTGTCCGCATGCTCATCGGGGATCAGCTCGACCAGCCCGGCCCAGCCGCGCCGGATACCCAGCACCCGGTAGCCTTCCCGCAAAGCCCGTACGGTTACGGCGCGGATGGCGGGGTTGAGGCCAGGGACGTCTCCACCGCCGGTCAGGATGCCGATGGTTTTTTTGGGTTTTACCATAATGAATTCTCCTGGAAGGATATTGGAAGGATATTGTGATTGTACAGATTACTCGCATATCAATGTTAATCAAACTTTGGCTGTTCACAAGCAGGTGGTGAGATTTTCAGGGTGCCGAATCGTTAATGATGGGGAACGCGCTAAGGCGGAATACCTCATGCCAATTTTTTGCGGATTTTGGTCTGACTGAAACTCCGCACATGATCAGAAACGAATCCCAAAGCCGTCAAACTCTCCCGGATAGTCCTGCCACTCCACCTTCACCTCACTGACCCTGGCCGCAGCCGGGCCTTGCCGGCACCATTCAATTGCCGCGTCCACAGCTTGCCGCTCCCCTTCAAAAACCGCCTCAACAGAACCATCCGGGCAATTCCTCGCCCACCCGGTCAAACCCAGGCGAGCAGCAGTTTCCTTCGTTGACTGGCGAAAGAACACTCCTTGCACCTGTCCCCGAATCTTGAGCTTTGCACGGGCCTTGCTCATAACGAGACTCCTAACATCTGAGCGAAAGTTGCTTCGTCAATAACCTCAACACCGAGCTTCTCGGCTTTTTCCAACTTACTGCCAGCGTTCTCTCCGGCAAGGACATAGTCAGTTTTTTTACTTACAGAACCTGAGGTCCGTCCGCCTGCGTTCTCGACCAGCTCCTCTGCCTCTTTGCGAGACCATTTCGACAGGGCGCCAGTGATAACGAAGATCTTTCCGGTCAAGGGACCATCGTGCTGAATCACGACCTCTGCCTGTGGCTGCACTCCTGCATGATGCAGTTTTTCCAGTAACATGATTTTCTCGGGGCTGGCGAAATAATCAACGATCGATCTGGCAACTTTATCGCCGATTTCGTGAATGGCAATCAACTGGTCAATAGTGCATTTTGCCAGATCGTCGAGAGAGGCAAACCGCCGGGCCAGAATTTTTGCAGTATTTTTACCGACATGACGGATTCCCAGGGCGAAGAGAAGTTTCGAGAGTGGACGGGTTTTGCTGGCGTCGATGGCCAGCAGCAATTTTTCGGCCAGAGCGTCGCCCATGCGATCCATGGCAAACAAATCTTGTTTGTTCAGCAGATACAGGTCGGCAAGATCGCTGATCTTGCCGCGCTCGAGCAGTTGAGTAAGCTGCTTTTCGCCGAGGCCTTCAATGTCCATGGCATCACGAGACACAAAATGCTTCATGCGTTCAATCGCCTGGGCAGGACAGTGCGGATTGCTGCAACGCGGCACCACTTCATCGGGATTCTTCTGGACAGGGGTGTTGCATTCCGGGCATTTTTTCGGCAATGGAATCGGTCTCTCGCTACCGGTACGTTTTTCCGTCAGAACCTTGACGACATCAGGAATTACATCGCCGGCGCGTTCAACAATGACATGATCGCCGACACGCAGGTCGAGACGCTCAATTTCGTCCCAGTTGTGCAAGCTGGCCCTGGAGACAGTGACACCACTGACGACCACCGGCTTGAGATGCGCGACCGGGGTGATGGCGCCGGTTCTGCCAACTTGAAGAGTGATCTCTTCAACGATGGTTTGCCCCTGACGGGGCGGGAATTTGAGGGCGATGGCCCAGCGCGGTGAACGGCTGACCACGCCGAGTTCTTCCTGCAGGGCTGTATCGTTAACCTTGACGACCACGCCGTCGATTTCAAAAGGCAGTGTGTCTCGGCGTTCCTGAAGTTTGCGGAAAGTGTTGATGACCTCATCTGCTCCTGTCACACAAGTCGTCTCTTCCAGGTTGACACGCAGGCCGAGTTTGCGGAGCAAGCGCAAGGTTTCGATCTGAGTGGAGGTTGCAACTCCCTGCATGCGACCGATTCCGTAGCAGAATATCCTCAGAGGTCTTTGCGCGGTGATCCTGGCATCAAGTTGACGTAGACTGCCCGCCGCGGCGTTGCGCGGATTGGCGAAAGTTTTGTCACCGGCATCTTCCTGGGTCCGGTTCAGTGCCTGAAAATCGACCAGGTCGATATAGACTTCTCCCCGCACATCGAGCAGCTCAGGATAGGGGGGGATGAGTTTGTGCGGGATACCGGCGATTGTTTTGACATTTTCGGTAATGTCTTCTCCGACAAAACCGTCACCACGCGTACTTGCTTTGAGCAGCTTACCGCCTGTGTAGCTCAACTCAACAGCAACGCCATCCAGTTTCATTTCGCAGGCATATTCGAGCTCTTCGCTGCGGGCCAGAAAGTTTTTGCGGATACTGGTATCGAAATCATAAAATTCTTCAGCGTCCTTGGCGTTTTTCAGTGAGAGCATTGGCACGGCATGAGGGGAGGGTGCAAATTTTGCTGTGGCCGGGGCGCCAACCTGCTGGCTTGGAGATTCGGCTGTGATCAGTTCCGGAAACGCCGCCTCGATATCCTGCAACTCGCGGAACAAGGCGTCGTACTCTGCATCACTGATTTCCGGCTGGTCCTGGCTATAGTAGAGCCGGTTGTGGCGGTCGATCTCTTTGCAGAGCTCGGCGTGACGTTGTTGAGAAAAAAGATCGACCATTGGAGACTGCTCCAGCAGATAGTTTGTTTTCGTCTGGAAACGGCCCTTTTCCGCAATCTCTGCGTCAATCGGCGGATTTGATTGTGCGGCGTAAAGAACTAC
>JAVVDT010000189.1:0-4468 GCA_032250875.1 Desulfuromonadales bacterium | reverse complement strand
ACGGCGAAGTCATTCTGGTTGAGAACATCAAGCGACGCTTTGGCGATTTTTATGCCGTCAAAGGCCTCTCCTTCACGGTCCGCAGAGGCGAGGTGTTTGGCCTGCTTGGTGCCAATGGCGCCGGCAAGTCGACCACCTTCCGGATGCTCTGCGGTCTGCTGCCCGTTAGCGCAGGCAAGCTTCGTGTGGCCGGCCAGGACCTGCGCACCGCGGCAGCCGCTGCACGAGCCAAAATCGGCTACATGGCGCAACGTTTTTCCCTTTACACCGATCTCTCTGTGAAAGAGAATCTGCAGTTTTTCAGCAGCGCCTACGGTCTGTACGGCAGGGCCCAGCAGCAACGGATCGACTGGGCCCTGCAGGAATTCGAGCTCAGTTCCCTGGCGCGGAGTTCCTGTCGAAATCTTCCGCTCGGTTTCAAACAACGGCTGGCTTTGGCAGCGGCCCTGATGCACTCCCCGGAAATCCTGTTTCTTGACGAACCGACCTCGGGAGTCGATCCGCTGGCGAGGCGGGAATTCTGGCATCGCATCAGTGCTCTGGCCGAACAGGGCGTCACGGTGCTGGTCACCACGCATTTCATGGAAGAGGCTGAATATTGCGATCATCTCGTCATCATGGGCGAAGGAGAAATCCTTGCGGAAGGAACACCTCAGGAAATCCGGACACGTTTTCAAACTACGGAGCGACCCGAACCGACTATTGAGGATGCCTTTATTGCTCTGATCGAAGAGCAGACCGGCCAGGAGAACAGGACATGAAGCAGATCGCCGCAAATCGTCCTCGACACGGGCTGCGGCTGATGCGCCTGAATGGCTTGATGCGCAAGGAATTTCTACAGATCTTACGTGATCCATCCAGCGTCGGCATCGCCTTCTTGCTGCCGCTGGTTCTGCTTCTCATCTTCGGTTACGGTGTCTCTCTCGATGCCAGGCATGTGCCGCTTGCCATAGTGGTGGAACAAGCAACTCCGCAGACGGCGGGGTTTACAGCCGGTTTTGAGCATTCCGAGTATTTCGCACCTCAGCAGTTTGTGGATATCAGCGCGGCTGAGCATGCCCTGCGGAAAGGCCAGGTGGACGGGATCATCTGGCTGCGCCACGATTTCAGCCAGAAACTACTCGCGGGAGAGAGTCCTGACATCGGCGTGTTTGTCAACGGCGTGGACGCCAATACCGGCCGCATCATCGATGGATACCTCCACGGCGTGTGGAGCAACTGGCTGGAACAACTCTCCGTATCAAGGGGCCGGGAGACGGCGTCCATGGTGGAACTGGAGCAGCGGATCTGGTTCAATCCCGGCTTGCGCAGTCGCGATTTTCTCGTGCCCGGCCTGATTGCAGTCATCATGACTCTGATCGGCGCTTTGCTCACCTCTCTGGTCGTCGCCCGCGAGTGGGAGCGCGGCACGATGGAGGCGCTGATGGTGACTCCGGTACATGTTGCGGAGATTCTGCTCGGCAAATTCCTGCCTTATTTCTTGCTCGGCATGGGAGGTCTGCTCTTTTCAGTGAGTATGGCGGTCTGGCTCTTTGCTGTTCCTCTGCGCGGCTCATTGTGGGTTCTGCTGATGACTTCAGCGCTTTTCCTGTTCACCGCGCTCGGCATGGGCCTGTTCATCTCAACCATTGCCCGAAACCAGTTTGTGGCCGGCCAGGTAGCGATTGTCGTCACCTTTTTGCCGGCATTCATTCTCTCCGGCTTTATTTTCGACATCAACAGCATGCCGGCAGCAGTCCAATGGTTAACCCATATCGTTCCGGCTCGCTATTATGTCTCCATTCTGCAGACGGTTTTTCTTGCCGGTGATATCTGGCCGGTAATCCTCTATAACGCACTGGCCTTATTGCTGATGGGAAGTTTCTTTCTGGTTCTGGTTCGCTGGCGGACCAGAAAACGACTCCAATAGGAGCGTGTCATGTGGCGCAGGATTATCGCTCTGATGCAAAAAGAATTTCTGGCTTTGTTCAAGGACAAGCGCAGCCGCTTCATCATCATTATTCCGCCGCTGGTCCAGCTGCTGGTTTTCAGCTATGCCGCCACCTACGATCTCAACCAGATCCCTTTCGCAGTATTCAACGAAGATCCAGGGCTCGCCTCACGGCAGATGCTGGCGCGCTTTACAGGTTCGCCAAGTTTTCAGTTGGTGGGTGAATTGGACCATGAAGGACAAATCGCGCCGCTGGTCGATGCCAAGCAGGTTTTGATGGTGCTGCATTTCGAGCCGCATTTCAGCCGTGATCTGCAGCCGGGCCGGGCGACCGAGCTGCAGCTCATCGTCGATGGCCGCAATTCCAATACGGCCTCAATCCTGGTCGGCTATGTCCGCAACATCGTGATCGCGTTCAATGATGACTGGGCCGAAGCCCATGGTCGGTTGGACTCTCCTGCAAGGCTGAACGTCCGAGCCTGGTTTAACGCCAACTTCGAGAGCCGCTGGTTCATTGTTCCGGGGATTGTCGGACTTCTGACCCTCGTGGTTTCCGTACTCGTCACCGCTCTTTCGGTCGCTCGTGAAAGAGAAGCCGGAACCTTCGACCAGCTACTGATCACGCCACTGCGACCACTGGAAATATTGATTGGCAAGGTGTTGCCTGGTTTCATTATCGGCGCAGTGGAAGCGACGTTCATCATTATCGTGGCTGTTACATGGTTCCACATTCCGCTGCGAGGCAGTCTTCCGGCACTGTACGTCGGATTATTTTTGTTCTTGCTCTCAGCCATCGGCGTCGGCCTGATGATCTCCTCCATCGCGGTGACCCAGCAACAAGGCCTGCTCGGCGCTTTCCTGTTTCTGGTCCCGGCAGTCATCCTCTCCGGATTCGCCACCCCGATTGCCAACATGCCTGAACTGGTCCAGCAGCTCACACTGCTCAATCCACTTCGTTATTTCCTGCTGATATTGCGCGGCGTGTTCCTGGAAGGGGACTCACTGACATTGTTGTGGCCCCAGTACTGGCCCATGGCAATCATCGGGCTGGTCACCCTCGTATCGGCCGGTTGGTTTTTCCGCCACAGGCTCAACTGAAATTTGCCTCCGCTTAAACGCCAGGGGCACTGAATGTCAACTGCCATTGCCCTTCCGGGAGACCGTAGCGAAGGATGTACAGATCGCCGTCGTCGCCGAGGAGCTTGAAGTAGCGATGATCGGGGGCAAGCCAGCGGTCGACGATCTCCATCACCTCGATCTTGCGCGAGTGCAGGAAAAAGCGGCGGGGCGTCTCTTCGCCGCGATACCCGGCATAACATTCAACCCGCACTGATAATGGAGTTTCTCCTGATGGTGTCACCATTACTCTTTAATCCATTCATGCACAATCAGGAAGACCGGTTCCCTTCACTCAGGAAATCGTCTACCCGCCGTTTCGCCTCATCGCGACTCAGATCGTATTTTTCCTGCATCCGGCCGACCAGGCGTTCGATCTGACCGGCATTGAATTGCTGTTCATCGCCGCTCAGTTCACCCCAGAGCTCGCGCGCAATACCCTTGACCTGTTCCCAGCGTCCTTCCACCTGATGTTTCATTGTCGCCTCCGCTGTACAATCCTCCTGCTTCGAGTTCTGTAACCTTGTCCGGGCAATGCCGATCTGGCGGACAGCCGATTGTTGCCACATCAGCCCTTTTTCCTTCAGCTCAAATCACTCAGCCAATTTCCATGATGCAGTCGAACTATTTCATCAGATTCCACAGCACATAATTGAGGATTCCGCCACTCTGATAATACTGCTGTTCATTAAGCGTATCGATGCGACAGGTCACCACCAGTTCCTGGCTGCTGCCATCAGCACGATTTATGCGCAGGGTAATATCCTGTCCTGGTTCGATCGGCGTATCCTGTCCTATCAGATCAAATGTTTCGCTGCCGTCGATTGCAAGCGTTTTACGATCTTCTCCCTTTTTGAACTGCAACGGCAGAATCCCCATGCCGACCAGGTTGGAGCGATGGATACGCTCGTAACTTTCTGCGACCACGGCCTTCACCCCGAGCAACAGAGTGCCTTTGGCGGCCCAGTCGCGACTCGAACCGGTGCCGTATTCCTTGCCGGCCATTATCAGCAGAGGCGTTTTGTTCTCGGCATATTCCATGGCCGCATCAAAAATGCTCAGCTGTTTATCACCGGGCAGCAATCGGGTAAAGCCACCCTCAACACCCGCTACCAGCTCATTCTTCAGGCGAATATTGGCAAAGGTGCCGCGCATCATGACTTCATGGTTGCCGCGCCGCGAGCCGTACGAATTAAAATCCGCCGGATCAGTGCCACGTTCACGCAGGTAGACACCGGCAGGGCTGCTGGCCAGAATCGAGCCGGCGGGAGAGATATGATCGGTGGTGATCGAATCGCCGAGCAGAGCAAGCAGACGTGCCCCGGTAAAACCATGAAATCCGCTTGAAACCTTTTTGCGAACTTCGAAAAAAGACGGTTCTTTAACGTAGGTCGAGTCTTCCGCCCAGGCATAGGTCTGCCC
>JAVVDT010000188.1:0-4481 GCA_032250875.1 Desulfuromonadales bacterium | reverse complement strand
AGACCGTTTTCGTTAGAGTTTCGACAACATAGCAACACGTCTTTATCAAGAGTGGTGGAGGGATCGGCCCTTTGAAGCCACAGCAACCGATTCGCCGAAGCCATTGCGACGGAGAATGCCAGGTGCTAAATCCAACCCGCCGAAGCTTTAGCGAAGGCGGGGGAGATGAGGACGGAGCCCGCGATACCAGCTCTTTACGTATCTGCCGGCCCCTTCTTATTTTCCGGGAAGGGGCTTTTTTATTTTCCGTGGTACATGGTCGTAACATGAGCGAGTTGGGCATCGTTAAAACTGAATACGTCGACTTCGATGTTGAGCTGCGACTGGAAAGCGGCCGAGTCCTTGGTCCACTGACGCTTGCCTATGAAACCTATGGCAAGTTGAACAGCGACAAGAGCAACGCCATCCTGGTTACTCACGCCTGGACCGGAGACGCCCACGCTGCAGGACGTCATGACCCGGAGGATCGCAAACCCGGATGGTGGGACGACATGATCGGTCCCGGCAAGGTTATTGATACCGACCGCTATTTTGTCATCTGTTCAAACGTCATCGGCTCATGCTTTGGCTCAACCGGCCCGACCAGCAATAACCCCAGAACCGGCAAACCCTACAACCTGCAGTTCCCGGTGGTCATGGTTCGTGACATGGTTCACGCTCAGCAATTGCTGATTGACCATCTCGGCATCATTCAATTGCTCACTGTCATCGGCGGAAGCATGGGAGCCATGCAAGCTCTCGAATGGGGCATTCATTACCCCCGACGCGTCCGCTCGATCATCCCTATCGCCGGCACCGGCCGACCATCGCCGATGGCCATAGCGCTGAATGCACTTGCCCGTCAGGCCATCTACAACGACCCGATGTGGCGCAAAGGGAATTACAGGCCAGAGCATCCACCCGCAGACGGCCTGGCCCTGGCTCGCGCCGTAGGACATATATCGTTCCTCTCAGAACCATCAATGAACCTCAAATTCGGACGAAAATTTTCCGTCCGGGATGGTCAATTTGATTTCTTCGGCCAGTTCGAGATCGAAAGGTATTTGGCATATAACGGCCGCAGTTTTGTCGACCGCTTTGACACTAACAGTTTTCTTTTTCTGGCCAAGTCACTTGACCTCTACGACCTTGCCTGGGGATTCGAGGGGATCAAAGACGCTCTAAGCAACCTTGATTGTCCATCTCTTTGGTTTGCGTTTACTTCCGACTGGCTCTACCCGCCCTACCAGACAGAAGAGTTGATCGAGGTGTTGCACATATTGGGGAAATCAGCTGAGTACCATCTGATCAACTCTGACTACGGTCATGATTCCTTCCTGGTGGAGCCCGAGAAGTTCACACCGAAGATAGTTGATTTTCTTGATCGGCTGCAGGGTACCAGCAACCTGTCGAGCTCTCGATAAGCCGGCGGCAAATTCGGTTAAGTTTGGCTGGTCAGGTAGTGGGCTAGAGACTTTGGATGAGGATGCTGGTTCCGTAGCCCGCCAAGGCGGCGACGCTAAGGAAGAAGACACCAAGCAAGGAACAGGCGACGGCATGCCGCTTGCGTTTAACACGCAGACACATGACAGCAAGCACTAAGCATAAGATTCCGAGGGGAGCACAAAGAAGGATAATCATGTCATAACTACTTTTATTGCCGCCACGGTTGGTGATATCGATTCGCACGTTACCATACTCATATCAACCAGGCAAATCTTCAGTTCGTTTACAGTTCCATAGCCTTTGCAATGGAGCAAAAATAAGCTGAGATATGGGACGACGAACACAGCCGAATTTAACGCCGGTTCATGGAGAGTCAACAGGCTGCTAACCTCTCCGTAAAACTCAAACAAATAATATGATCTTGATGCTCGTAATCTTAATGATGACAATACGATCAACGTTACTTCAGTTTTCTTGATAATTCCCGAGTAACGAGCATGTGTAAAACCAAACCGACGGCAACACCGGCAAACAGGTGCTTGAACGTGTGGCCACTCACCAGGCTACCAAGAGTGAAGAGAGCCCGATCAAAATGTTCGCAGACGACCGTCAAAACAAATAAGAAGAGAACTCCCCACACCTCGCCTTCTCGTGTATATCGGGGTGGAAAGAGCAACAGAAGCAGGGGAATGAGAATGGCCGGATAGAAATGGACGAAGCCGTAGGGTCGCAAGTCGCCAAAGCCTGCCTGTTCGGTCAGATGCCACCACACGACACTGGCAATTCCTGCCGCCAACAGCGGTAAGAGCGCGCGACTGCCGAAGGCAACGCTCACCCGTTCGGCAAGCATCGCCGAGGTGAAGGCCATAAACATTAAGGCCATCGGTAAACGGTCCCAGAAGAGCCGTAGATTGTCCGGCGCCAGATGATACCAGGCCGAGCCAGCACCAACCAGCACCGCACCGAGAAAAAAAACCCCATAAGCCTGGCTTTCCCGCTGGTCGGCAAACACCATGTGTCGATGCACTCCTAAAGTATAAAGACCGGATAACCCGATGAGGAACATGGGCAGATTGGAAATGACGTTCAGAAAATTGGGGATGCCAAAAAAGTGGCGGCCATCAGTGAAGTGATGGTAGGACGGGTCCTGAGAGATGGGCGGAAGCAAGGCGACAAGGACAACAAATCCCAGCGAGATCAGGACGAGCAAACCGTAAAGACGATAGAGGTGATCCACCGGCTCAACAGATCACGCTGTGCCACTCTCCCGGCGGCAGCGGAATGTCTCGTTGTCAATCTGTGCCTGAGATTTGGCCATCACTGTTCTCCTTTGTCGCCGTTCTGAACCGTGCCGAACAGAAGTTTAAGGTGTCGCTAAAGACATCCACCATGGAATGAGTCATACGGTTATTCCCAATCGGGTCACCACCAGCCTGGCGGATACCTCCGATACGGATAGGGCCAGAACGGATCGTGGTACCAGAAGGGATCGCCATAATGGTCAGAATAAGGCCCCCAGGGATAGTACCCGTAGGGAGGATACGAAGCAATCCGGCTCCACACATGTATTTCGGTGATTTGGAAGACGGGATAAACGTAATCGTAATTTTGCAGCGTCCCGGTTTCCTCCCCGGTCACGACGCCGGTCAGGATGACAAAGAGGCCCGGCTTGTAGAGCTCCGGATCAAGGATGCGGTCGCTTCGGGCAAGAAAGCGGCCTCCCGCCTCGTCGACTTTCTGTGGTTCTCCCCAGCGGTTAAGAGTGTAACGCAGAACCTCGAGTGTCGTCCCTTCCTGACTGAGTCGGTTACCGATGATCATGCCACCCAGAGCCAGAGTCTTGCCCAGGTGAGTCTGCGTATCGGCCTTGACCTGATTGAAATTAATATTCGGGTCGACATCCAGCAAAGCATTCCTGGAAAGGACATGGCTGCAACCGACTAGCAGTATGAGCAAGGCGATAAGAACAAACAGCAGAGTGGGTTTCATAGTTACCTCCCTGATCATGATCCTCTAATCCCAGTCTACTCCCCGATGACAATTCGTCAAATGCACGCTTTTTGTTAAACACCTGACTGTGCCATGCTATCTGGTTTCCATCCTGGATCTCCGCATGGCACAATCCACAATCACAGTTCTCGATTTGGAAATGAGCAATTTTTCGCTAGGACATCAAGGATTTGAGCGGAGGCGTAGTCTTTTAAAGCTCACACAAGCAAATTGGCAGGTTGCCGCAGAGGTTATTTATCTCCAGCCCCCTGATCATCGCCGTCAAACAAACTCATCTGATCATAACGGTGTCTGGCAACCTTGAACGGCAAAGGGAAATAACGCGGACACGCTAACAGCAGACTGGTCGCAGGTTGTTTACAGGGACGTAAGCATTTGAAGCAGAGGAGATTCACTGTTTTGGTATCAAGTGATGGCTTCATAGTCGTATCCGGTCAGGAAGGTGGCTCACTTCTGGACAACTTTAGCAGTGCAGATGCTCCTCGGTAAAGCTCTCTTGTAACTAATTCAGCACATAAGCGAGTGCACATGGGCTGCAGCCATTGCCTGCGTCCAACGTTGTCACTTAACTTCCCGCAAGCAACAGCTGCAGCCCACATGCTGTACTGTTGAGTAAGGGTACTGAGCAGAGAATAGAATGACCCTGTCACCAGGGCCAAGCCCTCTGTTGCCACCGGACAAGCAGTTTTCCCGCATCCGGCGGCCCCGTGAATTGCCCCATCCGGGGAACTCAGAGCAGCTCAAGTTGAAGCTTTTCGGGCCGAAGGATGCTGCGCATTGAGAAAAGCCCCATCTGTACGAATTCCTCTTTGCTTGGAGTCGGCCTTGACCAGTTTCGTGTTCGCCAGCGCTTGTGTATATAGGAGCGCAGGCGCTTGCGGACCCATTTGTCAAGTTTTGTGAACATGCCGACATTCCGCCCGTCGCGATGGTAGTTCCCCCAACCCCTCAATACAGGGTTCAGAGTCTCTATCACCTCTTCTACAGGGCGGTCTCCTTGTATGCGCCGTGTCACTTTTCGGACGTTGCCATACAAGGCCTTCAAG
>JAVVDT010000187.1:0-4484 GCA_032250875.1 Desulfuromonadales bacterium | reverse complement strand
GGCAAACTCCAGCGCCTGCCTGGCGAAGCGCCGGTTCCACTCCAGCGTCGGTTCGAAGTCCGGCGGGAAGATGGCGTTGTTGAGATTGTCCCAATAGTCTTTGCTGCGCACGCTCATAACGGGGCTGATCCCCCAGAAGGTCTCAACCCCGGACAGCAGGTCGTGATAGATCTCCATCAGCCGCCGGTCAAAAAACGGCTGCGTGAAGAACCCTTCGGCACCAGCGTCGAGTTTACGTTTGACATAGTCGAGCTCATCCTTGATCCCGGAGCGGTAGGGATCGATGCCGGCATAGATCTTCACAGCGGGCATTTGCCTTTTGATGGCGCGAATCAATTCAATCGAACTGGTGCGAAAAACCCGGCGCGACATATCCAGTGGTTGATCGCCGGCAATAACCAGCACGCTGTCTATATCGTTATGTGTAAAGGTTTCCAGCAGAGGGAAAGGCTTGCTCAAGTCAAAGTCGATGGCGCGCAGATGTGGGATCGCGCGGGGGAAAAGCCTCTTCGCCATGCTGCAGGCGTCCCAGCTGCGCAGTGAAAACTTGAGCAGATCTGGTATGTTGATGGTACTGACATCGGGAAAGTGATCCCGGACCTGTTGCAACTCGCGCTGCAATGTTTCACGATCACGGGGGACCAGCTCTATGGAAACGGCGTGCAAAGTCTTATCCTCTCTGATGTGCTGACTGGTTGAATCCCGGAGCCTGCGACAGACTCCTAGAAGCTATAGTAACGTTTTGATTCGGGAATGACAAAGAGAACGTTGAGAAAAATTACATTGGACCCTTTGTAAGGAGCAACTCATGTCGAGAACCATTGCCTTTGATGTGTATGGCACATTGATCGATACCGCCGGTATCGTGACGGCACTGAAAAAGCAGGTCGGCGATCAGTCCGGAGTCTTTTCTGACCTCTGGCGATCCAAGCAGCTCGAATACTCATTCCGCAGGGGATTGATGCAGAACTACCAGGACTTTTCCGTATGTACACGGCATGCCCTCGATTTCTGCTGTGAGACCTTCCAGGTCGAATTGAGTCGCGCAGAACGGGACAGTCTGCTGGAGACTTATCGCTATCTGCCGGCATTCGACGATGCCAGGCAGGGGCTGGAATGTCTAAAGGACCGCGGCTACCGATTGTACGCCTTTTCCAACGGCAAGCCCGATGATGTGCGTAATCTGCTGCAACACGCCGGCATCGACCGGTACCTGCAAGGCGTGGTCAGCACTGACGAGATCAAGAGTTTCAAGCCGAATCCCGCTGTCTATGCCCACTTTTTGCGCCAGGCCGGGGCCTGCGGTGCAGATGCCTGGCTGGTCTCCGGAAACCCTTTCGATGTCATAGGCGCCATCTCGGCTGGTCTGCGCGGCGCCTGGGTCAAACGTTCACCGCAGACGGTTTTCGATCCTTGGGAGATTCAGCCAACGCTAACCATTGGCAGTATCCTTGAGTTGTGCGAGGCTTTGAAATTGGTTCCTTAGCCTTTGATGCGCGATTGCCTTTTCTCGCTAAGAAGTTGTTGCCACAAAGATCGCGGTTTTCTCATTTCTGGAAGGTGAAAGGTCATCAAATGTGGATTCCTTTGTTCTGGCTGATGTTGGTCGTCGCTGGTGGATTATTGCTCAATGCCCTGCTTTTTAAAACCCTCGAGAAACACCTGCGTTCGACGGAAGAAAAATTTTCCATATCGTTCAGGGCACGTTTTCACACTGTTCTTCAACTGCTGATACCGCTGCTGCTTGTTTTGTTGATTGCCCCGTCACTGCCCGTCTCCGCGGAAATATCGTTGATACTCAGACGTCTGTTCAGCCTTCTGTTGATTGCACTTGTCACCTGGTTTGCCGTGGCCATGGCCTTGACGGGTCGAGATGCGTTACTCAGTCGCTACGACATAAACGTTAAAGACAATCTTCAGGCGCGCGCGGTGCATACCCAGGTCAACGTCCTGTTAAAAATTCTGATTATTGTCATTGGTCTGATAGCAACCGCATCGGCCATGATAGTCTTTGAAAACATTCGTCAGCTGGGCACCAGCCTTTTGGCCTCCGCCGGGGTCATCGGTATTATCGTCGGTTTTGCTGCTCAACGCAGCCTTGCCACCTTGCTTGCCGGTCTGCAGATTGCCATTACCCAGCCGATCCGCATTGACGATGTGGTGATCGTTGATGGTGAATGGGGCCAGGTTGAGGAAATCACCCTGACCTATGTGGTCATCCGTATCTGGGATCTGCGCCGCCTGATTGTGCCGACCAACCAGTTTCTGGAAAAGCCGTTTCAGAACTGGACCCGAATCTCGGCGGACCTGCTTGGTACAGTCACTTTTCATGTCGATTACAGCCTGCCCGTTGAAATCGTCAGAAACCATCTGTACGAGATACTCAAGGATAACGCGTTGTGGGATGGCAAAGTGTGGCGCCTGCATGTAACCAACGCCGGAGAGAGAACGGTTGAGCTGCGTGCATTGATGAGCACATCGAACTCACCCAACGCATGGGAACTGCGCTGCCAGGTCAGGGAGCAGCTGCTTAGTTTTCTGCAGAACAACTACCCGCAGTGCCTGCCGAAATTACGCGCTGAAATTCATGATTCGAGGCCATGATGGTTTTGCTCATGGAGAGCTGCCAAGTTGGCCATAGGCCTCAACCTTGCCCTTGACCAAATGAACATAGTAGCGTTCCCAGAAACGGTTAGCCGGGATGTACCAGAGGTATTCTTCGCTGCCGCTGCCCGAGGCATTGCTTGGCTTGCCCATCTGCTGCAGGACTTCAGGCTTGGTCATGCCGAGTTCTATCTTGTGCATGCCGATCCAGGGTGAACAACCGTTGACGAGAACCACCAATATAATCCAGAGAATCCATCTGCGCATCATCATCCTCCTCAAGGGTTAAATCGCAGCTAGCTTTCATGTCATGATGTTTTAGAAAAGCTCTCTGCCAAAGCCTGGTTCTCCTGACGCAGGTAGACAGTGGTGCTGGGGAACGCGATTTCCAGTCCCAGCGCTTCGAGGGTGTCCATGATCCGCAAGCAGACATCCTCGCGCGCATCAAGATATTCTCCCCACACCGTCGTGGTTGTAAAGCAGTAGACCATGATGTCGAGGGAAGAAGCGCCGAAGTCGGTAAAATTGACCAGGAAAAACTGCTGATCAATGGCCGGGTGAACCTCCAGCAGTTTGCGTATCCGGCTGACTGCTTCACGCATTTGCGCCGGAGTGGTTTCGTAGGTGACGCCAACGGTAAGGCGAATGCGCCGTTTGGGCATACGGCTGTAATTGTCGAGAGCCATATTGGCAATAATGTTGTTCGGCACTGAAATCAGGGTCTTGGCAAAGGTGCGGATCTTGGTCGAGCGAAAGCCGACCTCTTCAACAGTTCCTTCCAGATCACCGGCTTTGATCCAGTCACCGACATGGAAGGGGCGATCGAAGATAATCATGAGCGAACCGAAGATATTGGAGATGCTGTCTTTGGCTGCCAGGGCAAAGGCAAGGCCACCGATGCCGAGGGACGCAAGAACCCCGGTGACCGGATAACCGAACGTCTGGATCGCCATGAGACCGGCCATGACGACAATGAAGATCCGCAGACTTTTACGCAGCAGCGGGGCCAGATGATCATCCAGGGTCGATTCTGTGCGTGCCGTCCATTTGTTGAGATAATGATCGATCAGATTGACCAGGTTGAAGAGAAACCAGGCGATATCAAAAATGACCAGTGCTTTGAATACTGCTGTCGACAGCTTCTGCAAGTCATAGGGCTCACTGGGGAGTTGCAGGATTTCCATCGCGATGAACATCCCAAGCACAAGAATGAGAAACTCTGCAGGCTTTTGCAGGCAGATGAGAAAGCGATCATCGAGTTCTTTTTTGCTTCGTTGTGCCAGCGGCAGGATTGCTTTGATAAAAAAGTAGGCGAAGATTTTCTTGGCAACGTAGGCAACAACAACAGCCGCGAACGCTGTCAGATATTTTCCTGCGCTGATGCCGAGAATCTCGCTGTTCATCCACTCTGTCATTACTCTCTCCTTAAGGCACAATTCAGCTAAATCAGTGCGTTAAGCTATCAGATGAAATCGTCAAAAGCAAGGCTGCGGGTGAACGTCCGGAATATGTCCGGTCATGAAGTGATTCCACGAGTTTATGGTAGAATATTTACGACAGAAATTCCCGGAATCGCGCCAGAACGAACAAAGGAGAGAGTAATTATGAGTCTCAACAGTTTTAAGACCAGACAGACAATGGAAGTTGCCGGAACGGTTTATGAATATTTCAGCCTTGAAACGTTTGCAGCAGGGCGCAGTGATGTAAAGCGTTTGCCGCTGACGCTCAAGGTGTTGCTTGAAAACCTGTTGCGCAATGAAGATGGTAACTCGGTTACGAAAGGTGATGTCAATGCGGTGGTGGAATGGCTGGATCAGCGCAGTTCTGAGCATGAAATTGCTTTTCGACCGGCGCGGGTCCTGATGCAGGACTTTACCGGT
>JAVVDT010000186.1:0-4620 GCA_032250875.1 Desulfuromonadales bacterium | reverse complement strand
CATCCCTTTGTGTGTTTTGGAAAAGAACAGATCGGCGTAGGCAACAATCCTTTCTTCCAGGGTTTGTGGCCGCATATCGCGTAACGGCAGCGGCAATTTCTGCAAAGTAATGTCTTCGACGTTCAAGCCGACGCCGATGTGCCGTTCGCAGACCAGAGCATGGCGGGGCAGATGCTCTTGAGTCAATAACTCTGACCCGATAATCCCGTGTGCAATATATGGCTGGTCGCCATGACAGCCGAGTTTTGGCGTGTCGGTGTAAAGCATGCCGATGTCGTGGAGCATGGCGGACTGTGCTACAAACTCTTTATCGACGGGTTCACTTTGCATAACATGTTCTGCCACGGCAACAGCCAGATTGGCAACCTGGTGGCTGTGTGCGAGCAGAATGTTGCGGGCCTGTACATGATCACAATAATATTTATCAATAAGTTCAAGTGGTTGCATCGAAATTCCTGGTAGTGTTGCAAACTTCTCGCCTTGAATCTTTGGCCTTTTTGTAAGTGCGTTAATTTCCTGGCCGACCGGTGCTGTGCGCCTGGCATCTCTTCAAAACTACGGCATGATTTGAAAAGATTGTGTGATTCTGTCCATCAAGTCCTCGTAATCATCGATACTGTCTCGTGGTGCTTTGAGTTCGATCGAATAGCTGCGGCCGGCGCGTAAAAGCAGGTAGATATCGACATCCGCTTGCATTGTGTGTCCCGTAATGTGCCAGGCTTCGCCGGCTGGAAGTGTCACGACCTCTTTGGTCGACACGCCCAGCTCGATGTATTCATGTAATGCTTCATCGATTTGCTGATCTATGCTGAGAGTTTTCTGCTCAGGTATGTATGATTTTATCCGCAATAGCGTTTGCGGATAGTCCGGATGCGTCCAGCGGACCTCGCCTTGTTTGCTGCCAAAGTTAATACGTCGATCTTTGCTCCATGACAGTGGGTACTCTACTATAAATTCCAGCACAGCATCGATATGCATGCCAATCTTTTTGTCGGGCTCGGGCTCTCCTTTCGAGGCGCAACCCTGCAGAATTATGCTGCTGGCAAGCAGCAGGCAGAAAACCAGCCGAAATATCGATTGTGAACGTTTCATTGCCTCACCATCCTTTGCCGAATTCAGTTTAAGTATACACGTCATATCCTGGATTTGGGGATCAGATTAATGATGTCGAAGCGGAAAACTTTCATCACAGACGCAGAAGAGAAAGAGTCGATTTGAAAGGATCTATAACTCAAAAAGTTTTGTTTTGCCACCAAGACACCAAGCAGATACTTTTACAGGGTAAAGATCGATATTTTTCATATCGCAAAATGACTGTTTGAAGAAAATTCAAAAATTTACTCCGTGTCTTGGTGCCTTGGTGGCTAATCTTTATTTTAATTTTAAGTCTGATCAAAAAAGTTTTTTGTACTCGCTGTGACGAGAGCGAGAGAAACGAACGACTGGTTAATATGGATCATGAAATTCATATTTCCCAGAGATCTGCAGTGTTTCTTAGAAATGGTCGAATGACAATGGCGATGATCAGGCTTTGAATGATCAACAGGATCAGAAAACAAAAACTCAAGCCGGCCCGATCAGCCAGGATGCCGACCAGGGGACCAGTGATGACAAAACCAAGGCGAAAGACCAGAGATTTCAGTGACAGAATGCTGGCCCGTTCATGACGTTCACTCTGTTTCTGCAACGCAAGACGCAGTAACGGACCCTGAATGCCGCGCATGATGGTGAGCAGAAAGTAGAAGACAAAACCCCAGGCCAGCTGGCTGAATGCCAGTCCGGCATAACCGGCAACAATCAAAGCCAACAGAAGCAATGTGGTACCACCCGCCCCAAGGTGATACTGAATGCGATGGCTGATCAGCGAGCCGAACGAGACACACAGGTTGGCCACCGCCCAGATCGGCCCGAACCAGGTCAGGGGAACGTTGAGCGACTGCATGTACGGCTGGATCAGCCAGACCGGATAGAAAGACGCAAGCCCAAGCAGGGCAGCGAGCAGAATGCTGTAGCGCAGGCCGCGACTTTGCACAAGGGCCTTGTGAGCAATGCCCAGGGCTTCTCGCAGGTGCGAGGTTGTTTGCCGTGGCGCCGTGGGAATCTCTTTCAGGTTACGGCAGACTGCCAGTGCTGAAATCCATACCGCTATCTGCAACAGGAAAGGCAGTAGTGGCAACCAGGCGTAAAGCACCCCGGCTCCGATCGCACCGGCTGCCTCGCCTGCCTGGGCCCAGGCCGTCATGCGGCCGTCATGTCTGGCATAGTCTTCTTCACGACCCTGGTGGCGGAGAGTCTCGTAGAGCAGAGCGCTGTCCGAACCGCTGATGAACGCATAAGAAATGCCGAGCTGGATCTCTGCCGCAAGAACGCCGGCGAAAGAGCTGGCCAGTGTATAGGTTGTCCAGCCGCTGATACCGAACAGGCAAGCCAGGTTGAGTGCAAATCGATAGCCCAGCCGGTCGCTCAGATAGCCGGAAGGAAACTCCATGAGCAGGGTTGCCAGAGAAAAGATCGCCTGCAGCAGAAGAATATCGGCAAGGCTTAAGCCGATCTGATCTTTCCAGAACAGGGTGATAATGGCCATCGGGAACAAGGCCATTTTCAGACCGGCGAAGATATTGAGGAGAGGGAGGTTGTTTGAGAAACCGGAACGGGTGACGCGTGACGCGGGACGCGGTAAGGACAAGGGGAAAATCCTGGGAGGCTGGCAAACTATGGATGATGGTATTTAAACTTGATATTCACTCGTTTGAGTCTCGAGGTTATGCCCAGTAAATGCAGGCCGATGGGCAATTATCCATAGCGGCTTCAATCTTCACCCTCGGTGCCCCGGTGGGATTGTGAACGATAGCTTTCTCGTGGGCATGGTCGTTGTGACTGCCTTCCATACGGAAGACCTCAGGGCAGACTTGCGCACAGACTTCACAGCCGATGCAGCAGTCCGGATCAATCGCCGGGATTTGTGACATAACGACGCTCCTGTTTAAAATTTGTGAAGCTATATTAACAAGGGCTTTTCCATTTAGCCAGAGGTTCTTTCAGTTTGCTTGAAATGGGATGAAAACGTATACTTGCTCGAAATTTTTCATTGAGATACTTTTATTTACCCTCTAACGATCAAGTGCTTATGCGAACCGGTCTGCGTACCGAAATTATTCTGAGCATCTCCTTTTTGTTAGCAGCCGCACTGCTGTTTGCCGGTTTTCTTTTGGTCAAGTTGACGGAGCACAACCTGCTTGATCAACAACGTGCCCATGCTGCAGGCATTATCAAACTAGTTGCTGCCTGGGTTGATGCGTCATCGCCGGTGCCGGGTCATGATAATGAGCTAAACATTGCCGAGTCCAGCCTCGATCGGCTGCAAACGGTCATGGGCCGGCAGCCTGACATTGTTGCCTGGCGTCTGCTTGATACCAGGCTGCAGGTTCTTGCCAGCACGACATATGAAACCGACAACGAGTTTACCCCTGTCTCCCCCTCAACCCTTGGAAAAGGGCAGTTATACGAGGAGCTTGTCTACACATCCTACCGTTTTTTCAGAAATACGCAGCCTCAGAGTTATCTTGATCTCTCAACAGCTCTTGGAGCGGGCAATGAACCTTATGGTCTTTTGCAGGTTCGCTTCAACCTGGACAGCCTGCACCAAAGAGTCCTGCAAGCACAGCGCTTGACCCTGGTTTACGTCATCGTTTATGGGCTAATCCTGGCTGCTTTCGGTGTTTATCTCCTCAATCGCAATGTTGTCAAACCGGTACGCCAGCTGCACCGGGCCACCACGGCGGTTGCCGGCGGTTCCCTGACTGCGGTGACTGTATCATCCGGCCCCGGTGAGATTCATGACCTGGCTGACAGCTTCAACCAGATGGTTGCTGCTCTGACTGCAAGTCGCGCCGAGACAGAAGAGCATATTGCCTCTCTGGAAGAGATCAACCAGGTACTGGCGCGGGCGCGTGACGATCTGGTCCGTTCCGAGAAGCTTGCGACCGTCGGTCATCTTGCCGCCGGCATGGCCCATGAAATCGGTAATCCGTTAGGCGCGGTGGTTGGATACCTGAATATACTCAAAGATGACCTGGCAGACGACTCTCGCGACCTGGTAGAGCGCTCTCTGGCTGAAACGTCCAGGATAGACCGGCTGATTCGCGAACTTCTCGAATACTCCGCGCCGCTTGATCGTCAAGTCGATTCTTTCTGTCCAATCGTCCTGTTGCGTGAAACCGTTGCTCTGTTGCGCCACCAGGGGCAGCTGGATAAAGTTGAAATTGAAGACCTGTGTACTGTGGACGACTGTCTGGTCAGAATGGACCGTGGTCGCTTGATGCAGGTCTGGATCAATCTGCTCCTGAATGCTCAAGATGCCCTGCAGGGCAAAGGGCGTATCGAATTGGCGGCGCGACAAAATGGTCATATGGTCAGCATTTCAATTCGCGATGATGGTCGCGGAATTAACCCGGAAACGGCAAAAAAAATATTTGAACCGTTTTTTACCACCAAGGCTCCCGGTAGTGGTTATGGTTTGGGGCTTGCCGTCTGTCAACGGATTATCGACGAGAGTGGCGGCAGCGTCGAAGTGACTTCTGTGGTTGGCAATGGGGCTTGTTTTACTGTTGTCTTGCCTTG
>JAVVDT010000185.1:0-4654 GCA_032250875.1 Desulfuromonadales bacterium | reverse complement strand
TAGTCCTTTACGCCGCACAATCAAATCCGCCGATTGACGCAGAGATTGCGGAAAAGGGCCGTTTCCAGACGAAAACTTAATTGCCAAGGAGTCTACATCATGCTCAAACGTATCATTTTTTTTGCTCTGGTTGTTGGTCTGGGTTACCTTAATTATACAACTCCGAAAATCGAGGATCATAAGGCCTTTTTGCTCTCTCAGCTGCAGCAAAGCTATCCTGTCCCTGAAGAGATGCAAGAAAAGATCTGGAGGGATATCGATTATTCAAACTTTATGATCTGTTCATTCATGAAGACCAAAGAAGACAGCAAAATGATATCTTCCGGCTATCTGAAAAAAGTCAACTTGATTAACCCCAAGTGGACAGGTGAAACCAAAGCTTTCCTGCAGAGGCAATCCGGAAGTTATTAATTCACCCGGTGAAGGTCCACTTGCAACCAATTAATGACGAATGCCTTGGCCGCACACGCTCACATAAACCGGGCAATCGTCAGACCGGCTTTCTTGAGACCCTCGCATTGCCAGGCTGACGAAAATTGACTGCTGACAGCCTCCCGGCAGAGAAAAAGTTCTGTAACTTTGATTAACCTTGATCTTTTCTTCCACAATCTAAACAAAATCGACTGGCGGCTGTTGACACGTCCGGTCATCCTCAGCGTTGCGGTCGGCCTGGTCACTGGCAGTGCCGCAGTCCTTTTCTACTTCGCCACCAACAGCATTGAGCACTTTTTTCTCAACAACCTGGCCAGCTATCATCCTCCGGGAGAGGGTGCCGAGGCCATACTGGCCAGGGGTGATCAGATGATTGATACCCTGGCCATGAATCATCGCTGGTTCCTTTTCCTGGTCCCGGTCGTTGGCGGTTTAATCTCCGGCTTTCTGGTCTTCAAGTTTGCACCGGAGGCGGAAGGCCACGGAACTGACGCTGCGATTGACGCATTTCACAATAAGGGTGGCATCATCAGGGGCCGGGTTCCGATCATCAAGGGCCTCGCTTCCATGGCGACGATCGGCACCGGTGGCTCTGCCGGCCGCGAAGGACCGATTGCACAGATCGGTGCCGGCTTCGGTTCGTTCATCGCCAGCAAACTGAAATTAACCTCTACCGACCGGCGGATACTGTTACTGGCCGGTATGGCTGGGGGTATCGGCGCCACGTTCCGCTCCCCCCTGGGTGGAGCGTTGTTTGCTGTCGAAGTGCTTTATAAAAACCCGGAATTCGAACATGAGGGTCTGATCCCGGCAATCATCTCCTCAATTACCGCCTTTTCCCTGTTCGGAGCGACCACCGGATGGAAGCCATTGCTGGCAACTCCGCATTTCAGCTTTGAGCGTCCTCAAGAGCTGATTTTCTTCCTGCTGCTCGGCATTCTCTGTGCGCTGCTCGGCAAAGTTTATGTCAAGTGTTTTTACGGAGTCCAACACCTCTTCAAGCAGTGGGACTTTCCGGTCATGTTGAAGCCTGCGGTCGGCGGATTCCTGCTTGGCCTGCTGGCCATGGTGGTCCCTCAAGTGCTCGGTTCTGGCTACGGCATGGTGCAGGCCGCCCTGTACGGCAAGGTCGCCCTCTGGGTTATGCTGGTTGTGGCGCTTGCCAAGATTATCGCCACAAGCCTGACCATTTCCTCGGGCGGCTCCGGCGGCGTTTTCGCCCCCAGCCTGGTTATCGGTGCCATGCTCGGCGGCGCTTTCGGTGCGTCGGCTGAGCTGCTCTTTCCAAGCATGGTTCTCGACCCGAGGGCTTATGTTCTGATCGGCATGGCCGGTTTTTTTGCCGGTGTCTCCAACACCCCAATCGCAACCCTGATCATGGTCAGCGAGCTGACTGGCAATTACGGTCTGCTGGCACCATTGATGCTGGTTTGCACCGTGGCCATGCTGGTTTACCCGCGCAATTCGATTTATCAGAAACAGGTAAAAAGCCGCATCGACTCACCGGTTCACCTCGGCGAATTCATCGTTGATGTGCTGGAAGGCATCCGGGTTGAGGATCTGCATGAACACGGCAGGAAACCGACCCTGATTGGCGAAGGCATGCCGTTATCGCAGATTCTCGAAAAAATTGCCAATAGCGAGGGAGCTTACTATCCTGTCGTTGATGATAAGTTGCGCATGACCGCTATCTTCTCTGTCAACGACATCCGACGGATTTTGGCCGAGGATCTTCCCCCCAGCCTGATTCTGGCTCGGGATCTCGCCATATCCCGTGTCATTACAACAACTCCCGATGAATCTCTCACAGAGGTGATGCGCAAGCTTTCCATTCGTGGCCTTGAAGAAATTCCGGTCGTCGCCGATGATGATCCTCAACATGTGCTATTCATGCTGACACGCCGCGCAGTACTGGCCCGCTATGCTACAGAGTTGGAAAAAAAGAAGGAGTACTACACGACGCAATGAATTCAGAATGACTTGGCCCGAGATTGTCGGACTACGCGGACCTCAACTGTGGACTTTAAAGTCAATAATCGCTGAAAAACCAGCACTCCCATTATTATCATGACATCAACTAAAAGCTTAGATCTTGCCGGCATTGCCAAAGTCCTGGCAAATCATCAGCCTGAGATATTGACTCCCGACCACCGAGTGCATGCCGCCGTCAGCATGCTCCTCAAACAGGGATCAACTTCTCCTCAAGTCCTCTTTATTATTCGCGCAGAGCATGCTCAAGACCCCTGGTCGGGAAACATCGCTTTCCCCGGCGGACGACTGAACCAGAACGATGAGTCGCCTCAGCAGGCCGCAGAACGCGAGACCTTTGAAGAGTTGGCCTTTGATTTGTCTCAAACCAGTTATCTTGGCCGTCTCAACGATCTCTACGGGGCGACAATGCCGGTACTTGTCTCGGGTTTTGTCTATCAACTTCTGGAGCCTGCGACATTTAAGCCAAACCATGAAGTTGCTGCGACCTTCTGGTCGCCCCTTGAGAGGCTTCTGGAGCCAGAACGCCATCAGTTCAGAACAATCGTCTACCGTGGTGAGGAGCGGATCCATCCTGTGGTTGAACTGCTGAAGCCGCGGCAACCGCTTCTGTGGGGGATAACCTACCGATTGCTGCGCAGTTTTTTTGAACTCTACGACCTTGATTTCGGCGCACCGGAGCCTGCAGAGTCAAAGATATCTTGACATCGCAACTTGCTTCACAGCGAATCTGCGTTAATATTCCGATAACTTTTCAAAGCTCATCACGTTCCTCCGGCAATTTTTGACGAAAGAGAGAAACGATGCACCACCGCCGCTTTCGCAGAATCCCTTTTGAGGCAGAAGTAACGCTGAATGTCGGCAGTGATACCTGGTCAGGCGAGCTGCTTGATGTGGCCTTGAAAGGTGCCATGGTTGGTACCAAAGCCCCCATATCTCTTCCCCTTGGGACCCATTTCAGCCTCAGCATTACCTTGCCGCAGACACCTATTTCTCTCGATTTCCAGGCAATGCTGATTCACCACGAAGACAACCGTTACGGTTTCAGATTCATCAGCGAAAACCTGGAAACCCTGACCCACTTGCGCAAGTTGATCGAACTCAATACAGGGGATTCAGAAGCAACCCTCTGCGAACTATCTGCCTGGCTCTGTGACTGAACCGGAAATCGTCTTGTCTTTATCAGACCGTCAACTTTCAAGAGAAAAAACGAGACCTGCTCCTTAAAATATGCTATGAATACGCCGATTAAATTACGAGTATAAATCAAGAAAACGGGGAGGTTTATAATCATGGGACTCATTGACGTGCAAAAGGCGATCAAGGACTCCATCCAGACCGAAAAAGACGCCATGGATTACTACAAATTCGGCGCAGAACGCATGGCGGAAGACAAAGCCCGCCAGACATTTGAGATTCTCGCTCGAGAAGAATATCAACACGCCGAATCCTTTTACAGAATCTATCCGGGTGCTGACATTCCCTCCTTTCAGGAATTCATGAACAAGCCGCCGAACACGGATTCAACGTGGTGGAAGAACCTGCAAAGTTTGCTGGTACAGGATTTTGACGAGCGTAAAGCACTTGAGCTAGCGATCGAGCAGGAAGCTGATCTGGAAAAAAGTCTGCGCGAGATGGCAGAGAAGATTGATGACCCTGATATTGCTCGTGTTTACCTGGCGAATGCTGCCTCGACTCACAACCACCTGGAACTGGTAGAAGAAGACTACAGGGCCATGCTCGGCATGAGTGGCTGATTCTTTTCCCGCAAAACTCAATAATAGAAAGGCCGTTCACTGAAGTGAGCGGCCTTTCTATTATTGCCTTAAGCAGCTTCAGGTTTACTTGGTCGCTGATTATTAGGGTTTGAAGTTGTGCCAATCGACAACAGAGTAATCCGCCAGAAGTGCCAACGGAATAAACGTATCCAGCTCCGACCAGGGATTCCCGGTCAACGTTCTCGCAAACTCCCGGAACAGGTCGACCTCGCGGGTCAAAACTTCTCGAAAACGCCAGCGAAGTACCCGCTTCGGCAAATTCAACGGATTGCCGGCGTGCAGGGTACAGACCGTTCCATCAAAATCCTCGCCGCTGACATCAATATTTGGCAGGCCGTGCAATCGACAGATTAATGGCCTGGCCATATAAACCAAGCAAAAGCCATTCTCATCAAGAAGCGGACAGGGATTCAGATCCTCTTCCGGCATGATGCGCCACTGCTCTTCTGGAAGTG
>JAVVDT010000184.1:0-4692 GCA_032250875.1 Desulfuromonadales bacterium | reverse complement strand
TGGCAAAAAAAACCATTTTTTGGGTTATAAAACCTTTAAAAAAAATAATAACCGGTATCGGATGAAAAGAGCTGAACAACATGTATAATTATAAACAGCAACGTTGCTGGTAACGATAACCCTTCACCAGGAGGATCTGCCTATCGAAAAAACACCAGATCACTGCGAACGTTTTCAAACGAACCGGCGTTTAATTTCGCCGGAAAAACCCGTGATGAGGGTAAACAGATAGGTTAAGCAAAGGCCTGCGCACCAAGTGGCAGGCCTTTCACTTTGTCAAATCAAGATGGCGTCGCAAAAAGTCCACCCTACGGCGTTATGGCGTTTTTTCAGGACCTCGACATACCATATGTATGCCTTCGCCCCTGAAAAACACCAAGCCTTGTAGGATGAAATTTTTGCTTAGCCATCCCATGAGTACATCCCATGAGCACATCCCATGAGTTTTTGCGAGTGCATCAATATTCTTTACCGGAATACCTGGCACGTCGCTCTTTCAAGATCATTGCATGCCTGACTTCCTCATCCGCCAGCCATGCAAAGGCCTCTTTACCATCTTCTGTCTGTGCCAGTTCACTGGCCTTGAGAAAGTATTCCGCGAACTTCTCTTCTGCCTCGATGGCCATATCCAATGCTTGGATATCTGCTTTATCGGTTTTCAGAATCGCCTCCAAGCGCTCGGCGTCCGGAAAAATTTTCGTGGCAGAGAACTGGCTGAGATACTGTAGGAACTCTTCCTCACAATCGGCAAAAGCACCATCCTGGTAATCTGCCTGCAATTGATTCAAGCGCCTGAGATGTTCAACTTCATCCTGTGCCAGCCAGGTAAAGAGTTCTTTCAATAAGGGGTCTGACGCCCGTTCCGCCATAGTGGAGTAAAAGCGATGGCCGTTTCTTTCAACGTCTTTTGCCGCCATGATGACTTCAAAGCCGCTGAAGTTATTGATATTACTCATTAATAGTCCTCCATGTTAATGTTAATGTTAATGTTAAGTTACTATTCAGCTCCTAAGTGAGAGCATGTGGTCTACAGCTGTTGCTTGAGGGAAGTTAAGTGACAACGTTGGACGCAGGCAATGGCTGCAGACCACATGCTGTGCCGTTGAGTAAGGAAGCTGAATAGTTGCAATGTTAATACAGGCGATAATTTCATGGGATCGCTAAACCATCAATCGTCGTTCATGTAATTCGGGCTGAATGAACTGTCAATTACCAAACAGCTTTTGCAGGGAATCCTGCAAAAGCTTGCGGGATGGATCCTCAGCAGGTGCGGTTTGATTTTCTGCGGGTTGCTGATCGCTACCCTGCGATGCGGGAGCCGATCGCTTGAAAAGTTTATCGATCTGCTGGCCCAATTCATCCGTTAATGCTTTGGTTGCCTGCTCTTTCACACCTTTGGGATCCAGCCCGAATTTTGGTGATGAAAAGCTTCCCTTGAGCAACAAGGGTATCCGGGTCCAACCGTCCTTATCTGCCAGATAGCTTAAGACGCCACCCTTTTTGTCAAGCCTTGCTGAAAGCTCCGGGCTCAGGCGCGTATCCAGCCCCATATTCAGAGATCCATCAAGGCCGATATTCCCTTCCGGGAAAAGCTTGAGTCGCTTGCTGAGCAGCTGGCTGTCCAGTCTGACTTTACCGTCTGCGACTTTGAACTGGCCCTTAAAATCATCAAAAGGGATGTCGTTCAGCTCAGGCAGTTGCAAAACTTCACTCAAGCCATTAACCAAACCGGGGCTTATCAGGCGCCCATCCACAATAAGCAGGTTGCCGTCCCCGGAAAGGTTGCGACTGAGTGCCTGCCACTCTGTTCCGCGGCCATCAAGAGCGAAGGTCAGATCCATAGCCCCCAGCAGGCTGCCGGCAGCCTTTGGTGCAAAGGCAGTCAGCAGAGGGTCCGCTTGTATCGATTTGAGTCCAAGTTGAGCTGAATAGCTTAACCCTTCTTTGCCCAGATCAACCCGGGCGCTGTTACCGAACGTCCCTCCGGCGACCTGACCATCCATGCGGCTGATGTTGAGAATATTATCTTTAAGCTCGTATTGGGTCAGGAAGTTTTGAACCGCCAGACCCTTCCACAAGGTTTCAGCGACAGCTATCGTCCCGGTGGCATGCAATGGTATATCAAAAGGACCGGGCTGCTTAGATGATTGTGCAACCTTTACGTCAGTCTTGCTCTGATCAGACGCGACGGCTGCACCGGCGCTCCCTGCCAACAACGGCTCCAGCTGGAAACGCTGCGAGGAGATATCGGCTTTGACAACGATCGGATCGGCAAAAAGTCGGCTCGCTTTGAGTGTAATGTCAGCCCTGTTATCACCAAGCCTGACATGTAATTTCTCAGAAGTCAGTTGATCTCCACTGACAAGCATACGCCCCGAAAATGCGGGCCGTTGCCCCCCCACTGTGGCCTGAACACTCTCCAGGTCCAGGGTGGCCGACTTCAACAATTGCATAGCATTATCGATGCGGCCAGACAGCGTTGCTTCAATCGAGAGAGACCCGGCTGGATCAAGCGAACCGACATCGCCGACAAGCCCTGCAGGAGCAGCGGCGATTGCCTGACGAATCTGCAGCTTGGGGACCGCAATGCTCAAATCAAGCACAGGATTGCTCATCAGGCTATTGGCCACACCACTGGTGTTCAGCTTGATGCCATTGTAATCAAGAGTCAGCTGTTGAAGTTGCAGCTTTTCCTGATCATAGCTAAACACTAAATCATAGGTTGCGTCCAGTCGGGCATTTTTCAAAGGCGTGTCGGGCATTGCGTCAAAGACGACATCAAGCTCTTTAAGTGACAGCGCTCCTTTGAGCGAAATCTCCTCAGGCGTCCCAGAAACCGTCGAGTTGATGTCCAGCTTCAGAGCGCCCAGCTTGCCGGGCAGGATATCCTGTAAATACGGACGAAAGGCTACAGCATCCAGACCTTGCAGCTCGATTTTGAATTCCCCCCCCAGCGGTTGCAGATTCATGTGACCGTCAAGCGTCAGTTGACTGCCATTGAGCTGACACTGCATCGACAAGGGAACTTTGCCGGAAAGTGACACGCCTTTTGCAGCAAATTGCAGAGAGGACACTTGATAGCGGTAAGGAGCTTTGTTGTTGAGCACATGATCAAAGAAGACCAGCTGTCCATCCTGTATCAGAACATTTGAAACCAGCAGACTGATCGGTACGCTGTCTTGAGTCTGCTCAGGCTTTTGGTTTGCAGCTGACTCTGCCTGGCTTACTTCGTTTTCGTTAAAGTCCATGAGATCGCTGAAGTTGAACTGTCCGTCATCAAAACGCACAACCCGGATGCTCGGCTTTTCAAGCCTGACTTCATCAACGACAACTTTCATGGCCAGCAACGGCAGAAGTTGATATCTGAGTCGTACCAGGTCGGTCGATAGAAAAATCTCGCTGTCATCCTGCTCATAGATGGTCAACCCATGGATTTCAATACCTGAAAACAGGCTGACTTCGATATTGCCCAGGTCGATTTTGCGGTGCAGTTTTTCCTCAGCCAGCGGCAGAAGCGTTTGCTTTATCCGCTCCGGGGTAATCAAGACGTTGGCCAGCACAATCAAGGCAATGATCAAGGCAATCAGAACTGCTGCCGCGACAGAGACAATTTTTGCCCACTTCTTCATTTTAAAGACTCCCATCAATTCAGGTTCTTAAGGATTGCGAGGATTGACGGTTAAAAGCAGCCGCAAATTCACAAGGGGTCGGCAAGCCCGCTTAAAGTCAGAATCGCCCGCCATTCTTTTGCCTTGACAGGCTGAACCGATAAACGATTTCCCTTGCGTAACACACCCATGTCAGCCAACAGCGGATGCTGTCGCAAATCGTCGCGACTTAATGACCGCGGCAGATGACACAGGTACTGAACATCAACCATGAACCAGACAGGGTTGTCATTCGTGGCTTTCGGATCAAAATGTTTTTCCCGAGGATCGAGAGCCGTATAATCGGCATAACCTGCTCGAACCACTTTTGCCAGGCCCACAATTGCCGGTTCAGCACAATTGCTATGGTAAAAGAGCACGCCGTCGCCAACCTTGATTTCATCGCGTAAAAAATTGCGTGCCTGATAGTTGCGTACTCCGTCCCAGTGTTCCGTCCTGTTCGGCATACGCTTTAAATCATCCAGGGAAAAGCTGGACGGTTCGGATTTCATCAGCCAGTAGTTCATGGGCACTCCGGAAAGTGAGACGCGAGATCATCTTTCTTTCTTTTGTTTTTTTCGGTAACTATTCAGCTTCCTCACTCAACAGCACAGCATGTAGTTTGCAGCTGTTGCTTGCGAGAATTAAGTGACAACGTTGGACGCAGGCAATGGCTGCAGACCACCTGCTCTCGCTTGGATGCTGAGTAGTTACCTTTTATTTATTATTTTTGACCTCTGTCAAGGTTAACCTGCAACAGGAGAGTTATGTTTGCGCCAACACTGCTTACAGTAAATAAACTATAACAAATTACAGAGCCAAATCAGGCAGACATTTTTCATAAACCTGTTAAAGTTGAAGAGTTTTGAAATTGATGGCTCAAAATCGTCAACCCTACTAACCCGAATGGAGGAAAAAACTATGTCCATGTTTTGCTACCAATGCGAACAAGCGTCCAAAGGTACCGGTTGTACAACTATTGGTGTCTGCGGCAAGCAACCCGACGTCGCTGCCCTGCAGGATTTGCTGGTCTACACTCTCAAAG
>JAVVDT010000183.1:0-4824 GCA_032250875.1 Desulfuromonadales bacterium | reverse complement strand
GCGGTGCTGCAGTTCTCGGTGGCGTCCAACCGCAACCAATCGAGTTCGATAAGGACGGGACTCTCGATCTGGCGAGGGTTGCAGCAGTGATAAAGCCGGACAACAGTCATTTTGCCATCACGCGTCTGCTCTGTCTTGAAAACACTCAGGCAGGCAAGGTTCTGAATCTCAACTATCAGGCTGAAGCAGCCTGTTTAGCACGTGAGCATGGTTTGAAATTGCATCTTGACGGTGCGCGGATTTTCAATGCGGCAATCAGGCAGCAGGTTGCACTGTCCAGGATCACCGAACACTATGACTCTGTCTCTTTCTGCCTCTCCAAAGGGCTTGGAGCACCAGTCGGATCGATTCTGGTTGGCTCGCGTGAGTTTATCGACCGGGCGCGTCGTTGGCGTAAAATGGTTGGCGGTGGCATGCGCCAGGCCGGCATTCTGGCAGCCGCAGGTATTTATGCCTTGCAGAATCATGTCGAACGCTTGGCCGAGGATCATGAACATGCCAGGATGTTGTCGGAGGCACTCAACAGGATCGATGAACTTGCTGTCGATAGGAATGCAGTTGAAACCAATATGGTCTTTGTCTCAATAGATCGTGAAGTGCAACCGCAGCTTATCGATTTTCTGAAATCTCGCGGCATCCTCGTCGGTGGTTACGGCCAGTTACGGCTGGTGACCCATCTCGATTTTGCAGCCGATGATATTGCTTTTGTTGCTGAAACATTCAAGGCTTTCTTTACCGACAGGCTTCTGCAAATCAAATAAGGTGTGTAATCTATTCAGTTCCCGTGCTCAACGGCACAGCATGTGGTCTGCAGCCATTGCCTGCGTCCAACGTTGTCACTTAACTTCCCGCAAGCAACAGCTGCAGCCCACATGCACTCGCTTAGTTGCTAAGGTTTTCAATACAGACCCGCAGGCCCTCGTTAACTGCGCATATTGATGAATTGCAGATCAATGCCAAAATCCTTGCCTTTGAGAAGCTGAATGACGTTCTGTAAATCATCTATCTTCTTGGCGCTTACACGCACCTGATCCTCCATGATCTGCGCCTGAACCTTGAGCTTGCTTTCCTTGATCGTTTTGACGATCTCCTTGCCGCGCTCCTTGTCAATCCCCTGCAGAAGGTTGATTCGCTGGCGCATGGCGCCATGCGAGGCCGGTTCCTTCTTGCCGAAGTCGAGGCAGGTGGGAGAGACGCCGCGCTGTGCCAGCTTGCCGCGCAGGATATCAACCACCGCATTCAGTTTGTAGTCATCGGCGCCAAGAATAACAATGCAGTCTTTTTCCAGATCAATCTCGTTGTGCGTGCCTTTGAAATCGTAACGTTGACCGACTTCCTTGCGGGCCAGATTCACGGCATTGTCGACTTCCTGCAGGTCTACTTTGAAAACAACATCAAAACTCGGCATAGCTGTTACTCCTGTCTTATTGTTTAAGTCACTGATGGATCTCTTGGCGTGGCCCTGTCAATTGCCGGGGTTGCGAAATCGCCCGACTTCGCTGCTGAAATGGCAAGCGGCCTGATGTCTTGACGTCTGTTCAATCAGAGGAGGATATTCCTGACGACAGATCTCCTTTGCATACGGACAGCGCGGATGAAAATGGCAGCCGCTCGGTGGATCAATAGGTGAGGGAATCTCGCCGCTCAAGATCTGATGCCTGCGAATCCGTTGCGGGTCGGGGATCGGCACGGCATTGAGCAGGGCCTCGGTATAGGGGTGGCGTGGCTGCAGATAAAGCTGATCGGCATCAGCTACTTCGACGATCTTGCCCAGGTACATCACCGCCACTCTGTCGCAGACATGCTCGATTACGCCCAGATCGTGGGAGATGAAAAGATAGGTCAAATCGAATTCCTGCTGAAGATCTTTGAGCAGGTTGACGATCTGGGCCTGGATGGACAGATCCAGTGCCGAAACCGGTTCGTCGGCGACAACCAGGCGTGGTTGCACTGCCAGGGTGCGGGCGATGCCGATACGTTGGCGCTGACCACCAGAGAATTCATGGGGGTACCGGTTGTAATGCTCCGGAGACAGGCCAACTTTTTTCATCAGCGTAAGAACCTGCTCACGGACCTGTTTGCCGCGGGCCAGGCTATGGATCACCAGCGGCTCGCCGATGATCTCACCGACCCGCATGCGCGGATTGAGCGATGAATAGGGATCCTGAAAGATGATCTGCATGTCGCGACGCAGGGCGGTCAGTTCGCGCTTCGGCAAACCCGTGACCGGCTGACCATCGAATAAGATCGTGCCACTGTCCGGCTCGATCAGGCGCAGCAGAAGTTTGCCGAGGGTCGATTTGCCGCAACCCGACTCACCGACAAGCCCGAGGGTTTCACCTGCTTTGAGCTGGAAAGACACGTCATCTACAGCTTTAAGCAGCTGCTTTGCCGCACCGGGGCGATTGGCGCTGACCTTAAACGCTTTGCACAGGTTTTGTATCGTCAGCAGGGCTGTCATCATTGCACCTGCCAGCAACGTACCCAGTGGCCTGGCTGCACTTCCCTGAGTGACGGCAACTCACCGCGACATGGGGCAAAGGTTTCAGGACAGCGTTCGAGAAAAGAGCAGCCACGATCAGTGGCCCCTATCCTGGGGACACTGCCCTCGATGGGCACCAGTCGTTTGCGGCGCTCGCCGACTACCGGGATGCAGGCTAAAAGGCCTCGTGTGTAAGGATGCTGCGGATTCGCGTAGAGTTCTTTCACAGGTGCGGTTTCGAGGATTAATCCGGCGTACATGATCGCCACCCGGTCGGCATTCTCGGCGACCACGCCCAAATCGTGAGTAATCAACAGCGTGGCCATGTCGTGATCTGCCTTGATCTGGCCGAGCAGGTCCATGATCTGCGCCTGAATGGTGACATCCAGAGCGGTGGTCGGCTCGTCGGCAATCAGCAATTGCGGATCACAGGCCAGCGCCATGGCGATCATGACCCTCTGGCGCATGCCACCGGAAAGTTGATGAGGATAATCGTGAATCCTTTGTCCGGCCGCCGGGATACCAACTTTGTGCAACAGCTCAGTAGCGATTTCCATCGCTTCACTTTTGTTGTGGCCGCGATGTAATTGCAGACTTTCCATGATTTGGGCACCGATGCGAAAGACCGGGTTGAGCGAGGTCATCGGTTCCTGGAAGATCATGCCGATACGGTTGCCGCGAACCCGGCGAATCTCCTCTTCAGGCATGTGCAGAAGATCGAGACCATCAAAGTGGATGTTGCCTTGAACGATGCGTCCCGGTTCGGGAACCAGGCGCAGCAGAGAGAGGGCGGTTATCGATTTGCCGCAGCCGGATTCGCCCACCAGCGCCAGGGTCTCACCTTGATTGATGGTGAAATCGATGCCGGCAATCGCCTTGACCAGGCCATCACGGGCAAAGAAAAAGGTTTGCAGGTTGCTGACTTTGAGAAGTGTGCTCATGATGTCCTGTTGAAGGGCTCGGATTGAGTGTAAATGGAAGCATGGCCGGCAAGGGAAGTCAATCTTAAAGCGGCTTGAAAACGGCTTGAAGAGACAGCGCAAAGTGTGGGCTGCAGAGTAAAAAGTCGAGAAATCTGAGAGCTTTATTTTTAGGTCCTGCTTGTTTCTCGCCTCCTCGCGGCGCTTCATGTTAAAGTGACCCTATTCTCTACTGACAGGCACTCCATGAATAATTATGTCGATCTTCATCTTCACAGCACCTACTCCGACGGCGTCCTGACTCCGGCCGAGCTGGTTGTCGCAGCCGCAGACCTTGGTTTGCGGGCGATTGCCCTGGCGGACCACGACAATGTGGACGGTATCCCTGAAGCACTCGCTGCCGGCAGAAAGTATGGTGTCGAGATAATTCCGGCTGTTGAGCTTTCGGTCCACTGGCAGGACCAGAACGATCTGCATCTGCTCGGTTACGCCTTTGATCACGAAAACGCTGCGCTGCAAAAGGCCCTCGGCGAGTTTCGTGATTTCCGCGCCGGGCGTAATCAGCGCATCCTCGCTAATATTAACCAGCGACTCATGGCTGAGGGTCGAGAGCCTCTTGATTTCCAGGATGTCCGCCGGCGGGCCGGAGGCACCCTCGGGCGTCCTCATATTGGTCAGGCGCTGGTTGAGGGAGGTTATGTACACGATATGGAAGAAGCGTTCATCCGCTACCTTGTCCCCTGCAACGAGCCGAAACGATTTTTTCCTCTACCCGAGGCAATCAACCTGATTCATGCCGCCGGTGGTTGCTCGGTGCTTGCCCATCCGCCATATATCAACGTCAGCGATAATCGTCTGCTGGAGTTACTCGACGAATTCATCGCATTAGGCCTTGATGGCCTGGAGGCACACAGCTCCGGGGCCGGCAACGATGGCATCGATCGTTACATCACCATGGCTCGCCGGAAGAATCTGATCGTGACAGGCGGCTCTGATTTCCATCAGCCGGTCAAAGGCGGTGTTGTCATGGGAGCTGGACGAGGCAACCTGAAGATTCCTTATCGCTGTGTTGAGGAGATTCGGGAGGCCGCTGCAAGAAGAGTCGATCAGCAAAGAAAAGACTTGTCGTCGCCGCTCAATTTCTCTTTGCTTGATATGAAGCATTAAAACCTCCGTGTCTGGGAAAGAGGAACGCCGGGCAATTCTGCAAGCTCCCCGCACGATTCTCTCGTTTGCAAGGAAAATTTATGAAACGGATTCAAAAGATGTTCCTGTCTGTCTCTTTTCTGGCTTTGTTTGTCACAGCACCGGTTTGTGATAACTCATTCGCAGCGGAAGAGATGGCCATCACCATTTCTCTGCCCGCAAAAATCCTCTACGAGATTATCAGCGATGCGCTGCCGATACCGCTTGAGGGGAATC
>JAVVDT010000182.1:0-4870 GCA_032250875.1 Desulfuromonadales bacterium | reverse complement strand
CAACAATTCAACAATTCAACAATTCAACAATTCAACAATTCAACAATTCAACAATTCAACAATTCAACAATTCAACAGCGCACAGCGCATTCAACAGCGCACAGCGCGTTCAACGGGCGCAGCCCAATTCAACGGCGCAAAGCGCCAATTCAACCGCCCTAAAGCCTCACCTCGTAACTGCGCAGCAGATGTTCACGCAAAGTCTGCAGTTGTGCACGAAACACCGGGTGGTCAAGTTTTGCGAAGGCCCGGTAATGTTCCAGAGCGCTGGATAGATCACCGCGCCGTTCGGCCAGCCAGCCGAGATTGTAATGAGCCGTCGGATTGAGGGGGTTGACCTGAGCGGAGCGTTGATAATATTCCCTGGCCTGGTCGACGCCACCCGCCTGCAGAGCCAGATTTCCCATATTGTTGAGGGCGAAAGACGATGTGGGACTCACCTTGATCGCCTGTTCCCAGAGGGTTTGCGGCGAATGCCAGACCCGGTTCTGCTGCCAGGTCAAAACGGCAAACAGCAGCAGAACCGCCGACACCGGAACAATGATCAATCTTCTCGCTGCGGGCAAGTGCATGAAAGCGTAGCCGGCCAGCAGGCTGAGAAAAGCCATGGGTGCATACAGGTAACGGTCCGCCGCCAGATATGTCAGTGGCCAGAGATTGGATGTCGGCAGGAAGAAGCAGAGCGCTGTACTCAGCAGCCAGCAGGCAACCGGCCAGCGGCGCACGCCGAGGATCAGAGTGGCTGCGACGACAACCAACAGACCAAAACCGGCCAGCACCCACGGATCGAACAGCCCGGCGGCCACCGGAAAGGTGTATTCGAGGGCCAGGTCATGAGGCCAGATCAGCCGCAGCGACATGAAGACCCAGGATTTGAGCACGGTCAGATAGTAGACGACCAGGGTCACCGGTTCAAAATAATTGGCCTTGAAGGAGAGGGTGTTCTGCATCGAGGCGGCCATCACCTGCCATCCGCCGATGGATTGCCACCACCAGCCGGCAAGGATCATGGCAAGTACCGCCACACCGGCCAGCAGACCCGGCCAGCGGGCCAGAAGTCTATTCCGGCGCGGCACCAGCAACAGCTCATAAGCCAGGCAGACCAACGGCAGCAGCACCGCCGTCTGCTTGGCACTCATGGCCAGCACAAAACAACCGAGTGCGGCGAGCAGCCAGACCAGACGCCGCTGGTCGGCAGACAAAAATCGCAGGTAACAGAGAATGGCGCCCAGCGAGCCGGCCAGTGCCAGGCTGTCCTTGCGATGGGAGAGGTTGGCGACCACCTCGACCTGCAGGGGGTGCAAAAGGAAGATCAGCGCAGCGAGTAAAGCCGCCCAGCGTGCCAATTGCAAGCGGCGACCGAGGATAAACACCAGGCAGGCGTTGAGACCATGCCAGAAAATCTGCTGAATGTGCCAGCCGTAAGGGTTGAGGCCGAACAGGGCGTGGTCAAGCAGGTAGCTTAATTCACGCAACGGCCGACCGGGGTAGCTGTCATTGAGAAACCCGGCCCAGGAACGCACATCGGGGTTATCGACGATAACCGGGAAGTCATCGTAGGTCCAGCCGTTGCCGAAGGTATTGGCATAAGCCAGAAAGGCGATGGCCATAAGCAGCAGGTATGGGCTCCAGCAACGCCGGGAACGCAGCGACTCTGTCATCATTAGTGCCTCCTGGCAGCCGGCTCATGGATAGTCCGACAGACTGCTAAACAGAAAAAAGCATCATTGCACGCAGATCAAATCTGATGAACGCTGATTAAACAACTAAACCTTGATTTTAGCCGCGAACAGAATCTATGACAATCTATAAGGGCAAAACCACGGTCTAATGCTTTGGTTTAAACATAGACCTTGATAGACCTTCATCGCGGCTAATAATGCTTTATCAATACCGCCAGAGCGCCATTTCTGAGGGCACGCGCTTTCAAGTAGACCGTTCGTCTACATATTCCTTTTATTGTTGACGTTTTCTGGTTTGTGTGGCACTTATGTGTACAAGACCATGTTATTTGCAACCTGGGAGGCTGCTTAAAGTGAAAAAATTCCCCACCGTCTTTACCTCTGACACCTCTCTCTCAGAGGATGTTGCGAAAGCTGTCAAGTCTGAGAAAGCCCGCAAGATCGGCCCGCGCCTTTATACAACAAACATGAAAGATGAGCCAGCGCGGATCGTTCGACAGAACTGGTGGCAAATACTGTCGTTGTTGGTTCCTGGTTGTGTGGTTAGTCATCGCACCGCCCTTGAAGGTGGCATCTCTCCAACGGGACGTGCTTACGTTACCGGTGCTTATCGTCGGACTATCACATTGCCTGGCTTAGAGATTATACAACAGAAGGGGCAAGGCCCTGTTGAGGGCGACCTGCCAATGCTGGAGATGCACGTATCCTCCCAGGCTCGGGCTTTTCTTGAAAATCTCGCCGCAACAAAAACTCGTAAAGGTGAAACCAAAACTCTGTCGCAAGAGCAGCTTGAGCGAAAAATAGCTGATTTCCTACAGGCAAATGGTGAAGACGGCCTTAATGCCTTGCGCGATCGAGCCAGGGTTATCGCCGAATCGCTCGAACTCGCTGACGAATTTCAACGCCTCGATCAACTCATTGGCACCCTTTTGGGCACTCGAAGTGCCGATCTTAGTGCACCATTAGCTAAAGCGTATGCTCGGCGCGAACCTTATGACCCACTCGCTATTGAGCGGATAGATTTTCTGCGGGCTGCTCTGCTGGCGATGGGCGGCCAGAATCGCCCGAAACATGCAGAGGCTGGCACGGCGTTTTACAATTCGGGGTTTTATGATGCTTACTTTTCAAACTTCATAGAAGGCACGCGATTCGAGGTAGAGGAAGCATATGAGATCGTTGAAACCGGCCATATCCCGGTCGATCGGCCAGAAGATGGACACGACATCCTTGGGACTTATCGTGTCGTCGGCAGCCTGGATGAGATGACAACCGTGCCAGTGAATTTTGAGGACTTCCTGGATAGACTAGCCCGCCGTCACGCCATAATTTTAAAGGGCCGTCCCGACAAGCGTCCTGGACAATTTAAGGAGCTTGCAAATTTTGCTGGCCAGACCAGATTCGTTGCCCCGGACCTCGTATCAGGAACGCTAAAGCTGGGGTATGAAATGTATCGTTCGCTGGAACACCCCTTCGCTCGGGCTTTGGTTATGATGTTCTTGATTGCCGAAGTTCACCCTTTTGACGATGGAAATGGGCGTATTGCTCGGGCAATGATGAATGCTGAACTTATTTGTGGCGGTCAAGTCCGTATTTTTATTCCATCAGTATTCCGTAATGAATACATTTCAGGACTCAAGCGACTATCGCATCACTCCCAACCAGAGGCTTTTATTAAGGTGATGAGCTATGCTCAGAAATTCGTTTCGCTGATAGATTTTTCGGACAGAAAAAGTGCTAATGATATTCTCCGGAGTTGCAACGCCTTTGCTGATCCGGCTGAAAATGTCAAGCTGCGCCTGCCGCCAGAATGAATCAGGACACCGGGATCAAATCTTTACGGGCTGTTGCCCAATTCAACAATTCAACAATCTGGTTATCTACTTTACTCAAGTGAAACTCAGATTGGTTGCGGAGAATCAGAAAAGCAAAAGACATTGGCCGCAGATCAAATCTGATGAACGCTCATTAAGCGGCATGATTGAAACTAAATCCTTTTGTTTAGAACGCAGAGCAAATCTGATCGAGTTCGATAACTCAATGATCATGGGGTTAACAATCGCTGATCCCTATCCGTTGACAACCCCGCTTAAAAGGTATATTTTTTATACCATGACATTCACTTTTGACGTTGACAAAAGCCTCGCAAATCTTTCCAAACACGGCATCGATTTCGGCGAGGCACAAACTTTGTGGAACGATCCAGACCTTCTGGAGATACCGGCCAAAACGGTCGAGGAACCAAGGCATCTGATCATTGGCAAAAGTGCTCACAAGCATTGGTCAGCAGTGATTATCTATCGTGACCAATACATTCGCATCCTTTCGGTCAGGCGTTCCCGTCCAGAGGAGATAAATCTCTATGAAAGCTAAAGATTTCGACAAAAAATACGACGACGGTCAATCCATCATCGAGGATCTCGACCTGAGCAGATCACGTCGTCCCGAGCAGGAGCAGAGAAGGGTCAATGTCGACTTTCCCATCTGGATGATTCAATCCCTCGACAGAGAAGCCCACCGTCTCGGGGTTCCCAGACAATCCATCATCAAACTGTGGATTGCCGAAAAGCTGGAAAAAACGGCCGATTGCCGATAACCCTGATCTGTTGAGGGCACCTGCGGTGCTGTTGAACGCGCTGCGCGCTGTTGAATTACTGCCTGCGGCAGCGTTGAATCGTTGAATCGTTTAAGGCTTAAAACAGTTCAACGATTCAACGGGCGAAGCCCAATTCAACGGGCGAAGCCCAATTCAACGGGCGCAGCCCAATTCAACGGGCGCAGCCCAATTCAACGGGCGCAGCCCAATTCAACGGCGCAAAGCGCCAATTCAACGCGCGTAGCGCAATCAACGATTCAACGCTTTCCTACCGATATCCTTACGGAAATGTACACCGCTCCAGTTGATCTTGTCCACTGCGCTGTAGGCGCGTTCGATCGCTTCGGCGACCGTGCTGCCGAGCCCGGTAACGCCGAGGACGCGACCGCCGGCATTGACGATTTTGCCATCCTTGAGATCGGTGCCGGCATGAAAAACCATGACATCGTCCATGCCGAGGACTTCTTCAAGGCCAGTGATCTCGAAGCCTTTGTCATAAGATGCCGGATATCCGCCCGAAACCATGGCGACACAGACGGCGGCCTTGTCGTGCCATTCAATTGTATCCTGCTGAAGATTGCGGCGAGCGCAGGCC
>JAVVDT010000181.1:0-4881 GCA_032250875.1 Desulfuromonadales bacterium | reverse complement strand
AAGCGTCATCTGCAGATGTCAAATGGGCGACGAGCAAACGATGTTCGATGCCCGTAGCCGTGAGAAAATGATCGACCTCTTCGATCGTCTCGCGAAACTCACGATAATCTTTTGCACCGAAAACAACAGGAAGTTCTGGACGAAATTCAGTTTGAAATGCGATAGTTTTCATAGGACGCCTTTGGTTTCGTTGTGGTGACAAAATTATAAGGCATCTGTTTCCACTAAAGGAGGCAAAAATGCCTCCTTTAGTGGATTATTTTATCCTGCTATCGCAGACGGACAGGGCGTTTGCGCTAAATGGGACAGGCTCCAACTTAACCTTGAGACTCTTGATCGCATGGATGGGGTTGACCAGTTCTGATTTAATCTCGTGCCGCTCGGTGTTGTAGTGCCTGAAGGCGTTTAGCAACAGCGGGGGCAGGTTGCGATCCCGCTTGATGTGGCTTCCGGTGAAATCCCGTGTCAGCCATGTTGTCGTTTTTTGCGGCGTATTAGCGTATCTGAAGTGCCATCGATGCCGAATGCAACTGGGCCCTTGACCGGGCCCTTGACCGGGCCCTTTGGTTTTTCGGCGGCACGACCTCGGCGAAGACCGGCTGTGTCGCTTTGGAGACTTTTGAAGGATTGGACACTTACATCACTCCACCATAGCCTTCAATAATGCATCCCTGGCATCGGAATAAAATTGAATATCTATCTTAGTTGCCATTTCGTCTGATAAATCTATGAGTTGCCTGCGACATGCAACCGGCATCAGTAGTGCCGTCGCGCCTTTTTCAACGGCGATCTCGGCAATCGACACCGGGTTGTGGACCGGTTCGATGGACCCGCCGAGGTTGATTTCTCCGACGATGATGAGGCCGCCACGAACGCTCTTTTTCAGCAGCGAGGTGCTCAGGGCGATCAGGGCGGCCATCCCCAGCTTGGCCCCGGATTTTGATGCGTCGAAGGCCCGCAGCTGGGTGGTAAATTCGTGATGCCGAGGGTCCTTGTCACCCACCAGCTGCGTAGCCCTGGCATACAAGTTCTGCTCGGCATAGCCCATGCTCTCACGGAAAGCGGCTGGCACCGGTTTGTTGAGGATTTTGACTCCTGAACCCGGCCCTTCATTGACTTCGATACGATACAGCCCGGGATTTTCGTCTCCGCCACCGGGGCTGATGGTCCAGACCTGGCCAGGCTCCAGCGGATCAGTGCCAATACTGTTCTCACTCTGCAGTTCCGGTGTGGAGACAAACTTCTCCACGCCGTCGGCGCCCATCACATAGCTGAAATGGGTGTTGCGAAACTCGGCCGCGCCGATTCGTTTCTGCTGTTCCTTGACGCGGCGCCGGCCTTCCAGGGCGATCCGGACCGCCCATTCAAGGTCATCCTCAGGGACCTCGATGGTGTTCCCCGGATAAAGCAGTTTCAGTAGCCCGCTGATGGTCTTGTTGACGGCATTGGTGTCACGTCCAGATAAGGAGCCACCGAAGAAGACCCGGTTCTGCAACTGGCTGACCCGGCTCTGGTTGCGCAGCTGGCTCCAGCATTCGGAAAGGAAGTCGCTGACCAGGCCAAAATGGCTGGTCAACAGCTCTTTGCTGATCTTCGGCACATCCCAGCCGGGAAGAAAGGCATGGATCCTGTCCATAAAGGCGGTATCGTCACGCATTTCCGGTGGCATTGGCCCAAGCAGATGCCCAATGCGCTGCTGATGTTCCACATCGACATCGAAGTTGCCGACCAGAACGATACTGCCGTCCGCACGGATGCTTTCCTTGCCACGACTGAACTCACCGGACTCCATGTACCCTTTCATGATGTTGACCCCGTCCTTCTGGTCAAATGAAATCCCGGAGACTTCATCAAAACAGACCACATCGTACTGGCAGACCAGGCCACGTTGCCCGGTTCCCATGTGTACGAACATCCTGGCGACCGTCGCCTTGCCACCGGAGATCAGATGCGCATAGGGCGAAACCTGCTGAAAGAGGTGGCTTTTGCCGGTTCCTCGCGGGCCAAGCTCGACCAGGTTGTAGTTGCGCTCGACAAAAGGAACCATACGCAAAAGCAGAGCGTTCTTCTGACGCTCGGAGAGTCCTTGAGCTTCGATGCCGATCGATCTGAGCAGAAAGCTTTTCCATTCCTCGGTGGTAAATCGATTGCGGGCGGCGGCCAGAGTATCCAGAACATCGCGCTTGGAGAGTTGAATTTCCCGCAGGTTGCGTACGCCAAAAGGTCGACCACTTTTTTCCTGGGCAATAATGGCGTCGTAGTCAAGGGTGATTTCGGCATAAAAACCACCGGTCAGCATCCGTTCATGCAGGCTAACGAGTTCGGCTTCGATCCGCACATCTTTGAGCTGCAGGCTGGGAATCGTGGCCAGATAAGAGTCGGACTTGGCGTCGAGCCGCGCAGTAATCAGATCGATGATCTTGACCTCGCCACATTCGCGGGCGCGGGATTTAAACAGCTCTTCTTCACCCGCCTTGACCGTACGGTCGGCGAGCTGACGCTGGACGATCTCCAGACCTTCCTCGATTTCGTCGGAATCGATGCTGGCACAGTAGCGGCCGAGGAGGAATTCCACCACGTATGTCGGAACCGGAAACTGGCGACTGAAGGTGCGGACCAGGTCTTTCCTGACCAGGTAACCCTCCAAAGCCGCAGCGGCTTGTTGATCAACGTGATCCATCACAATCATGCGCCACCTCCACCCACAACTGTGGCCATCTGGGCCATAAGCCCGCCATTTTCATCAAGCAAAACCACCGTCGCAGGGTCTCCCTCAAGCTCTTCATTTTCGACAACGACAGACGCGGTGCCATTCTTTTTAATTATCTTGGGACTCACCACAATGCTCGACCCCGGATTGCCTGGCTGGGTGCGCACATCCACCGCCAGGCCCTCGAACTCACCGTCGGCAGCAATGGTGCAGCGCAAGCCCTTCCAGGCAATATCTGTCAGGCTGACCTTGTGTGAGGCCTTGTCGCCCGTTCCACCGGTGACGGTCAACTCAAGCAGCAGGCATTCCTGCAGGCTGATGCCACCATGGGTATATTCCTCGCCACTACGGAAACAGCTGACACCCTCTGCCAGGGCGAACATTTGGTGGGTATTCCAATACCAAGGGAACTCCATTGCATTGGTTGCCGCTCCGGGCTTCACCACCGCGCAACGGCCCCATTTGGTTTCCGTTACACTTTTGGGCAGATCGACTTTCGGCAAGCCGTCGGGCAGCAACAACCAGCCATGATCGGTGATGATCCGTACCGTCTGCCATCCGGCAGCTAGCAGGGCGGTCACCCTTTCCTGAATTTCGATGAGCAGGGAGTCCAGGTGGCGGGCCAACTTCCACCCTCGGTCATGACCTTCATGATCCAGGTCGCCACACTCCGCCCAGAGACGCGGTGGTTCGATAGAGGTCACCGCCGGAGCGGAGGATTTCTTGTCAAGAATCGACCAGCCATTGTGCGCCAGGGCTTTTTTGAATTGGTATGAAGTCAGAGGTTCGAAGTTGTAAGGTTCAGGTTCCTCGGCAATGACATCTTTTCTGATCATCGGGGCGATGGCCGGTTTGCAGGTCCCCGTTACGCTCGGAAGTGCCGCCCAAACCTCCTTGTGCGCAACGTTAAAGCCTTGCTGTTCCAGGACCCTGGTCAGGCGCATGGCGCAGTCGTAGCGCAGTCCGTCGACAAACAGAAGACAAAGTGGGCCAGAATCTGAAATGTCGGGCAGGTTTGGTTTGGGATGCTCCTGTTGCCAGAGCTTTTGCAGATAACGCGCAGATTCCTCCAGCCAGGGGAGGTAGACCGCGCGGATCGCTGTCGAGATCGCCTTCACGTCTTCATCCCTGGCCGAAACGGTCAACGTCTGCAAGGTCGCGTCGTCCGCTTGCCAGCCCCGGGTGCGATAGCCGCCCGTCAGATCCGCCAAGTCGCCGGCAGCCAGGCTCTGTTGCGTCGCGTCAGCCAAAATCGCCACATATTGCATTGCTGTCGCCAGGGGAGCCTCTCCCAGTTCCGCCCACACCAGATCCCGTCTGGCCCGGTGCCGCTGCTCCAATTCCAGGATCTTTGCCCTGGCTTCATGGGCCGGGCAGTTGCCCAGCGCGCTCAAGTCTTGACGCAGGCTGACTTCTTGCTCATCATTCCATTGCGGCCATCCGCCAACGCTGTCGGCATCGGAGAAAAGGTCGAAAGCGGGCGGTTGACATTGTCGAAGCAGGGAGGTGACAGTGGTATAGCGTTTCGGGGCTTCACAAAAACGCTCCCAAACCGCCTTCCAGGGGCCCTGACGAGAGGCGAGCTTTGACCCTCCGACGAGGATTCCGTCATTTTCAGGATCAAAGGCCAGTTGGGATTTGCAGACCTGAACAAAGGCCTGCCATTCGTTTGCGCTGCGGCCCTGGCGAAAAGCATCGCCCTGGTCGAGCCATTGCAACAGGTCCCGGGTCGGATCGCCGCCGGTCAGAAGCGTATTGAAGAAATCCTGATCCAGGCGTTTGCCGTGCAGGAGGCTGATCTGCTCGTCAACGACATGGGAGAGCGCCAGTTGCATGGCCTGTTTGGTCTCCGTGTCCTGGGCGACATCGAGACCAAGTCCGCCCTGGTCGGACTTGAGGAAAGCAAGGATGGTCCAGTCTTTGGCGTTGACCTGTGACCAGATGACGCCGCGATACTGCAATTCGGCCAACGGCTTGAGCCGGTCCGAACAGCTCTCGATCGCCCGCAGATCCTGGCGGCTGACTCCGGGAAGATAAAGAATCGGCGTGCTCCCAGCCGGAAGGATCACCTCTTCAACCTTGCCCGCCATGACACAGCGCAACCAGATCGCGGGTCCGGTGCGTTGCTCTGGGTTATAATCACCCAGCACCAGAAGCTCGGGAAGCTCGCT
>JAVVDT010000180.1:0-4889 GCA_032250875.1 Desulfuromonadales bacterium | reverse complement strand
TAGCTATGGACCAAAAAGGAGCTGAAATATGGGCCAAACAGCCGGATTTGCAGCCGGCTCATGGATAGTCCGACAGGTTGCTAGGGGCGACAAACCAAATGCAGACCTTTTGGTACAGTTGCAGCAAAACTCAAACAAAAGGCCAGGTTCTCCCTGGCCTTCTATTTTAGAGTTTCAAACGTTCGATGAAGCCTGTGTCGATGTCGCCTTCGATGAATTCTTTATTGTGCATAATGCGTTGGTGGAATTCGATGGTTGTCTTGATGCCGCCGATAATGAATTCGTCGAGAGAGCGGGCCATGCGCTTAATGGCTTCCTCGCGGGTATCGGCATGCACGATCAGCTTGGCAATCATTGAGTCGTAGTGAGGCAGAACAACATACTGATCATACACCGCGCTGTCGATACGTACGCCCAGACCACCCGGAGGATGATAGCCGTCAATCTTGCCGGGGCAGGGAGTGAACTTAACCGGGTCTTCGGCATTAATCCGGCATTCGATCGAATGCCCGTTGATTTTGATGTCTTTCTGTTTATAGCGTAAAGGCTCACCGTAAGCAGAGCGAATCTGCTCCTTGATAATATCGACGCCGGTGATCATCTCGGTGACAGGGTGCTCAACCTGCACACGGGTATTCATCTCCATAAAATAGAATTTACCCTGCTTATCAAGCAGAAACTCCATCGTCCCGGCGCTGGTATAACCAATCGACTTTGCGGCATTAACGGCACATTCGCAGAGTTTTTTACGTTGTGCGTTCGAAAGAACCGGACAGGGAGCCTCTTCAATCAGTTTCTGATGACGCCTCTGGATAGAACAATCGCGTTCACCGAGGTGAATGACGTTACCATGTTTATCGCCCAGGATCTGGACTTCAACATGACGCGGATTTTCACAGAATTTCTCGATATAGACATCGGAATTGGTGAACGAAGCTTTGGCCTCAGCCCGGGCCATGGCATACAGGTTCGGCAGAGAGGCAGGCGAATGAACGACCTTCATGCCCTTGCCGCCGCCACCGGCAGTCGCCTTGATAATCACCGGAAATCCGATCTCGGCAGCGATGCGCTGAGCTTCTTCAGCGGTGGCGACATTTTCTTTGGTACCCGGCAGAATCGGCACACCGGTTTTTATCACCGACTGGCGAGCTGCGATCTTGTCGCCCATCAGGCGAATGTTTTCCGGGGTCGGACCGATAAACGTCAGACCGCAATTCTGACAGATTTCCGCAAACTCGGCATTCTCAGCGAGAAAACCATAGCCGGGATGAATGGCTTCAGCATCCGTCACTTCGGCAGCGCTGATGATTGCCTTCATGTTGAGATAACTTTGGCTGCTGGGGGCTCTACCAATACAGATGCTCTCATCGGCGATCTTGGTATGCAGGGCGTCGGCGTCGGCATCGGAATGTACCGCAACAGTCAAAATGCCCATTTCCTTGCAGGCACGGATAATGCGAAGAGCAATTTCGCCGCGATTGGCGATCAGAATTTTGCGAAACATGGATGCTCCTTTACTGCTAGAGACGTTCTACCTTAAAGAGCGGCTCACCAAATTCTACCGGCGCAGCATCTTCCTTGAAAACTTCAATGATTCTGCACTTGAATTCCGCTTCGATTTCGTTAAAAAGCTTCATCGCTTCCACCAGACAGACTGCCTGACCGGCTTCGACCACATCACCGACTTTCACAAAATTATCAGCCTCGGGGCTCGGTTTGCTATAGAAACTGCCGACGATTGGGGAATTGATTGTCTCGTAATTGTCAACGGCAACCGCAATCGCTTCTGCAGCAGAGGGCGCAGACGTTGCTGGCGAGGTCGGTGCAGGTGCGGGAGCAGCCTGAGCTACCGGTGCCGCAAATTGCACATACTCCTTGTCGGGACCACGCTTGATGACAATTTTCTCTTCGGCGTTTTCCAGCTCAAACTCAGTGATATCAGTATCCGTTATGATTTTTACCAGCGCTTTCAAATCCTTGATATCCATCGGTTTTCCTCCTTTATCACCGACACTGATCGTCCAGGCCGGGCTGCATGTTGAGTCAGTTTAACAGAATGTTGCGAAACATTTTGGGGATTTTTGTCAGGGTTCGATGGCCGGCAGCAGTCACCAACACCATATCCTCTATCCTTACACCACCGACACCCGGCACGTAGATGCCGGGTTCAACAGTGAAAACCATACCAGCTTCAGCGATTGCCGTGCTGCGCGACGACACAGTCGGAGCCTCATGAACCTCCAGGCCGACACCGTGTCCCAGACCGTGGCCAAAATAGCCACCATAACCACGAGCTGTGATGTGATCTCTGGCCAGTCGATCCAGATCCGCTAAAGCCACACCGGGTGAAACGGCCGCAAGCGCCCGGTCATGGGCTTCCAGGACCGTGTCGAAAATGGTATGGAGCTCGGCAGAAACCTCGCCAAGGGCGTAGGTGACCGTTTCATCCGAGTGATACCCTCTCAGGCGACAACCGAAATCGATTGTCACCAGTTCGCCCTCAACAAGGATTTTATCACTTGCAACACCGTGGGGCATGGCACCGCGAAATCCCGAAGCGACAATGATGTCGAAAGCTTTTTCATCGGCGCCAAGCTTTCTTAAAGCAAATTCAAGCTCCAGCGCTACATTTTTTTCACTGACGCCGGGCCTGATCATCGCTTCGATGTCGGCAAGGGCGGCAACATTCAAGTCAGCAGCAGCGGCGATAGCGCTGATCTCATCGGTTGTCTTATGCAGGCGCAAACTATGCAGTTCGTCCTTGAAATGCAGCCACTGCCATCGGCAATCGCCCTGAGTCTGAAGTTCTTTGACGATGCCAAAGGCGAGACCGGCTTCAAAGCCGATGCGCGTGACGTCAAGCGAGCGTAGCTGCTGAATAACACCATCGATCTGCAGCTTGTACTCGATAATACGCTCAGCAGCGACCTCCTCATGAGCCTGAGTGGTATAACGCGAATCGGTCAGAAAGACAAGATGATCCGCCGTGACCAGCAAAACGCCATCACTTCCGGAGAAACCACACAAATAACGGATATTCTCAGGTTGACAGAAAATCAGAACATCCAGGTCTAACTCTGTCAGGAGTTTGACAGCCTTCTGTCTGCGCTGGGAATATTTCATGGTAGAAGAGGACAATTATGAAAGGTGAGCAACCAGGCCTCGCAACGCCAGCAGATAGCTGGTGGAGCCGAAACCGGTGATCTGGCCGACGACCACGCCCGCTACATAGGAAAACTGGCGGAACTGCTCACGAGCGTGGATATTGGACAAGTGTGCTTCAATAACGGGAAGCTTAACCGCGGAGATCGCATCACGCAAGGCGACGCTGGTATGCGTCAACCCTCCCGGGTTAATGATAATGCCTGCATAGCCATCGTTGACGGCCGCATGAATCCGATCGATCAGGTCTCCTTCATGGTTGGATTGAAAGGCCTCGACTGCCGCTCCCAGTTCATCGGCAAGCAGAGACAGAGCCCCATTGATGTCGGCAAGCGTTTGCCGGCCATAAACTTCAGGCTCTCTTTGACCGAGCAGGTTCAGGTTCGGCCCGTGCAGGACCAGGATACGAATCGGCATATCAACCTAGCGCCTCAAGCAGATTATAGCCCTCGCGAGTGAGCAGATAGCGACCTTTACCGAAATTGCCATCGCGGCTGATAATCAGCGCTACAAAATAATCATCATTCAGCATGCGAATGATGATAATGAAGCGATCAGTACGGATGGAAATTTCTTCCATTTCGCCAAGGCTCAAGACCTCTGCAGTCTTGCGTATCTCTTTAAGGACATTCGAATATTCAACGACGACCATGTGCAGATCGACTTCCTCTTCAGGAGAGAAAAACTGATCAACGGCAATGCCATCATATCCCATAAGAACGGCCCCGATACCACCAGCGGTTCCTTCAACGATGCGTTGCAGAATTTTACTGAACATTTGCCCTCCCCTGTTTGATTGCAGTCAACCATCGCATAAAAACTGTCAGTGGTGAGTGCTCGTCCGACGAACTCCGAGGCTCTGAAGAGATTACTGACGTGGGCTTAAGCTCCTGGGTGACAGTTGCAGGTTGCGATACAACCGGAGTGGCTACTGATGGCACTTGTTGATTGGCCGATTTATCATCTGCAATACCTGCCAATTCCTGCAGTTGCCTGATGCGTTGATGCGCTGTATCATTATCCGGATTCTGTTTAAGAATGTCCTGGAAAATATTAATAGCTTTGTCCAGTAAGCCCTGCTTTACGTAGATTTCAGCCAAAGTCGCCGTAGGGATAGGTTCAATCGGCTCTTCAATTGCCGCTTCCTGGCGAGAAGCCGATGGCTGGATTTGTGAGGCCTGCTTGATTTCAGCCCATGGCCTGGGCAGATCCAGAGCAATAAGCATGTCGGTAATTTTTTCGTCCTCAGGATGAAATCCTGCGGCTTGTCTCAGAATTTCGCGAGCCAAATCGCGTTCACCACGGACCAGATGCAACCGAGCCAGCCCAACCAGTGCCGCCTGGCTTTGACGGTCCATGCTTAGAGCCCTGGCATAAGCAGTCATGGCCTCATCAATACGTCCCATCTGCCCCAGGATTCGACCCATAGTAGAGAATCCCGGACTGAAATGCGGCAGCATAGTCGTTCCCAGCCGGGTCGCCTCCAGGGCATCATCCAGCAAGCCGATCTGCCGATACGCTTCAGCCAATGGAACGAAGGCGGTAGAACTCGGATCCTTGGTGAAAATCTGCAGATAACTGCCGATTTTTCCAATCAAGCTTCCTCCACTTTTAGCCGGGTTCATGTTCTCTCTTCCATAATCAGGTTAGCAATTCGCCCAACATCTTATCCAGAGCTTTGATCTCGTGCATTTCAGCAGAACCTATACCATGGTTCAAAATGACTC
>JAVVDT010000017.1:0-24800 GCA_032250875.1 Desulfuromonadales bacterium | reverse complement strand
CCAGTTCGGCAAAGCGTTCAAGTCGTATTGCTCTATCAGAAACGCATAGCCTGCCAGCCGGTTCTGTGTCGTATCCAATGTCATCACACCCCAAAAAATCGTTACGGTTCCAGAAAAACGATTATAAAAAGCCTTTAGTTTTAAAATATAGTTAAAATGGCAGCAATTTTCAAGAGGATTGTTTGGGATGCCTGAGGTGAGGTCAAAATGGGGGGTGGTCCTCAAAAAACGTACTTGCAACTCAAAATATGATTGAAAACGGGTGTTTTTACGAAAAACAGCTACAGAGGCGTCGGAATCCGGCGGAGGATGCACACACTTGGAGGTGGCGTCATTATAACTGTTTATCTAAGTACTCAAATTAACTGTGTTTCGTAAATTCAAAATTTCAAACCTACCCCAATTTATACCCCTAAATTTTACATAATCTGGAAGATAAGCCGTATATCGGCGTCTGCCTATCACCCTTCATTTCCTGCTCCCAGCAGCAGATATTTGACCACGGGAACACAATGGACCTTCGTGGTGCCGACCTCGATCTCCTTCTCCAGATCGTTGGTGAGCAGCAGGCACTGCCCAGTATCTTTTTGCAAATCACCAAAGGCGGTCAGTTCGCGTTGCGGAATATCCGTCTGTAATGCATCCTCATACCAGACCTGAATCCTCTGAGTGATAGATACACCCTGCTTGATGATAAAGTCGGTCTCCCCTCCTTCAGCGCCAAAGTAGACTTCTTCGTAGCAACGCAGCAGTTGATTGTGGACGACGTTTTCGACCAGACGACCGGCGTCGGCCGAAAAGGAGAAGGCCACCCGGTTGCGCAACCCCGTATCGATGGCGTAGGGCTTGAATCCGGCCCGCTGAACGCTTTTAAGGGACCAGCTGAACTTCTGCAACTGGAAGGTCAGGTAACTTTCCAGGATCGCGGAGAGGTAGTTCTCGGTCTTGTCCTGGGAGATGGAGAAGTTGCCTTTCAGCTTGTTGATACTGGTCAGCCGGGTGTTATTGGTCAGCAGAAAAACCGCCAGGTTGCGCAGGTTGGCCACATCACGGATCTCGTGGCGGGTCACGATATCCCGATAGAGAATATCCTCGAAATAGTTTTTCAGCAGCAGCTCCCGGTCATCATCGTTCTGCTTGAGGACAACCTCCGGAAAACCGCCGTATTTGAGGTAATCGTGAAAATGATGACGAATCAGGGTCTTGTCAGAGATATATTCAAGTTCTGAATGAACTTCAATCCCTTTGAAGCGCAGGAATTCTTTGAAGGAGAGCGGGTAGACCTCGAAGGACACCTGCCGACCGGTCAGCTTGGTGCCGATCTCGCGGGAGAGCATCTGCGCCGAAGAACCGGTTACGAAAATCTTAACATCCTCGGTGTCGCAACGGCCACGCACCCACCCTTCCCAGCCGGGGATATTCTGGATCTCGTCGAGGAAGAGATACCCCTTCCCTTCCGGGCAGACCCGTTCCCGCCAGGTACGGTAGATCTGCTCCAAAAGTTCCACCGACGCCTCAGCAGCAAAGAGAGGTTCCTCCAAGTTAACCCTCAACAACTGTTGCGGCTTGACCCCATTGCTGAGCAGGGAATCCATAACCTGTGCCAGCAGCGTTGACTTGCCGCAACGCCGCACCCCTTTCAGAACGACGATTTCCTTAGTGTCGACCTGAGACAGGCAGCGCGGCAGCAAATCCCGACCGATACCGGCTTCAACTTTGCCAGTGCTCCAGAAGCGATTGTAGCTGGCTAATATTTCGAGAAGACGAGCAGTTTCCATACATCCAACCGATTAATAAGGGTTTTATCCAGACATTATCACCGATATGTCGGTCGGTCAAGCAGGTTAAGCAGCCAGGAAGCAGCAAATAGCCTGATTTATCGATCAAATTCAATCAAAAGCCGAAATTGAGTTGACCCTCCGAAATTCACTATCCGAGGCATCAAGCCTCACATTTTTTCCTTTGTCATGATTAGATTCGGTGGCGATTATTGCCCCTTATACGGACTGGCCAAACACCGTGCTGATCAAATAGGCCGCATAGCCGACGTAACAGACCAGCAGAACCGCGCCCTCGATGCGGTTGATGCGCCCCGGTCCCCGGAATCCATAGCCGATCACGAATAGCGACAGGGTCAGTGCGGCCATGACCAGCATGTCCCGATTGAAGACCTCCGCCCCCACCGCCAGTGGCTGAATCGTACCGGCGATGCCCACCACCGCCAGGGTATTGAACAGGTTGGAACCGAGCACGTTGCCCAGGGCGATGTCATGTTCTCCCTTGCGGGTGGCGATAACCGAAGAAGCGAGTTCCGGCAGCGAGGTGCCGACCGCGATGATGGTCAGGCCGATGATCAGATCGCTGACCCCGAATCCATGAGCGATCTCCACCGCGCCCCAGACCAGGATGCGGGAGCTCACGATAAGCGACATCAGACCCACCGCCAGCCAGAAGAACGCACGGCGAATGGGCATGGCGCGGACGTCCAGCTACTGCTCCATCTCACTTCCCAGCGCATCCTCTTTTTTTCGCAACCCCTGCCAGACGGTCCAGGCCATCAGGCCTCCGAACACGGCCAGCAGCACGATGGCATCGAGACGGGTGATCGCGCCATCCCAGATCTGCCATGCCGCCAGGGCGGTCACCAGCGTGAGGATGGGCAGCTCCTTGCGCAGCACCTGCGAATGGACAGCGATGGGGCTGATCAAGGCCGTCACCCCCAGGATCAGGGCGATGTTGGTGATGTTCGAGCCGTAGGCGTTACCCAGCGCGATGCCCGGATTACCCTGCGACGCGGCCAGCGCCGACACTACCATCTCCGGTGCTGAGGTACCGAATCCGACAATCACCATGCCGATCAGCAGCGGCGGCATGCCGAAATGACGGGCGGTGGAGGCCGAGCCCTCCACAAAACGGTCGGCGCTCCAGACGAGGAGTGCCAAACCAAAAATTACCGCGCTAATGGCAAGGGTCATACAGTTCCTGTTCTCATATACGTAAGGGCCGGGTTATCCGGATTTGTCTGAATCTCACCCCAAGTGAGGCGTGAACCTACTTGATCTGATCGCTGAGCCAAGGCATGCCGCAATCCTTGTCGACAGTTTGTCGCAAGTTTCAGCCCCCAAGTCACCCCTCAAGTGGCCGCCTTATTCTTCCTCCAGTTTTTCCTCTCCGGCGGATTCGATCTGGTTCACCATCCGGTCGAAATCACTTTCAAACAACCGGTCCTGCACGATGCGGTATTTTTCGTATTCGCTTTCGGCGTGGGTTTTGGCCAGCTCCGCCGATACCTTTCCCGCGTCCTGCAGAATCTCCCGGTCCCAGAGTCTCAGGAAGCCCGCCAACCGTTTTTCCCAGTCTTCCATGGTCATGGGGATTTTGCGCATGGCCTGAAGCTCGGCCATATCGAGGTAGGCGGAGACGATGCGCTGCATCTGGGCCAGCTCGAATTCGGAGAGATAATTTTTGGCGGTGGCGACATCGTATCGATGAATTTTCCCGTGGGGTGCGCCTTCCCAATGGGTCAGGCCCATGTTGTCCTTCCGATGATCGGCACGGTCGACAATCACCTCCGCCGCTGTTTGACCGTGGATGGCGTAGTGCATCTTGTTCTGCACGGCGGCAAAAAACCGCTTGGTGGCCGTGGCGGTCGGGTCGTAATCGAGCGAGGTGGCGTAGATATCGGTGATCTTCTGGTAGAACTTGCGCTCGGAAAGCCGGATCTCCCGGATTTTTTCCAGTTGGCGCTCAAAGAACTCATCGGTCAGGTTACCGCCGCGTTTGAGGCGTTCCACATCCATGGTCCAGCCCTGGATGGTGTAATCCTTGACGATCTGGTTGGCCCATTTGCGGAACTGCACCGCCCGTTCATTCTCGATCTTGAAGCCGACGGCGATGATGGCCTGGAGGTTGTAGTGCTTGACCCGGTAGTTCTTGCCGTCGGCGGCAGTTGTTAAGTACTGCTTAATAACTGCCCCTTCTTCGAGTTCGTTGTCGGCGAAAATGCGTTTCAGGTGCTGGTTGATGGCGGGCACCGAGACGTCGTAGAGGGTCGCCATCATCTTCTGGGTCAGCCAGATGTTTTCGTCTTCGTAGCGTATTTCCACGCTGGCTTCAGAACCGCCCCCCGCCGCGACAAAGGTCAGATATTCGGCGGCAGAGGAACGAACTGGGGAAAGCTCCTTTTTTTCACGCACCTTAGAGTTCTTGCCCTTACTCATCTCAGCCCCCCCTTTCTCGTGCCGTCGGAGTTGCCGAGACCGTTTGTCCCATCCTCATCAATTTCGAACAAGTCAGGCGTCGAGCGATGGACGCCGATGCCGTGTTCCATCAACAGCATCACGAGTTGTTCACCGTTCATCAGGGCGATGGGGGTTTTGTCGGACTGGGCAGCTTCCTTGACGGCCCCGGGGCTGAAGTCACTGGTGGTGATGATCAGGCCTTGCTCGTGCGCCCCCAGGCTGCCGCGCACCTGCTGCACAACCGGAGCCTGAATATTATTCTTGAGCTTCCATTTCTTGACCTGGACAGCCATCTTGATTCGGACCACGTCACCAACCACCAAGGTACCCCGGACATCGATACCGCCGTCGCCGCTGAGTTTGGTCACCTCGACCATCTCGAAACCCATCTCCGCCAGCAACTGCGAGATAAGCTCCTCGAACTCACCGGGCTTCATGGCCAGCAAGCGCTCGCGCAGGACCTTACGGACCTGGTGGTTGTGCTGCTCGATCTGGAATGCGAGTCCACGCCCCATCCATTGGCTCAGGCCCACATAGCCACGGCCGTGCTGAACGAAGCGGGGCCGCTCACCGCGTTTCTGCTGGCGTTTGATCTCGGTGATCACCTGGGCGTACATGGTGGCCTCGGGCGTTTTGCCGCCTGTCACCAGCCAACCTTTTTGCAGGGCCTTCTCGGTGATCTCCTTGTAGTGCATCGGCTTCTTGCCGCCGAACGCCTCAAGCACCTTCTGAGTGCAATCGGTGAAGGATAATCCCGCGTTTGCAGGAGAAGGTTTTGGAGCTCCTTGGTCAGCCGCAGGTACCGGCACAGCGCCGCTCGGTATTTCAGCTGAATCCCGAAGCGCGAAAGTCTGAGGACCGACCTTTACAAAGGGTGACTTGTCTCCGTTGCGCTTGATATCGGAGTAGAGCCGGGCGCTGACGGTGGCGTCCGGGGTCTTGCCCTCGGACTGCCAGAGACCGGCGGCCATGATCCGCTCAGTGATCTCCTTGGCGTGCAGCGCCGTTCCTGCTTGCTGCAAAACCTGAATGGCGGCCGTTTTAACGTCCATGGTGCCCCCTGCCTGTTCTTACCAATCGATTGCGGCCCTTGTCGGTCAGGCGGTATTTCTGCTTGCTGCTGCGCGGCTTGTCGGGGATGGTCATTTCAATCAGTCCGGCATCCAGAGCCGGGAGCAGATAGGCCTTGCGGAAATGTTCATCGTCTTTCAGCCCGAGCGCCTCTTTGAGTTGTTGCCGGGTCATCTCTCCGGCAAGAACGGAGAGCAGTCGCACTTCCGGGGTGACTTCCTGTGTAACTTCCGGGGTCGAGCTGGTCACGGCATCAAGGATCATCCGCAACATGAAGGCGATGAACGGGGCAGAGTCGGTCTTTTGAGTGCTTTCCTGAATTACCTGGTAGTACTCGGCCTGGTGCTCGAAGATCAGGCTTTCCACCGGGATGTCGGCGAACAGGGGATTCCAGCGGGCCAGGATCAGGCTCTGCCACAGCCGCCCCATGCGGCCGTTGCCGTCGGCGAAGGGGTGGATGAATTCGAATTCGTAGTGAAAGACCGAGCTGGCGATGAGCGGGTGGGCGTCGGTGACGGCCAGCCAGTCGAACAGATCACCCATCAGTTGCGGCACCCGGTCGGCGGGCGGGGCCATATGAATCACCTGCTGGCCCGCCATCACCCCCACACCGCCGTGCCGATACAGTCCTGCCTCGTCGATCAGGCCGGACATCAGCATCCGGTGCGCCTCCAGCAGGTCCTTTTCGTACTCTGGCTTCCAGGTATCGAACCGATCGTAGGCGGCCAGGGCGTTTTTCACCTCCTGTACTTCGCGGGGCGGAGCGATCACCCGCTTGCCCTCCAGAATCGCGGTGATCTGCGCCTCGCTCAGGGTGTTGCCCTCGATGGCCAGCGAAGCGTGGATGGTGCGGATGTGGTTGATGCGCCGCAACCGCAAGGATCTGGCCTGATCGGTGAGCACGGTCAACCGCCCGATGGCCTCGCTGATGGCGGCGACCCGGTTAAGGATCTCAGGGGTGATGGTGTAGGGTAGCTGATATTTCATATCGTCCTTCGTTACTCTCTACGACGCCATGCTGGCGTAGCAGGGTGACGGCACCGTTGGGTACGCCCGGAACACATGCACAAAAACCGCCTCTGTCTTGTCCCGCACATCCTCCTCTGAATAGGTTTCCGGCAGCCCGGTTTGCTCGCTCCAGAGATAATCCTGAATCGTCAGACGGACCGCGTCCCGGGTGGCTTCTTTGTCGCGCCAGTGATCGATCCGCAGTTTTTCCGCCTTGAGGGTTTCGAGCAGGTCAATGGCGACCGCCTTGATGCGTTTGATGTCTCCAGGCGTCAGGTCCGGCTTCCTCAGCAAGTCGAATACAGCGAGACTTTCCTCATCGAGCCCTTCCCGAACGGCGCGGCTCTCTTCATCGTCCATCTCGCCCATGATCTGCAGAAGCGCTTCAAAGGTCTTCTCGATGGTCACCCGATCCTTCTCGCGGTTGTACTCGGCGACGATCTCCTCGTAATGCCTTTGGAAATCGGTCCGCAAGGGATTCTGCCGGAGCAGACGCTGCAGGCGTTGCTCAATGGCGGTTTTCAGATTCTGCACGGTGGTACGTTTGGCCGGGCTGCGCTCGAACTCCCGCCGCAGCCGGTCGAAATCGATCTTGCTGATGTCATAGACACCTTCTGCGATTTCAGCGGGACCCTCCCTAACCTCAATCGCCTCATCGACGACCTGATGCAACTGGCGGATGATATCGGTGATATCCGCCTGTTCGCGGTCCTGTTGCAGGCTTTTATAAACGATGTTGATGGCGTCGAAGTCGCTTCTACAATCATTGACGCCTTCGATGGTGATGCAGGCCTTAAATTTCGAGAACACCGCCCGGCACATCACCTCAAAGCGTTTTCGCGTCTCGTCGTTTTCGTTCGCCGCCTCCTTGGCGGCGAGAATCGCCGCATTTCGGGCAAAACCGGTCTGCCCGATAATTCCATCCAACGATGCGCTTCGCTCCTCCAAGAAGGATCGGACAAAGGCAATCGCTTCACGAAGATCGGCCAGCAGTTCCTCATCCGGCTTGGCCGGTTCGGTCTCGCCCCCCTCGCCACCGCGCCCGTCATCGCCGGTTCCGGCAAAGGTCGCCAGTGCCTTGCGCAGGTTTTTCAGGATGCCGCAGTAATCGACGATCATCCCGTTGTTCTTGCCCTCGTTGATCCGGTTTGCCCGGGCAATGGCCTGCATCAGCGTGTGCGCCTTGAGCGGCTTGTCCAGGTACAGAGTGGAGAGGCTGGGAACATCAAAGCCGGTCAGCCACATGGCACAGACGATGGCAACGCGAAACGGGTGCTCCTCGGCCTTGAACGCATCGTCCAGTGACAACCGCTGCATGTTCTGGAACTGCGGCTGTTTCCGCATCGCCTCGGGCAGATCGATGCCCTCCTTGATCAGGCGGCGGTGCGGAGTGATGTCCAGCTCCCATTTGCGGAACTTCTCGACCTCGCCCTGCTCCTCGCTGACCACCACCGCCATCTGCGTCTGGCGCATCCACTCGATCTGACGTCGAAGGTCAAGTTCGTCCTGCTCATCGGTGGCCTGGGGCAACTGCGCTTCCAACTCGCCGATTCTCTCGTTCCAATAGAATCCGACCAGCTTGTGCATGCGGACGCAGGTGATCTTATCGATGCAGACCAGCATCGCCTTGCCGGTTTCCCAGCCCAAAGAGTAGTGCTGCACAAAATCGCGGGCCACCTGGTCGAGACGTTTTCCAGCCGTGATGATGTGGTAGTCGCGCTTGAGTTCCTGCTCCAGGCGCTGCTCCACATCGATATTGCCCGTCTCTAACTCTTCCAGCTTCTCGGCGATCCGCTCGTTTAAATCGCCGACCGCCACGCCGAGCTTATCGCCACGCGCATCGTAATAGAGCGGCACCGTGGCCTTGTCCTCAACGGCCCGCTGGAAATCGTAGGTGGAGACGTAATCGCCGAACACCCGCCGGGTGATCTCGTCGTCCTTAAAGAGCGGTGTACCGGTGAAGCCGATATAGCTGGCGTTCGGCAGGGCGTTGCGCATGTTGAGCGCCAAGGTGCCGTACTGGGTGCGGTGGGCCTCATCAACAATCGCGATAATATCGTCCCGATTTGAAAGGAAGGGTATTTGCGATTGTTGACCCTCACCCCCAGCCCCTCTCCCACTGGGAGAGGGTGGCCGAAAGCCGGGTGAGGGTGTCGCGTCCAGCGACTTGAATTTCTGGATCAGCGAAAAGACATGCGATTTGTGCTGGGCCAGCAGCTGGGCGAGATGCTCGCCGCTCGCTGCCCGGCACGGGTCACGGTCGTTGTCCACCACGCCGCATCCGGCAAAGGTCTTGTAGATCTGGGTGTCCAGGTCGTCGCGGTCGGTGAGGATCAGGAAGGTGAAGTTGCCACCCAGCTTGCGATGCACCTTGCGGGTGAAGAGCACCATGGAATAGCTCTTGCCCGAACCCTGGGTATGCCAGAACACTCCCAGCTTGCCGTTCCTGAGTTTGCGGTCGCGGACCGCTTCGATGGCCCGGTTGACGCCCAGGAACTGGTGGTTGCGGGCCAGGATTTTTCGAGGGTTCCCGGCCGAGTCATCGAAAACGATGAAGTTTTCCACCAGGTCGAGGAAATTGGCTTTCGCGCATACACCCTTGAGCAGCGTCTCCATGGCCACCACGCCCGGCTGATTCTCGGCCAACCGTTTCCACTCGTGGAAATGTTCGAACCGGCTGGTGAGCAAGCCGAGTTTGGCGTCCACTCCATTGGCCAGCACGACCACGGCATTGTGATGAAACAGATGCGGGACGGTGTCCTTGTAGTCCAGAAAGTTCCGCTCGTAGGCGGCGCGGATATCCTTGCTGACGTTCTTCAGCTCCATGAACAGCAGCGGCAGGCCGTTGACGAACCCGACGATATCCGCCCGACGGCGGTAGAGATCGCCGCGCACCCACAGCTCCCGTACGCAGAGAAAATGGTTGTTATCGGGATTATCGAAGTCGAACACCCGCAGCCGCTGGCGCACCCGTTCGCCTTTGGCGTTGCGGAAGGTGACCTGCACCCCGTCCTTGATCAGCTCGTACTTCTCGCGGTTGGTGGCGGCCATGGTCTGCGTAGCGGAAACCGTGACAATCTGGCGGAGGGCGTCTTCATAGGCCGTGGCAGGCAGCCCGGGATTCAATTCCTCGATCTTGGCCCGCAGGGTGCGGATCAACACGACCTCGCGATCCGATTCCCGGCCCAGCAGGCTGTCCGGCCCGAAATCCTCGTTGTTGTAGGCGTACACCGACTGCCAGCCAAGCTCCTGCTCCAGGTACTCGGCGGTGGTCTGCTGGACGAGGGTGTCTTCGGTGTAGACACTCATCGCTGTAGCTCCCATGCCCCCAGAACCGCACGCCCGGTTTCCGTCAGGCGGTAGCTCTGTTTGCTGCTGCGCGGCTTTTCAGGAATAGTCATCTCCAGCAAACCATCGTCGAGCAAAGGCTGAAGGTACTCCTTGCGGAAGTGCTCACGGTCTTTCATGCCTGCAGCGTTCTGCAATTGCGTGCGAGTCGCGTCACCAGCAAACGCTTCAAGGAGCATCGCCCGGACTTGCGGGGTACTCGTTCGATACTTGCTGGGTACTTGCTGGGTACTTGTCGGGTGCTTGCCGGGAGTCTCTTCTTCCTGCGTATCCAGTGACAGCGGCCTGGGAAAGATCACGGTAAACCAATGCTCCGACACCTCAATTAGCGGTTCGGCAACTCCGTACTCCCGACAGAGGTTGCGGATGCGCTTGATGCCCGAGCCGATATGCTCCACCGCAAACGGCGGCTCGGCCGACCGGGCGACGGCCTGCACCTCGGACTTGAGCCGGTTGTGATCTTTCACCCCGCAAATCTCCCCCGCATCCGTCACCCCGATCAGGATCACTCCGCCGGTGGCATTGGCAAAGGCGCAGATCTCCCGGCCGAGATTCGAGGTGCCGGAGCGCTTGAACTCGGCGGTGAAGCCTTCGACGAGGGCGAGGAGATTGTGGAGGGCTTTTTGGTTCATGAGACAACAATCTCGTAGTTATAGGCGCACACCGTCTGCAAGCCAAGCTCCAGTTTCAGGAACTCGGCGGTGGTCTGCTGAACAAAGGCGTTTTCGGGATAGGCGCTGGGTGTCATTCAATCACCTCCCAGTGGCCGGTTTTTTTGGAACCAACACGCTGCAGGATGCCTGCATCCTTCAGTTTTCCTATATTACGCATGACGGTGGTGCGGTCCTTTTGGGTCATCTCCGCCAGTTCGTCATAGGAAACAGCTGGATTTGAACGAATAAAATTCAGCAATTGCACCTGAAGCGCGGATAAAGACGCTTTTATAGGTGCAACTCGTCCGGCTGTCCGCACCTTTAATGCATCTTTATCCGCCAAATCCAGCTCTTCCACCGGCTTGCGATGAACCGTAGCGGTGAACAGGCAGCCGTCGTGGTCATCGGTAAAGTCGATGGCCGGCCACTTCTCCAGCGCCCGCTTGATGCCCGATCCCAGCCCGTGGTAGGGCAGCAACCCCTTGGCCACATAGGAAACCAGAATCGGGTTGCGGATATTGGAGTTTCCGGCCCGGATCTTCTCCACGGTCAGGTTGTTGGGCAGGTGGCCGGGGCTGATGATCTCGATGCGGTTGTCGAAGACAAACAGGCGGATCGGGGCGCTGACCAGATAATCGCGGTGCATCAAAGCATTGACCAGCAGCTCCTCGAAAACCGCTTCGGGGATTTCCGGCGTACCGGGCGCGTTCACCCCGCGCCCGGCCTGCACCTTGTGCAGATTGCGCATGACAAAGGCCAGCGCCCCCTCGAAGAGCTTGGGCAGCGGTCCGGAAAAATCCTCGGTGTCGAGGTAATCGGTGGCGTGGATCTTATTGCCTGGGTAGCGGATTGCCTTGACCACGAACTGCGGCACGATCCACTCCGGCTGCTCGGCGAAGAGCAACACCCCGGCCAAGTTCAGTCTGCCGTCGTCGTTGGCCAGGTTCATATTCTGCAGCAGCCGGGTCAGCTCGGCGGGGGACTCGGGGTACTCCTGTTTGTAGACATCGCGCAGAAAATCCCGGAAGCGCAGCTTGTCCAGCTTGTCGATCCCCGCCTTGGTTGGCAGCTCGTCGGCATGGAACTGGTTGGTGAGCTGAAACAGGCGGCGCAGTTCTTCCTTGGAGTTCACCCGCCGCTTGTCAGCCCCGGCCTTGAGCCAGATCACCCCGTTCTTGTCGAAATAGGGCTTGTCGATCCCCTTGGGCACGGTCAGCACGATGACGATGCGCCCGTTCTCCAACGCCACGTTCTCGGTCTGCACCGCCAGCGGACTACGCACCAGTTGGCTGGCGCCATTGCTGATGAGCTGATTGATGCGGGCCACGTCTTGCCCGGAAAGCCCCGGCATCGAACCGTCATCGGCCACTCCGATGAAGATGGTGCCTCCTTTGGTGTTGGCGAAAGCCGCCATCTCCGAGGCCAGGGAGTCGGCATTCTTCACATCCGCCTTGAACTGGCGGGTGGAGTCTTCGCCGAGGGCGATTTGGGCGAGGAGGGATTGCAGTTTCATGCGGCTTTCCCTTCGCTGTTTCGGCAGTGCCTTCGCGCCATCTCAATCCGGCGATAACCTCCCATACTGCTGATTCCAGTCATACAGCCCCGCCCTGTGCAGGAAGGATCAGGCCGTGTTGCCTGGCAAGCTCTTCATTGATGACTGCCACCGAGGTCGGAGCGAAACACCAGGTTTTGACGGTGGAGTGAAGCGCTTTTTTCAACGCTTCCTGTATCGGAGGCAGCCATGCTTCCTGATGACCGTTAATCACCAACACAAACCGCACCCCGGCCTGCGACAAATCAAGCGTTTTGAAAGGATCGGGTAGTTCCGCCTCGGCCTGTTGGTGTCGATTCAAACAGGAGGCCCAGCCAAGGGAAAAGGCATTGACCAGTTTTTCCCGGATCTCCGCGATGAATTCGTCAAAATTCGGTTGGGTCTCCGGTCGCGGCGTACTCGATTTGGCCTCCACCACCCAGAGGACGGGCGGCTTTCCATTGCTGATACGCAGCAGCAAGAATTCCGCCATTTGCACACCCTGCTGAATATCCGCATAGGTGTTGCTCTTCTCGATGTAAAAACATAGGCCATCGGCATACGGGCCGAAGGTCATCCCGGACTCGACGATTGGCTGTATGGTCATTTGAGCGCCAACCCCACTTCTTCTTTGTAGAGCCGTATTGATTCATCGATGATCGTGTTTTCCGGCATTCCGTCCTTGAGATTCGCCGTTGTCCACTGGCTGTCATGGGCTGAAATCACCGGAATGGACAGGTTCTGCTCCTGCGCAATCAGGAACAGCTTCTTCACCACGAAGTAGGAATGGCTGGCGAGAAAGAACTGGATGCCGCGCTCGGCCAGCACGGCCACGATATCGAGCAGCTTGGAAACGGCCACGGGATGCAGGGCCGATTCCGGCTCGTCGATAAAAACGATTGAGTTGGTGTCGAGATAGCGGTTGCCAAGCAGCGTATCGAGGATGGCGATTTTCTTGATCCCTTCCGCCGTCACGCCAATGGGGAACTTCTGGTTGCCTTTTTTGAACTGCCAGCGCCCCGACGTCTCGTCATACTCGACACGGCCGCCGAGGATATCCTCCAGGCTCTGGCGTGACTTGGCGAATTCCACGTAATTCTTGCCCATCTTGGGTGACTGAAGCAGCGCTAAAGCAAGATCAAGATAGGTATCGTCGAAACCAAACTCCTTGTCCTTCAGGCGGGACTTGAGAATGATCTGATGCAGGGACAAGACCTCCTTCGCCGGGAGGAAAATGGAGTTGCTCGACCTGGGTTGGACATGATTCTCCACTGCGGAGATCTGCTTGGTCGTATCCTTGCCGAAGCTGTAGATGAAATTGCGATTGTCAAACTGCACGGTGCAAGACAAGGCAGCGTCCGCGCCCTTGGTCACCAGATCGCCGATCTTGTCCGGCTGGAAAGTCCAGTAAAGCTTTTCCGCCAGGATCTCCGCCGCCGTGCGCTGGTCATCACCGCGCTTGTACTCCTCCAGCGTCCGCATGGCGCTGTAGAGAGCTTTCAGAAGGAATGTCTTCCCGGTGCCGTTGCCGCCGATCACCAGATTGATCGGCCCGAGCTTCGGCCAGTCCAATTTGGCGAGCGGTCCGAAATTATTGAGTTTGATTTTATTCAGCATGAACGGCCTCCTTTTATTGCGTATCCAAGCCACAAGGCAACCACACCCTGGGTTGAAACAGTAGTGTCATGTCCAGCCGGAAAATCATCTGCCCGGCCTCTCGAAACGTATGCCAAGCAGGCTGTCCGATGGACGCTTGCTCACCTACGTCTTCGGGTACACCAACCTTGCGAGCATGTAAGTCATTTCGATTGACACCTGGGACCGCCGCTTTGTTACTCTCTGTTCCGTTAAGCACCCATTTTAGTAGGACACGAAGCGACGATGATTGCCTTTGAAATCTTGGACGTATAAAGCAGTATTGAGCGGCCAAAATGGCTCCTCGACATAGAATACCTCACCCAATGTGCCGTATCGACCAGTTACAACACCAGGACCATCTACCTTCGCTTCCTTGTGCGTGCCAGTAATTCCGGAAGACGAAACGATCGGTATCTCGCCGGGGAGCCGAGAATGTTCAGGTAGGTCATAACCTCTCTTCAGCGTGAGGAAGTCGCCGAGTTGGATGGTGGTTCGCTTCATACCCCCAGCTCCTCGAAATTCCTCTTGATCGTCGCCGCCAGTTGCACCGCCTCGGCGTTCAGGTCCTCCAGCTCCACGTGGATATCGCGCAGCACCTCCTCGAAGTCGAAATCCTCGTCCACTTCCTCCGGCGCGACGCCGACATAGCGGCCAGGGGTAAGACTCCAGTCGTTGGCCGCGATCTCGGTCCGGTCCACCAGTTTGACCAGCCCTTCCACATCCCGCAGTTTCGCTTCGGGGAAGCGTTCGGTGAGCCAGTGGGCCTGCTTCCAGAAGTAGCGCACCTGTTTGAGCTGTTCCACGGCCAGGGCACGGGCCTCGTCGGCGGCCTTGCGGGCGCGGGTGATGTCACGACCGGCCCAGGCGTCGCTGTCGCGGGCGGCGCATTCATTCTCGCAGGTTTCGATCAGGCGGCAGGCGAGCTTGTAGAGCAGATCGATCTGTTTGACCAGATCGCGGCTGGTCTCGGCCAGGACAGCGAGGCGGTCAACGGCTTTCTTCAATTCGCCGTTGGTGGTCTTTTGTTGTCCCCAGACCGCCTGCTGTTCGCTGACGGTCTTCCGGAAGGCCTCCACATCCGCCTTGAACAACGGGATGGCGTCATCCAGCTCCTGTAGGGGCGATTCATGAATCGCCCCTACGTCCAGGGTTTTAATGAATGGTTCAACAGCGCCACGCAGCGTGGTCAGCGCACCGATAAAATCCGGCAGAGGCTCGACCTCTTCACCCTCGTCATCTTCCATCGTGAAACAGGCCGCGCCCTCGGCCAGCATGCGCTGGCAGTAGCCCGCCACCAGGTCAAGATAGCGCCCGGTCTCACCCCGGTAGAGCCAGACGATGGCCAGCAGGTTCTGCTCCTGCTCGGGGGAAAAATCGAAAATCTTGCGCGTAACCTTGCGATAGACGTTACGGGCGTCGATCATCAGCACCTTGTCGCGGTGCGCTTGCGGCTTGGCGCGATTGAAAAACCAGAGCTCGCAGGGGACGGTGCGGGTGTAGAAGAAGTTGGAGCGGATGGCGACCATGATATCCACGTCGCCGGTCTCCACCAGCTTCTGGCGTACCTTGGCCTCATCCCGTCCGGCACTGGAGGCCTGGGAGGACATGACGAACCCGGCCCGGCCCTGAACGTTGAGGTAGCTGTAGAAATAGCTGATCCAGACGTAGTTGCCGTTGCTGACCTTGCCTTTTTTGTTGACGCCTGGCAGGCCGAAGGGGAGGCGCGGGTCGCTCTTGACCTTGTCGGCGTCGATCTCGTCCACGTTGAAGGGCGGATTGGCCATGACGAAGTCGGCCTTGCGCAGCAGCTCGTGCGGGTCTTCGTAGTAGGTGATCGATTTCTGGATGTCGCCTTCCAGGCCGTGGACTGCCAGGTTCATCTTGGCCAGGCGGATGGTGGTGGCGTTCTTTTCCAGGCCGTAGAAGGTGAGCTTTTCGGTGGGGTTTTCGTGCCGCCGCTCCACCACCCGGGCGCTCTGCACGAACATGCCGCCCGAGCCGCAGGCCGGATCGAGCACCGTGCCCCCGGCCGGTTCGATGACGTTGGCGATCAGCGAAACCAGCGAGATCGGGGTGAAGAACTCGCCGCCGTCGTGGGCCTTCTGGTCGGCGAACTGGGTCAGGAAATACTCGTAGATACGGCCGAACACGTCGCCGGAAACCCGCTTGAGCTCTTCGGGGTTGAGGGTGCGCAGCAGCTGGCCGAGCACGGCGTTGTCGAGCTCCTGATACTCGCTCTTGGGCAGCACGCCGCGCAGGTTCTCATAGTCGGCCTCGATGGACTCCATGGCGTCGATGATCGCCTTGGCGCGGTCCGCGCTGTCGGGCAGGGCCACCAGGGTGTCGAACTGGGCCTTGGGCTGCAGGAAGATGGCGCTCTTCTGCGAGAAATCCTCCTTGGTCAGCGGTCGCGTCTTGCCGCCCCGTGTCGGCAGGCCTGCTTCGATGGCATCCTTGACGCCGAGAAAACGGCTGTAGGCGTGCCGCAGAAACACCAGGCCCATGACCGGCATGAAATATTCATTGCTGGCGTAGTTGGAATTGGCCCGCAGGGTATCCGCCGCGCTCCAGAGCCGCTTTTCAATGGCTTCGATGTGTTCAAGCTGGGCCATGCTCAGGCTTCCTTCCCAAAATACGTTCTGTGCAGGGCCTTGCCCTTCTCCCCCAGTCTGCGCAGCAGGCTCTCGATCTTCTCCAGCGCCAGCGGCGACGGCTTGGCGCGGTCGTTCTCCCAGCGGTTGATCGTGGGGAAGGTCACGCCGAGCTTGGCCGCGAACTTTTCCTGGGTCAGACCGGTAAGTTCCCGAAGCTCACGGACCAGCCTCGCCATGCTGTGTTGCTCGTCCAATGGATTTCTCCTTGCTGAATCTATCTGATGTACTGGCGCACCATTCATAACGCCCGATTTATCACTTGATATATCATCCATGGGGCCGCAAATGTCAAGCGCGACCTTGAAATCCTTGCGGAAAGCCCCCTGCGATACGGCAATTTGAAATTCCCGCCGACACAACCCAACGCCACCAGGTAAGTAACCCTTCAGAAGGCAAGCACGAAAAAAAATCAAGCCGACGCCCGACACTTTCTCCGTCTCTCCTGCCTACGCCAAGGCTTCAGCAGGCAGGCCGGTAAGTAAGGGCATAAACCAAAACGAGGAGCGACCGACCATGGATATCAACGACCTGTTTGACTTAAACCATGAAGAGTATCAACCAGTTTGCCTTTGATCCCGCCGAACAGCGATTGCAGGGAAAAATGCAGGACACCGGACGAGGTCCGGAGAATGGGGGGAAGAATGCGGAGAATTTTGAGGCGAAAGAGAAGCGGGGTGTAACAAGTTTCCCGAAAAGGGAGTGATCGGGGCGGCAGTGTCGACACCCTGAAAGCGGCGTAAGTCGCTGACAATACGCAGCAAAACAAAACCCGTCCAATAACCGGACGCGGTTAGTGGACGGGCCTGTCTTTTTGAAATGGTGGAGGGTGCGTCGACCTGGCCCAAAACAGTCTCCACCCTCGACTTTCCCCATAAGTCATTGATGTAACATCAGAAATAATGCCCGCCGACATCCGGCGGCGGTTCATGTCAAAGGAAGCGTATTTCTCCCCAGATTTCCCAGCACCGGACGAGGGTGACGGGTTTGCAGTAAAACCGGATACCTGGCGTCGAGCCGCAACAACTTCGAATCCGGTTTTCGGACGCCGGTTCTGCTCCCGAAAACGAAATCGAATGGAATCGGCTGCTGTTTCGACAAACCATTTGCTTTTTCCGGCACGCCAAGCATGAATGACACCGGTTGCCAAAACGAACAGGGAGCACCGGGCCATGTCATGATCGAATGCCTGAAACGAATCATCCGCGAATACCAGAGCCTTGAACCGCCGGACGGACTGCTGCCCCGGCGTGTCGCCATTGGCAGTCTGCCGGGCAAGGTCTCGGTGGTCACCGGCGTCAGGGGGAGCGGCAAGACCACCTTGCTGCGCCAGCGTATCCGGCAGCTGATCGAGAGCGGGGTTCCCCGCGAGAACATCCTTTATCTCGACCTGGCCGACGCCCGGCTTTACTGGCTGCGGCATGAAAACCCGGACCTGATACTTGAAACCTATTTCGAGCTCCACCCTCAGAAGCGCGGCAGTGAGACAGTTCACTGCATATTCGACGAGGTGCAGGCACTCCCGCTCTGGCAGCTCTACATCGACCGCCTGACGCGCACCGAAAAATGTGAGGTCACCGTGGCCGGTTCCTTGCTGCCTTCACCGGAGGAGGAAACCGCCAGTCCATTGACCGGCCGGATCGTCTCCTGGGAGATATTCCCGCTCAGCTTCCGTGATTTCCTCGACGACAAGGGCATCGAGAGCGACGGCCCCTTATCCACCAAGCAGCGGTTGACCATCCAAAAGGCGTTCGAGGACTATTGGCAGGTCGGCGGCTTCCCTGGCGTGAACCGGCTCGACCATCGGCAGCGCATCGAGGCTCATCAGGCGAACTGGAACACCATCCTCACCAGCATCATCGGCCACCACAACATCTCCCACCCCCGGGCGGTGATCGATCTGGCCCACTGGCTGGTGGATAACACCGGCTCCTATTACGCCGTCAGTCACCTGACCGACTACCTGAAATCCCTCGGCCACCGGGTGCGCAAAAGTTCGGTGGTCGATTGGCTGGTCGCGTTCGAGGATGCCGGGCTGCTTTACAGTGTAAACATCTTCTCCAACTCACCGACCCGGATCAGCGTCAATCCCCGCAAGGTCTACTGCATCGACCACGCGCTGGCGGCCTCGATCAGCTCCGGCATCCTCACCAACCGCGACAGCCTGCTGGAGAATCTGGTGTTCACCGCGCTGCGCCGGATGACGCCGGAGATCTTCTACCACAAGACCAAGACGGGCCGGGAGGTGGACCTTGTCGCGCTGCTGCCGTCAGTGCCGGGACAAGAACGAACCATACTGCTGATTCAGGTCTGCGCCTCGCTGGCCGACCCCCGCGTCAAGCAGAGCGAAGTGCGTTCCCTCTCCGAAGCCATGGTCGAACTGGCGGTGGCGGAGGGGACCATCGTCACCTGGCGCACCGATGAAACCATCCCCGTGGGCTTCGGAACCATCCAGGTGGTGCCGGTCTGGCGGTTTCTGCTGGAGATGGAGCTGCGAACCTAAAATTGCGGCTCGTCTTATTTTAGCTTCGAGCCGTTTCCTAAAACTACGGTCTCCATCGGTTTGATCTCGTACCCCATGGCCCGGTAGCCGCGCTGGCGTTTGTCCCACATGCGGTTAAGCTGGGGCTGATCGGTCTCGGCATAGTCGTAGATGCGCACATCCTGCTTGTCGGCGTGTTCCCGGTGTAGGCGTCCGGCGTATTGCTGCAAGGTTCCCTTCCAGGAGATCGGCATGGCCAGCACCAGCGTGTCGAGCGGAGGGTGGTCGAAGCCTTCGCCGATCAGGCGGCCGGTGGCAAGTAGCACCCTCGGTGCCGACTCATCCAACGCATTCAGTTCTGCGAACACAGCCGCTCGCTGCTTCTTCGGCAAACGGCCGTGCAGGACATAGCAATGCTCGACTCCGTCCCCCAGTTCCTCCTGCAACAGCGGTAGGTGCTCCGTCCGTTCGGTGAGCACCAGCACCTTCCGCCCTTCCCGATAGGCGGTCAGCACATCCTCAGCAATGCGCCGATTGCGGGTCGCATCGTTGGCAAGAATGCGGAACACATCCTGAATCGGTGAATCCGGCGGGATCTCCGGTGCGGGCAGAACTTTCGGCCAGACCTCCAGTTGCGCCGGGGCTGTTTCGGGTCTTGATGCACTGTGGCGGATCGGCCCGCACTGCATGAAGATGATCGGCTGATGCCCGTCACGACGAAACGGTGTGGCCGTCAGACCCACTATAAATTTCGCCTTGGCCTGTTTGAGGATTGCCTCGAAGGAAAAGGCCGACAGGTGATGGCATTCGTCGATGATGATCTGCCCGTACTGGTCGAGGAGTTCGCCCAAATCTTCGCGGTGGGAAAGCGACTGCATGACGGCGATGTCGATCTTGCCGGACGGTTTTTTCTTGCCGCCGCCGATGAGGCCCAGCCCACCTTTGGGGATTTCCAGAAATCCGGCCAACCGCTCCTGCCACTGACGCAACAATTCAGTGCGATGCACCAGGATCAGCGTGCTGACTTTGCGCCGGGCGATCAGGGCAGCTGCCGTGACCGTCTTGCCGAAGGCGGTCGGGGCGCAGAGTACGCCGACCTCGTGTTTAAGCATCTCCAGCACCGCTGTTTTCTGGTCCTTTCGCAAGGTGCCGGTGAACTTGGCCGTCACCTTCCGCCCAGACAGGCGCTCGTCCTGCAGCTCCGGTCGAATCCCGTTCTCCCGCAACAGGTCGAGCACCGCACTGAGGCAACCCCGGGGCAGGCCAATATGCTGGGGAAAATTATCGGCACAGCCGATGATAGGCGGTATTTTCCACACCGACCGACGCATGGCCTGGGCCTTATAGAACTCAGGATTCTGGAAGGCGGCGAGGCGGATCAAGCGGTTAGTCATCGGCTGCGGCAGATCGGCTTTGGCGATGAAAATCTGGTTGGCCAGCACAAGGGTCAGAGAATCCGGCAGTGGACCGGCAATCCGGGCGGGTACAGGTGATGGTCGCTGCCATGGTTTGCTGTCTTCTTCATCAGCAGCAAAGGCCACATCCAGGGGATGGCGGCCGCCGCTGGCCCGCAGAATGGCGTCTTCCAAGTCCCGCCGGGACATGGGACGAATGGACGCCAGAAAAGCCCATTGATCGGGATAAGGTTGCAGCTGTTCATCGACGAAGACGCTGCGCCCTGATTCTCTCGGCTGTTTCTGCAGGGGCAGCGCGATCAGGTTGCCGAAGCCGCCCTTGGGCATGGTGTCCTGGTTGGGAAACAGGCGGTCGTAGCTGGTCAGGGACAATTGCCGGGTGCGGTCGCAGGTGTGGCTGATCAGTGCGGCCCCGAGCTGCCGGGCTTCGCGGGCCGGAACCGGCTCGGCAAAAAAGATCCAGGCGTGAGCGCCGTTGCCGGAGCGGGATATCTCCAGCGCCGCTGGAACGCCGAGCTCCCGGCAGGATTGCATAAAAGCCTTGGCATCCTCCCGCCAGTCGGCTTCATCGAAGTCAGCCGCCAGAAAGTAGCAACTGTCATCGCCCAGGAGCGGATAAACGCCGATGGTCTGTTTCCCGGCCAAATGGTCGTAGATCACCTGATCGGTCACCGGCAGCAAATGGCGCTGGTTGCAGTCGCCGCATTTCACCCGAGGCTTGTGGCAAATGCCGGGCTTCCACTCGTTACCACAGGCCGGTGAATAACCGGACGTGCCCTTGGCTGACTCCCAGCGCTGCGGGTAGACATCCTCCCGCCCCCGGAATAGACGGCGGAACAGGGCGATCTTGTCATCGGTGGTAAAATGGGCTGGGGCTGGGGCTGGTGCGGATTCGGTTGGGGCGGGGACTGGTTCAGGGATGGCAGGTTCTTCCCAGGCGATACCGTTCTGGGTCAGCAGCTTTTTGAGGCGGGCGTTCTCCTCGCGCAGCTGACACAGTTCGTCTTGTTCATTCTGGTTCTTGTCACTCTTCGGCAAAGCCATACTCCGCCATCAGATCGTCCATGTCATCGCCAACGCCCCAGCCCCAGTTGTGGCCTTCGTTCTGGACACGTTCAAGCCGCTCGACAAAGGCATCCTGCTGGCTTGGCTCAAGCGCCGTAATCGCCTTCAGCGCCTGCTCGAACATCCGCACCAAGGCGTTGAAATAGCCCTCGTCATCCATGCCGCAGTAGCCGAGCAGGTTCATGCAGGATTCGCAATAGAACACCGTCAGCTCCGCCAAACCTTCCGGACGCCCGATGGCTTTCTTGTAATCGGAGATTGCCTTCTTGGCCTTGGCGACCGAGATATCCTGATTGCGCATGACATTCGGGCAAACCCAGCGGTCGATGGTGACCTTGTACGGTTCGAGTACGTCCTTGCCCAGGGCGAAGCGGGCATGGAGAAAAGCCTGATTGCTCTTGTTGGCGGCGTACAGGTCCTGAATCAAGCCCAGCAACGCCGGGCGGTCAAGGTCGGCAAGCTGGCGCTTGAGATCGGTCCAGGTCGGTTTTTTCTTACTCGTTTTTTTCATGGGACCCACTATTTGCTCTTGATAGCCCGAAAGGCCGAGTCATCAGCCAGATGCAGATAGATGCGGCCGTTCAGCTCGCCATTTTCAATGAGTGCCCAGCCACGACCGCAGACCGGATCGTTTTCATCCTGTCCAGACCAGGAAAACTCGAAACGTGGTGTATTACCGCATTGTTCCACCCGGCCATCGATGTCCCCGGAGACCAGGCCGAACTGAAACCGTCCAGTCCCATCCGAACCGATGCGAATAAATCCCGGCACCTCCATGTCGACGTAATCCTGATCCCAGACTTCCATCTTGACGATGCGCCATTTTCCGGCAAACGGTTTCATCTGCTTCATAGGATGCCTTTCTGGTTACCTCACTCTGACCCACCAAGGTGTCACAGCCCTTGTCACAGCTCGGTGTCACAAGCCGTGTCGAGAGTTTGTCGCAAGTTATCCACCGCCATGCCGGGCCATCATCTGACGGCCCCTTTCGGTCAGGCGGTATTTCTGTTTGCTGCTGCGCGGCTTGTCGGGGATGGTCATTTCAATCAACCCGGCCTCCAAGGCTGGGAGCAGATAGGCCTTGCGGAAATGCTCATCGTCTTTCAGTCCGAGCGCCTCTTTGAGCTGTTGCCGAGTCATCTCTCCGGCAAGAACTGAGAGCAGTCGAACTTCCTGGGTGACTTCCGGTGCCACTTCCAGGGTCGAGCTGGTCACCGTATCCAGGATCATCCGCAGCATGAAGGCGATGAAGGTCGCGGAGTCCGTCTGCTGGGTGCTCTCCTGCAACGCTGCGTAGTATTCGGCCTGGTTCTCGAAGATCAGGCTTTCCACCGGGATATCGGCGAACAGGGGATTCCAGCGGGCTAGAATCAGACTCTGCCAAAGACGCCCCATGCGGCCGTTGCCGTCGGCGAAGGGATGGATGAACTCAAACTCGTAGTGGAAGACCGAACTGGCGATAAGCGGATGGGCGTCGGTGTTGGCCAGCCAGCCGAACAGGTCGACCATCAGATGCGGCACCCGGTCGGCGGGCGGGGCCAGGTGGATCACCTGCTGGCCTGCCATCACCCCCACGTCGCCATGGCGATACAGCCCTGCCTCGTCGATCAGGCCGGACATCAGAATCAGGTGCGCCTCCAGCAGGTCTTTTTCCGCCTTGGGCTTCCAGGTGTCGAACCGGTCGTAGGCGGCCAGGGCGTTTTTCACCTCCTGCACCTCGCGGGGCGGGGCAATGACCCGTTTGCCCTCCAGAATTGCGGTGATCTGCGCCTCGCTCAGGGTGTTGCCTTCGATGGCCAGCGAGCCGCGAATGGTGCGGACACGGTTGATGCGCCGCAGGCGCAAGGCTCTCGCCTGGTCGGTGAGCACGGTCAACCGCCCGATGGCCTCGCTGATGGCGGCGACCCGGTTCAGGATCTCCGGGGTGATGGTGTAGGGCGGCTGGTAGCTCATGTATCCTCCTTGTGGGCCTCACACGAAGGCGCGAAGACGCGAAGGAAAACCAATGCTGTCGTTCCCGCGCAGGCGGGAACCCAGTGCTTTTGATTCTGGATGCCTGCCTGCGCGGGCATGACGGATGCGAGGATGCGCTTCATGAGCTAAACCTCAGCCATCACGGCGTTGAGCAGTGCAGTTTGTTTGTCAGTGGCGGCGTCGATCTGCTGGTCGAGTGCATCGCAGAGGGCCATCAACTGGTCGATGCGGGCGACGATGCGATGTTGTTCGGGGAGGGGGGGCAGAGGAAATAACAACTCATTGATGATGCCAAGGTTTATATTTTTCTGAGCAGTAGACGGTGCAAAGTGTTCCAAGTCGCCTTTTGCCACATCGATGAACACCTTAACAAGTTTTTCAAGGGATTTATCTACTCCCAAGAATGCAACAACGCTGTCTGGAATACAGGCATCCATTCCGAGGAAGCCAGTTTCTGCGATATTGGCAGCGATGGTTATGCATAAAGTACCCTTTTCCCAGAGGCGACTTTGTTTTAGACCGAAATCATTGTAGTAGCTGGTGCATGTCAGAATTTGATTCTCGGTTGTCTTCGACCTTGAAACGTCGCCTGTCTGGACAAAGGGATATGTGCCATGTTCAAACAGGCGCTTATCATTTCTTGGGCGATGTTTCGATTTTCCTCTTTCAAAAGCTCCTGCGTCTCCCAACCTCACCCATTCCCACCCCTGCGGCAGTTCGTAGGGCACTTCCTCCGGCTTGATGGGCTGCAAACCACTGTCATTCCCGCGTAGGCGGGAATCCAGGCCCTTTACCCCACTGGATCCCCGCCTGCGCGGGGATGACGAGGAGGTGAGCCGCTGTTTTTCGGCTTCGATCTCTTTCAGTAGTTCACTGGCGGGCGGGTCGTTGGGGTCTTGGGGGACGAGGCGGCCCATGACGGCGAGCTTGAGGATGGCCTTGCGCAGTTCGGCGACGTTTTCCTTGACGGTGTAGAGTTCGCCGAAGTGCTTGGAAAGAAAGGCGAATGACTCACGCGAAGGCGCGAAGTCGCGAAGGGTGGGGTCGAGCAGTTGTTTGATGGCGGCGGCGTGGACGGCCAGCCGCTTCTCCTCCCGCTCCTTGCGCAGCTTTTCCAGCGCATCACAACGGGCCATCAACTGGTCGATCCGGGCGACGATGAGGTGTTGTTCGGGGAGTGGGGGGAGAGGCATCAAATGATTGATGACTGTCGAGGTGTTCAGCTCAATCTGATTTGTCGTCCCTGATGCTGAGCCTTCGATCTCATTTTGAACTGTAGGACTTTGAATCCAGCGCCAAAGGAATATCGGGCAGACGTCAATTGGACGAACAACAGTGACATGTGAGTCGGCTACTATTTCAACACCTTCAAGATCTTGCGGAACAAGACATGCACGGCCAATGGTTCCGGTGCCAGTCGAGTTCCATAGTAGATCGCCAACTCTCAAGAACCGGATTGATTCATATTTTTTCAAAGAAGATGGATCAATATACCGGGCAGGCTCTAGGTCGAGTCCGTACCAACGGACGCATTTTTGAGAGATTACTCGGTGCGTAGAGACCTCCACATACTTGGGTCCTTTGCCGCGCTGGATGTACGAGCAAATATCACCCAACCTCACCCACTCCCACCCCTGCGGCAACTCGTAGGGCACATCCTCCGGCTTGATGGGGGGCAGCGGCTTGGGCTTTTTGATCTTGCCTGCCTTCACCAGCCGCTGTT
>JAVVDT010000179.1:0-5021 GCA_032250875.1 Desulfuromonadales bacterium | reverse complement strand
ACCATCCTGCCCCAGTCGTTCACCTCGCCTGAAGAGCGCCCCTACAAGCAAGTCTACGTTACTCCGCGGCCGCCAGGGGAGAAATCGCCGGCGGTTCGCCCACGACTGGCGACGCCGTTGACATCGAGGCGCGGGTAGAGGTCGGCGCGGGAGATCCGGGCGCTGGCACGGGCCTGGGCAACACGGCTGAGGCCGGCCTGCAATTCCTGATTGCTGTTGGAGGCACGCACTTCAAGGTCGTTGAGAATCGGATCCTGGTAGAGCTCCCACCAGGCGCCCCGTGGCAGGCTCTCCCAGGAATCGGCTGGCCGCCAGGGTCCGGCGTCTTTATACTGAGCCGGAACGGCAGCAGCCGGGTTTTTAAAATCAGGGCCGAGGGTGCAACCCGCAGAGGCTGCAAGTGCGGTGATCAGCAGCAGAAGTGAAAGATAACGTTTAAGCATAATTGACATCCATTCAAGATGGTGAACAGTGATTGCCGGGTGCACCGGTTGATGTCTGGTGCGCTGTGTCGATCACTCGTTTGCACTCGGTAACGCCATGGCCTGGTTGTCAACCGCCCGCGCCGCAGCCTCGGCCGCGGCGCCATGCGTGCGGCTGCGGGCGATCAGCAGATAGGCGGTGGGGATAACGAAAAGGGTAAACAGCGTGCCGAAAGAAAGCCCGCCGACGATCACCCAACCGATGGCCTGGCGACTCTCCGCGCCGGCGCCGTGAGCGATGGCCAGCGGCAGCGCCCCCAGCACCATCGCCCCGGTGGTCATCAGGATCGGTCGCAAACGCAGCGTGGACGATTCGACCACCGCCTCCAGCTTGCTTTTGCCTTCCTCGCGCAGTTGATTGGCGAACTCGACAATCAGGATACCGTGCTTGGTGATTAGGCCGATCAGGGTCACCAGCCCGATCTGGCTGTAGACGTTCAAGGTATGCCCCGACAGATACAGGGCCAGCAGGGCGCCGGTCACGCTCAGGGGTACCGACAGCATGATAATGAAGGGATCGACAAAGCTCTCGAACTGGGCCGCCAAAACCAGATAGATGAAGCCCAGGGCGAGCAGGAAGGTGATATAAAGACTGGCGCTTGATTCCTTGTACTCGCGCGAAGGCCCGTCGTAGTCGATCAGCGCGTTGCCCTGCAGAACCCGGCCTGCGATCTCTTCGAGTTGCGCCAGACCCTCCGAGAGGGCGTAGCCGGGAGCCAGGCTGGCGGTGATCTTGGCGGCTCGCAATTGGTTGAAACGGTTCAACTCCTTCGGCGCAACCGTCTCCTCGACACTCACCAGGTTGGAGAGTTGCACCAGATCCTCGCCCTTGCCGCGGACGTAAATGGAGGAAAGGTCCGAAGGTGTCATCCGCTGGGCATCTTCGATCTGGACGATGACGTCGTACTGTTTGCCTTCGCGCTTGAATCGGGTCACCTGACGTCCGCCGAGCATCGTCTCGAGGGTACGGCCGACGATCGAAACATCGGCGCCGATATCGACCGTCTTCTCCCGGTCGACCTGCACCGAAAGCTGTGGCTTGCTAAGCTTCAGATCGGTGTCCAGATTGAGGAAGCCGGGCCACTGTCGGGCTTCCTGCATGACTGCGTCGGTCATCTTCTGCAGTTCTTCATAGGACGCATTGGTCTGCAGAACGAATTGCACCGGCTTGTCGAGCGGACTCGCGCCAAGCGACGGCGGGTTGAGGGGAAAAGCCATGATGCCGGGGATGCCGCCAAAAAGCCTGGGCTGCATTTCGCGGACGATCTCCTGCTGCTCGCGCTCGCGCTCTTCCCACTTCTTCAGGTTGGCGAAGGAGATAATCTGCGAGACAACAGGACGACCGGTGACCACGAAATATTTTTCGACCTCCGGAGTGGACGCGTAAACCTCCTCGATCATCCGGGCATATTTGTCGGTGTAGCTCGCCGTCGAGCCTTCCGGAGCGATGCCGACACCGATGATGGTGCCGCGATCCTCGAAAGGCGCGAGTTCCGATTTGAGCATTCCGAACAGTACTCCGGCTGCACCGACAACCACCAGGGCGAACATTACGACCACAACCCAGGCCTTGAGGGCTAAGTGCAGCAGTTTGCGGTAACCGTCGGTCATGGCCACCATGCCCTTCTCGATGAAGTTGTAGAGAGGATGGTGGCTTTCCCGGTGACGCAGCAGTTTCGAGCACATCATTGGTGACAGGGTCAAGGCAACAAAACCCGAGACCAGCACCGCCCCGGCCAGGGTCAGGGCGAACTCGGTGAACAGTCGGCCAGTGCGCCCTTCCATGAAGCCGATAGGAGCGTAGACCGCGGCCAGGGTCAGGGTCATGGCGATGACCGCAAAGGCGATTTCCCGGCTCCCCTTGAAAGCCGCCTGCAGCGGCGGCACGCCTTGTTCAATATGCCGGTGAATATTCTCCAGCACGACGATGGCATCGTCCACGACGAGGCCGATGGCCAGCACCATAGCCAGCAGAGTCAGGGTGTTGATGGAGAAGCCAAAGGCGTACATCATGCCAAAGGCGCCGATCAGCGATACCGGGATGGTGACCAGCGGGATCAGGGTCGCACGGATATTGCGAAGAAAGAGAAAGATCACCAGGATAACCAGCACCACCGCCTCGGCGATGGTTGTGTAGACGTTCTTTATCGATCGATCGATGAACACCGAACGATCGTAAGCCACCGCCACCTTCATACCTTCCGGCAGGTTCCTTTCGATATCGGGGAGGACATCATAAACCGCCATGGAGATATCCAACGGATTGGCGATGGCCTGCTTCACGACACCTACCGCGACCGCCGGAATTCCTTTGAACCGCACGATGGTGCGCTCGTCCTTTGCAGCGAGTTCGGCCCGGCCGATATCACGGAAGCGGACAAGATAACCGTCGGCGTCGCGTATGATCATGTTGTCGAAGGCTTCCGGGGTGCGCAGATCCGTCTCCGAAAGCACGGTGAACTCACGCTCGGTCGATTCGATGCGTCCCGAGGGAATCTCGACGTTTTGCCGCCTCAGGGAGTTTTCCACGTCCTGGGGCGTCAGGCGGAAAGCGGCCATTCGCGCGGCATCGAGCCACAGGCGCATGGCGTAGCGACGTTCGCCGAGAATCAAAGCGCTGGCTACGCCGTCGATATTTTGCAGACGGTTCTTGATGTAGCGGTCGGCATAATCGGTGATTTCCAGCGGCGTATGCCGATCTGAAGAGAAAGCCAGATAGATGATTGGCTGGGCGTCGGCCTCGACCTTGCTGATCACCGGTTCGGAAATCTCGTCGGGAAGGATGCCGCGCACCCGGGACACCCGGTCACGAACATCATTGGCCGCTTCGTCGGGATTGCGGCTGAGGCGGAACTTGACGGTAATCAGGCTGTACTCGGGACGGGAGATGGAGGTCAGCATGTCGATTCCGTCGATGCCCGCAAGACTCTCCTCCATCGGTTGGGTAATCTGCGATTCGATGATCTCGGAGGTCGCCCCGGGATAGCGCGTCTCGACATTGACGATCGGCTCGTCGATGTTGGGGTATTCGCGCACAGACAGGCGGCTGTAGCTGATCAGGCCGACGAGGATCACCGCCAGGCTCATAACGGTAGCGAGAACCGGCCGCTTTATAGAAAGGTCGGAAAGAACCATTGAATCAGTCTCCGTTCTTGGCGGTGGAAAGCGCCTGAGGTTTTTCGCTCGGGGGAGGAAGAACGGTTACCGGCATGCCGGGACGAACCTTCATATGGCCGGCGGTAATAACGGTATCTCCCGACTGCAAACCCTCGATGATTTCCACACGGCCCTTCTCGCGCAGCCCGGTGCGGACCTGAACCGCTTCCACCTTGCCATCGACAACCTTGAACACGCTCTTCTGGCCATCTGCTTGCGGTATCAACGCCTCCTCCGGAATGGTGAGCGCATCCGCTCGTTCCTCCAGCAGCACAGCAATGCGTGCGAACATCCCGGGGCGCAGCCGGCCGTCGGCATTCGCGACCCGAGCGCGCAGCAGCATGCTTCGCCCGTTGACATCCACCAGAGGATCAACGGCGTACACTGTGCCGGCAAAGATTTGTCCCGGGACGGCATCGACAGTCAGTTGAATATTCTGGTTCATTTCCACTTGGCCGGCAAAGGTTTCCGGAATACGGAAATCAACCTTGATTGGATCAATCTGCTCCAGATTGGCGATCGGTTCTCCGGGCTGCAGATAGTCGCCGACGCTGACCTTGCGCAGGCCGACGATCCCGTCGAAAGGCGCCAAGAGCACCGTCTTCGCCAGTTGCGCCTCGGCCAGACGCAGGCTCGCTTCGTCCAGACGCCACTTGGCATACGCTTCGTCCCGCTCCCGCTCGGAGATGGCGTTGTCCTTCAGGAGGATTTCCGCTCGCCTTTGATTGACTTCGCTCAAGCCGAGACTGGCCTGCGCCCGGTCTCTTTCGGCGGCCAACACCGAGGGATCGAGTTTCAGCAGAACCTTGCCGGCAGCAATCTTTTTCCCCTCGTCAAAACCAATCGCCGCCACCCGCCCGGTAATTTCCGAGGCAATCACCACCGACTCGTTAGATTGAAGATCACCGACGGCGGAGAGTTCTCTCTTGATCAGCCCTGCCGATGCCTTCGCGACCTCAACCGGCATCCCCCTGGGAGGACCGGCCGGGGCCGCGGCCTGCGGCAGATCGGTTTTTTCAGAAGTAGACAGGTACACCAGGGACACTCCGACAAGCAGCAGCAGAATCCCGACCGACCAGATCAGGCGTGTCCGTTTACGACGTTGATTGTTCACAGAATTATCTTCCATTCAGTTCACCTCTATGTCAAATGTGGCGGGGATTGTCGACTCAGACACATCTCGCGCATACCCTCTGGTTATTTACTTTAACAATACTGAGTGAGCGATCAGTCAGCATTGCTGATATTCACTGATATGCCTTCTGGTTGTCAAGGGAAAGAATCTGGAAAGTTCCCGACGAGAGACGCTAGTGTCCTGTGCGGTTAGTTCGCCGCACTCATTGCAAGGGATTTTGGTTCCTGGCAAGGCGCGGCGACGCAGGC
>JAVVDT010000178.1:0-5068 GCA_032250875.1 Desulfuromonadales bacterium | reverse complement strand
AAAGCTTTATTTTTGTGAGATGAATGTGAGATTCAGATGGTAGGGTTTGAAACTGCCGCGAAGCGGCTTACTTGAACAGGCACAAAAAAATGACCGTATCCTGTGTTGTCCGTTGCTGGTCAGAAAATTCAGACAAAAATGTACGCTGTGGAGCAAGATGCTTCAGCGGTCACAATTTTTGTTTTGTTGATTGATCACGATGTTTTTTGAGTTTTCAGGTTCCGGTGGGGAAGACAGAAGGGGCTTGGGTTGTCACCGAAAAGGGACCCTGATCCTTCGGTCTAAATCATACTGAGTTCGAGTTTGTGTTTAATCTTTTCCCACCCCGGGTTTATGGAATCGAGTAGTTTGTAAAATTCAGAACTATGATCATGGTACTTCAAGTGACATAGTTCATGGGTGACTACATAATCAATGCATTCCTTGGGCGCTTTTACCAGTTCAGTGTTCAGGATCAATATCCCTTCGTTGGATAAACTTCCCCATCTTTTTCGCATTGTTTTCAGAGATATCTCAGGCCTGGTAAATACAGATTTGTGAAATTTTGGCCAACAACGGTTAAGGCTGTCATTGAATTGGAGGGCGGCTTTCTCTCGATACCATTTTCTCAAGAGTTTTTTTGCTATGTCAGGTGTTGGCTCATCACGACAGGTAATTTCAAAAAAACCTCTGTTTAACTTAACGTTATTATCATTTCCTTGCGTAATTTTTAAACGATACTGTTTGCCAAGGTATAAGTGCGTTTCACCGTTGACGTAGTATCGATCCGGGGTCTTGGGTGTAAATTGTTTGAAGTAGTTCAGTTGCTTGAGAATCCATCGAGCTCTTTTGATTATTTTTTTTTCGATCAAAGAGATATCCGAGTCCATCGGTGCTTTAACAATCACCGTGCTGTCAGGGTGGACGGCAATTTCCAGCGACTTTCTCTCCAGATAAAAAAGGTTGTAATCAATAGTCTTTTGTCCATAAATCACTGATCGCTCATCGCCACGCAATGCTCCCGTCACTGGTAACTCCTGTGTTTTGCTACCTGCAGAACCTTTTCAATGATGGAATCCATTTGATCCAGTGACAGTTCTACGCCTTTCTTGGTTTTCAGCTCATCATAAAGAAAATCGTCAATCTCATTTAACGCCTGTTTTTGAGCGTCTTCGTCATCCCAGAAATGCACCTTTTTATGTTTTTCCAGAATATTGTGGATGGCGATTGCGGTATCTGTCGCAATGCTTTGAACGACTGTTTCATCCAGATCATGCATTTCCATAAACGGTTTCAATATCCCGAAATAGGCCATGGCATCTTCGTTTCCTGAAAGTTGATCAGGGATATCATCATGCACTTTTCCGACGACCTTGTTTCTGATATCCACCACTTTATTCAAGTAGTCTAAATCAGATATTCTCTGCACCCTGAAGTCGTCAATGGCTTGCTGGATAAGTTTTGAGAACTTTTCATAAAAAGCAGGATCTTCAAACATTTTTTCTGTAATGACTTTTTTGGTGGCATGGGCAATCGTATCAGCCTTTGATCCAGTGGTTTTTTTGGTCTGATATATCCCTTGTTCTTCTTTAATCTGATTGAACATCTTGTCATCAAAAATATTGACCGGTTCGTTAAGCTGAATGACTTCGTTAGCCTGAATGTGTGTGTCCAGCAATTTTTTGATTTTCGGTTCATAATCCCGATAATCAATGGTTTCAGCATAGCGCAACTTCACTGCTGCCTTCAGTGCCTGGAATTTCCTTAAATCGGCCTTATATCTGGACAGTGTTTTTTCATCTGTTTCAGACAAAAATTTTTCGGAAGAAAGTGCGATCGCGAGGGTTTTTCCAAATAAAGAATAACGGCTATAGAATTCTTCTCTGAGCTCGTCATCGGCGAGTAACACCTCGTATGCCTCTTCATCGTAGGAGTGCTTTACCGACTTAAAGAGATCCCATAAATCAGAATATCGTCCAGGCAGTTTATCAATTTCACTGTTTATAGAGGTCAGTGTGCCGACCAGGTCTGATTCATCGAAGCCTTCAAATGCACTGTACATGGTCAGGGCATTATCCAGCTCGCCGAGTACGCTTGCATAATCAACAATATAACCGAACTCCTTCCCTTCATAGAGTCGGTTAACCCGTGCTACAGCCTGAAGTAACGTATGTTCACGTAAAATCCGGCACAAATAGAGAACCGTATTTCTTGGGGCATCGAACCCGGTTAAAAGCTTGTCCACGACAATCAGTATCTCAGGTTCGCTGCCGTGCTTAAACTGGTTGATAAGCTGCTTCGTGTACTCTTCTTCGCTGCCGTAGCGTTTCATCATTTTCTGCCAAAACTTAACAACCTCATCGGTTGTTTCGGCATCGGTCTCATCGTATCCTTCCCGCATATCCGGGGGTGAAATAACGACTTCTGAAGATACAATGCCGATCTCATCAAGGTAGGCGTTATATCTCAGGGCAGAAACTTTATTCGGCGCAACAAGTTGTGCCTTGAACCCAGTACCCTGCCATGTTGCACGATAGTGCTCACTGATATCAAAGGCTCTCATGTAGATAACCTGCTCAGCCTTATTCAGCATTTCAGCGCGAGCATATTTTCGTTTAAGATCTGCCTGTTGCTCTTTAGTAAGCCCTTGGGTATGCCGTTCAAACCATAGATCCACCGCTGCCTGGTTTTGCGTCATTTCAACATGCCGTCCCTCATAGAGCAGCGGGACGACGGCACCATCTTCTACCGCCTGCGTAATGGAATAATGTGGCTCAACCAATTCACCAAATTTCGTAAAATTGTTTTTTTCTTTTTTCAGCAACGGGGTGCCTGTGAAGCCCAAATAGCAGGCGTGGGGAAACATTTGTCGCATGCGCGCCGAAAATGAACCGAACTGGGTTCGATGACTTTCATCCACCAACATAAAAATATCAGCCGATTCATCCTGGTATTTTTTTACCGCATACGCCTTATCAAACTTATGGATCAGGGTGGTAATGATACCGGACTGTTTCTCAGCAACCAATTCCAGGAGATTACGTCCTGAACTTGCCCGGTTGGCTTCGAGACCGCAGGCCGCAAATGTGTTGCCAAGCTGTTTGTCCAGATCATCCCGATCTGTAACCAGCACAATGCGCGGATTTAATATTGCGGGATCTAACGCCAGATTCCGTGCCAGCATAACCATGGACAGGGACTTTCCAGACCCCTGGGTGTGCCAGATAACGCCGCCCTTGCGCGAACCGGTATTGTCGAAGTGTTGGACACGATTAAGTGCCGATTTAATCACCAGATACTGCTGATAGCGGGCAATCTTTTTGATACCACCATCAAATACGGTGAACTTCCAGGCTAATTCCAACAATCTTTCCGGGCGGCATAACGAATACAGGGACTTGTCCTGCTCGGTAACAAGACGATCTGCTTCTACAGCAGTAAGGTGAGTGTCAAGATTTTTTGCAATTTTGGCCGCAGCCTCTTTGCACAACGGCTTGTTGGCCAAGGTCTGCAGCTTGATAAATTCCCGATCGCCGACTTCCATCTGAGGTTCTTTCCACACACCCCAAAATTTGGCAGCCGTGCCGGTTGTTGCATACATGGCGCTGTTCTTGTTTATCGCCAGAACCATTTGTGTGTAGATGAACAGCTTGGGGATATAGTCATCGTTCTGGTTTCTGATCGATTGCGAAACCGCCTGTTCAACCGCGACTTGCGGCGCCTTGCATTCAATCACACCAAAGGGGATGCCATTGACAAACAGAACAATATCCGGACGGGCAGTCTCGTTGCTTCTGGAGCGTTCGACGGGATACTCCACGGTGACATGAAACCGATTGCGCAGCGGATTCCGCCAGTCGATGTAGTTCAGGTTGAAACTTTTCGAGTCGCCCTCGATGGTCTGCTCCATGGCCGTTCCCAGTGTGAGCAGATCATAAATGGCTTCATTGGTTTTCAATAAGCCGTCGTACTTCATGTTCTTCAGCTTTTGGATGGCAGACTGGATATTCTCTTCGCTGAAAAGATATTCACCGCCCTTGTAGCGGATGCGGTTCATTTCCTTAAGTTGGGAACGCAGAATGTTTTCAAGTATGACATTCGAAGTGCGTTCCTGCCTTTCTCGCAGCGCCTCGGCAGAAGCAATATATTCAAAGCCCAGGTTGATGAGCAGCTGCAATGCGGGGATTTGAGAAAGGTGTTTTTCGTTGATAGAAAAACCGGTCATGGTTTTACCCCCAGTTTTTGCACGATAGTCGCCATGCTCGAATAAACATAAGCAGCGATCAGCAGTAAGAAATCGGTCTTATCTTCGTCAAGATTGCACTTTTCCAAAGCATTATAGTAGCTTAGGCGGTTTTCCGTATCTCCCGGGATGTTGGTAATGGTGTAGCCATTTTGCAGCAGGGACAGGTTCATTAAAAGCCGAGCGGTTCGGCCATTACCATCGATAAAAGGGTGAATGGTGGCGATTCGCTCATGGATTTCAGCCGCAAAAATAACCGGGTGTAATGTACCTGCCGCTTTTTGCATCCAGTGCTGTAAATCTTCCATCAGTTTGGGGACTTGCCAGGGCTGCGGCGGGGTGTGACGACTGCCGGAAATAGCGACCGGAACAGCGCGATATCTTCCGGCATTATCCCTGTCGATGCCCCTTAAGACAATGGCGTGAATATCTTTAATCAGCTTTTCGGAGATCGGCGCATCATCCTTTATCAAATCACGGATATATAAGATCGCCTCATAGTGGTTATTGGCTTCCAGGTGTTCGCGCATCGACTTGCCGCCAATGGTCAGCCCTTGGTTGATAACAATATCTGTTTCCCGCAAGGTCAGGGTATTGCCCTCAATGCGGTTGCTGTCGTAGGTGTATTCAATATCTATCGCGGCAAGTAGCGACTGGCTCAATAACGGGCGGGAGGCGTCCAGCTTTTCTTTTAGCTGATCAATTTCATCCAGCAACTTTGATAATTTTTTATTCATTTTTAGTTCTCCTTAACCATTGGGCATAGAAGAGGTGAATTGGCGCTGATATGGTCTTTTGGCTCTTGCCCAACAATTGCGCCGTATGACGTCAGTTGTTGCGTCGCCC
>JAVVDT010000177.1:0-5091 GCA_032250875.1 Desulfuromonadales bacterium | reverse complement strand
TCAGCTGAAGGCGCAACGCCGCTGACGCGGCAAAGAACAAGCAAGATGCGAAAGATTATGGGTTACAGGGTACTAGAACAGAGAAACGCTCCTGTGAGATTGACATCCAGAACGCTTTGCCATTCTTTCAGACTCATCTCCAGAAAAGAACTGTCGACCTGTATCCCTGCATTATTGACCAGAATATCCAGCGTGCCGAATTTCTCAATGACCTTTTGGAACATCTTCTTAACCTGATCTTCGTCGCTGACATCCGCGGCATAAGAAAAGGCCTTCTGACCCTTCTGCTCGATCTCGGTAACAACTTCATCGGCATTGTCTTCGGGCAGGTGGTTGATCACGATATCAGCTCCTGCTGAAGCGAGATGCAGAGCAATGGCCCGGCCGATTCCCCGATCTGCTCCGGTAACCAGCGCTACTTGTCCATCAAGCGAAACCTTAAACATCGACAACACTCCCTTTATTTTCCTGGTTCACTCCGGTTAAGGCGCCAGTCGTAATCAAGATATTCAACCGTTAGCTTGTCAGCCTCACTCTCAAGACAATCCCTGTCTTCCTCCCTGAACATGTACGGGGCGACGAACCGAATGTAATCCGTCTCCGTTTCGCCGAAATCCTCGCCGTACCACTGAAAGATTTTCGGCAGTCGAACGACTTTTTCCTCGCGATCGATCCGCACGGCGGCATTTAGAAAAGTCCGGCCTGAAATTTCGAGATCCTCATCAAGGGTTTTAGCGCTGTAAACCTCGATGGGCGGGCAGGTAAGCGAGGCACAGACCAGTGCGAAATGGATGCGCGGGTCCAATGGCTCGATCACCTGTTTGCTGCGTGGGTCGTTATCGCCAAAGGGGTGGATAAGGGATCCGGGAAAACGGTGGTTGCCCCTTAGAATGCCATGCTCGATATCGTCTGCGGTAAACTCCATACCACCTATTCGGTAGCCGATGCGCCGGAAAAACCGGGTCACCTCTTTGACAGAATCGCGGATACCCAATTCGATGACACCGTGGATGACGAGGACATTGTACAGGTTGACCCAGAAGGCGATCCGTTCTGTTTTGGCTTTGAGCATTTCAAGGTCGAATTCCTGAAGTTCCCGGCTTTTCCGTGCGTAACGCTGGTAAAGTTCGGAGCCGGCCATCTCTTCATAGGCGATACGACCGGCATCGGTTTTGAAAAAAGCACCGCGGAGCAGGTTCATGAGGTGCTTGAGCTCGCCGGCAAGTTTTTCTACGGGAGTTTTTTGAGTCGCCTCTCCTTCGTTGAGGATATAACGCTTTGCAAAGAGCAGTTTTTGACCCAAACTTTGAGCCAGGGGCTTTTCCGGAATCTCGCGTTCGCGTTCCTCCCGGGTCCGGCACAACTCGAAAACGCTGTTGATATAGCCGATGTGAGTGAACGCCTGTGGGAAATTACCAAGCGGCTCGCGCCAGAATGGGTCGTACTCTTCGGCAAACAGGCCAAGGTGATTGGCCGTCCTTTCCAGACGCAGCAGAAGGATTTGAGCCTCGTCCAGTCTTCCCTGGCCGATCAGGTTGTCGACCAGCCAGAACGTACAAAGCTGAAAGGTGCCCTCTCTCCCCTTCAGGCCATCTTCACCTCGATAACGGTAGACGAATCCTTCTTCGGTCAGTTCGCGTTGAATCGCTTCGGCGGTAGCGACCATGCGTGGATCATCATAGGCGATAAATCCGTAGAAAGGCAGCAACAGGTTGCTGGCGTCGAGTTCCTCGGTATCGTAATGCTGGACAAAAGCCTTTTTCGATTCACTCCAGCCCTTATCCATGACCTGCTGACGGATAGCTTCCCGGGTTTCTTTCCATAATTCCCGGTCACCGGGAAACCCGTACCGGCCAGCGATGGTGAGTCCGCGATCTAGGGCCGTCCAGCACATGACCTTGGAATAGATAAAATGCCAGGGGCCACCGCGCACCTCCCAGATCCCTGAATCCGGTTCCTGCCAGACCTCCACCACCTTGTCGCAGATGGAACGCAGAAACGGCCACAGCCTCATGTCGATTTTGCCGACATAATTCGACAACCGCAGGGCGGCATCCATGATTTCCCCGTATATGTCCAGCTGTTTCTGATCGTAGGCGCCATTGCCTATACGCACCGGGGTTGACTTTTTGTACCCTTCCAGATGCGCAAGTTCTTCTTCTGTGACCTCCGTTTCCCCACGTAACCCATAAAGAACCTGTAGATCGCAGCCCTCCTCGCAGACGAAACGCTCCAGCCAATGCAGATAATTCTCCATTTCTGCAAGATGGCCGATATTAAAAAGTGCTTCCACGGTCATCGCAGAATCGCGGATCCATGAATAGCGGTAATCCCAGTTTCGCTCGCCGCCTATCACTTCCGGCAACGAGGTCGTTGGAGCCGCGGCAATGGCGCCGCTCGGAGCAAAATCGAGCAGTTTAAGCAACAGACTTGAGCGCTCGATCATCTCCGCAAAGGGCCCGAAATCATGATCCTGCCCGGTTTCACTGCGACCCAGCCATTCGCGCCAATAGGCGGAGGTCTTCTCAAGAGTCTCCTGCGCCATATCGGCAGTCAGGGCAGGAGGTTGCTTATCTCCACAGACAAGAAGCAGCCAGATTTGCGCACCGACCGAGAGCTGCAGGCGGGTAGAGACGCGCCCATCCTGAACCTGCAGACGATTCCCATGGATCTGCAGAACCAGGCGCTGGCCACCGCCGTAAGCGACTATTGTGTTTTCCGCCATCTCCAGTGAGGTCTCGGCGCGAGCATAGTCGAAGCTGGGCTGAAAATCGATGCGGACAGGCAGTTCCCCTTCAGTAACCTCTATGCAACGGTACAATTCCTGTCGTTCACGTTCTTCCAGACAGTCATCGTCCGTCGCAACGGGCATGAAGTCGGTCAGACGCAGGCGCCCCCCGGCCGTACGGAAGGTCGTGACCAAGAGGTTGGTGCCCGGCAGGTAGTGCTGGCTCGAGTCCCAGGGTGTGTCGGGTGTGACTGCGAAGCGACCTCCACGTTCATAATCGAGGATGGCTGCGAAAACGCTGGCCGAATCCATACTCGGCAGACAGAGCCAGTCGATGCTGCCGTCGTTACCGATCAGCGCCACAGTTTGGGAATTGCCAATGATGCCATAATCGCCTATTTTCTTGTACATTGAATTAAGTTTTCCTTCGTACGAGTCTTGCCTCTAAAGGCGGCACATATTCTCTTGAACCTTTTCAGCGATTGGATAGAAATTTTTAACCGTTTTGATGATACCCTTTAAGGAAAGCACAAAAAATGGCAGGCACAACAATTTGAGTTTTTTTCCAGGATTTTAAAATGAGCGAAACAAAATGGCATCCCTGGCTGAAGACGTCAGGACTGATTTTATGGGTTGGACTGATGGGAGTTTTTGCATGGTCTGCCATGACCAGTGGCTGGTTTGACCCGGAAAGAATCAATGCCTTGCTGAAAACAATGGGGGTCTTCGCTCCCCTTGTTTTCATAGGACTCATGGCTCTGGCCGTGATTTCAACCTTTTTGCCCACACTGGTGCTGGACATCGCAGCGGGAGTGGTTTTCGGCCCCGTTGCAGGAACCATTTACGCTGTTATCGGCGCAGAATTGGGCGCGATTCTGGCTTTTTTAATCGGTCGCAAGTTGGGCAGGGAGGCCACCGCCCGAATCCTTAAAAAGGATCTCAACTTTTGTGACCGTTGCGCCCGTCGTCAACTTCCCTATATTGTTTTCTTCAGCCGTCTCCTCCCGGTCTTCAACTTCGATCTGGTCAGCTACGGCTCGGGGTTGACAGCGATTCCACTGCGGAGCTACGCCCTGGCGACGCTCCTGGGAATGATCCTTCCAACCTTTTTGTTCGTTGCCTACGGTGAGAGCGTTGTCGCGACCTTACACCCCATCGTGACCGTGTTTTTCTCCCTGGTCATGATCGTCCTGTTTTTTCTGGTTCCGGTCTGGATCAAGCACAAAAACCCGTTCGGGCTCTACGACAAGATGAAGGGTTCTGAACACGATTGATTTGGACATTTGTTTTCATTGGGACCTGAATCAGTGAGTTTACAATCGTAAATATTGCCTGATCTTAGACAATCAGCTGATTATTTACACCTGAATACCTGTAGCGTTCTCTGGATGAGTATATCTTTCGCTTCAACCGGCGAACCAGCACTTCCCCGGGCAAACGTTTCTTGAGGACCATGCAGCAAGCTTGCCGCCGCTAATCAGTCAGCAACTCAGGCTTGGCGGCACTTGAGTAAAGTGCATAACCAGATAAACTTATAATTCTAAACCCTCAACATCCAACATTTAAGGAAGGACGCTATGGGCACGCAAATCACAGAAAACCATACATTCATTAATGGGCACAAGATTGCTTTTCGGGAACAGGGAGCGGGTAGTCCGGTAATCCTGATTCACGGGATTCCGACGAATAGCCTCATGTGGCGAGATATTATTCCAAAACTTGCAAAAACTCATCGCGTCATCGCTCCAGATCTGCTCAATTATGGCCAATCCGCGAAACCGATAAGCGCGGATGTATCCATCAATGCCCAAAGCCACATACTCGTGAAAGTTATGGATGCCTTGGGCGCGCCCCAAGCCGATATCGTGGCGCATGATATCGGGGATCGCATTAACCGCTTCCTCGGCTGAAGTACGAGCGCATGGAGTTCTCTAACACTTATCAGGTCCACGGCGGTCAAGAGTTTCACTGAATATGCCAACAGAAAACCTGGCTTCGGCAATAGGTCTTGCATTCGCGGCGGGGCTGTCCATACCGGTGGGGGCACTGATCTCATCCAATCTCCTTCTGAGATCTGTCTGTCGTCGGTTGGAGATCGATAGCTTCATGTCCTACTTTGGAGGTGGCGCCCTGTTGGCGGCTATCGCACTTGTTTTGATTCCTCGCGGGATAGAAAATTCATCGGTGCTTTCGGCATCCATCGCTTTTGCGGTGGGAGGGTTGGTATTCTGGCAATTCAGTTCATGGGCGGCGCGCAAGCAGAATACGGCGTCGCAATTCATAGGCATGGTGCTGGATTTTTTTCCGGAAGCCATTCTGCTTGGCGTTGCGGCAGCAAGTGATTCTAACGCCGCCTACTTGCT
>JAVVDT010000176.1:0-5112 GCA_032250875.1 Desulfuromonadales bacterium | reverse complement strand
GTCAAACGTCAGATAGAGGTTTTTCCCTTCAATGAAACGCAGCATGTTGTCAATCTTTGACAGCAGGTAGGGATTTATCTTGAACTGTGGCAGGCAGGGCATGTTCTCAATCGTTATCAGGACGCCATCCTGGCCGATTTCTGACTGAAAATCCTTGATTCCTGTAAACCATCTCCAGAATTTGAATTCAAAATTAAGCCAGCTTGGCGGGTGAAAATTAATCAGGGGAACACCGGCATTCAATGCCAGCTCGGCACATCGCTTCAACTGATCAGCTTTATTCCCCCAACCATCGATTTCGAAAAATGGTGCATGCAGTGAGTGTACCGGGAAGATGTTTTGTAACTCCTGCAGTTGCCCGAGGTGTTTGGAACCTGAAAAATCATGGTTAATAATGACTTCCATGCCATCAAAGCCGACATCCCTGGCCATTTCAAAAACCTGGGCCGATGGTAAGGTGTAAAGACTTCCTGCGGATAAGATCAATTTCATTTTATATAATCGTCAACATTGTAATAAAACGATATTTTGTTATTCATCACTAAACAGCAGGATCGACGCAGAGGACTTTGCCGATCTTGCACCTGATTTCGTCTGCCTCAAGGGCTGTGAACCTTCTCGACCAGGAAGCGCCTCAGGTGTTCTGATGGCGGTGGAGTCAGACGGGACACGATTATCATCGTCAGGATGACAACCGGTGCGCCGATGAGGGCCGAAGACGTCGGTGGCAGTACCGCCCGCAGGACTGGAAAAAGATGCCCGAACAGGATGGGTGCAAAAGTGATCATGGTCCCGACCAGCATGCCGGCAATCGCACCGTATTTGTTGGCCCGATCCCACCAGATGCCCAGCAGGAAGACAGGAAAGAGTGTGTTGCCTGCCAGCGCAAAGGCGACCGCTGTGATCTGGGCAATCAACCCTGGAGGGTTGATTGCGATCACCAGAACCACAAGCACCAGGACAAAGGTTGCACCCTTGGCAACCACCCGCAGGTGGCGCTCGTTGGCATTGGGATTGATCAGGCGATAATAGATATCATAGGAAATCGTTCCGGCGCCCGTAACCAGCAGGCCGGTAATCGTACTGATGGCCGCGAGGATGCCACCGATCGCCAGAACGCTGACAAGAATCTCGTTAAGGCCTACCCACTCAGCAGTTTTGATCACGATGATGTCCGCAAGGGCCGCTGCCTCGACCGGGTCGAGAACGGTTCCTGAAGTTGTCAGCCAGGATCGGGCGAAAGCACCGAAGGCTGGTGCACTCCAGTAGAGCAGGCCGATAAAAAAGAGGCCCCAGACGACTCCCCAGCGGGCATCGCGGTTATTCGGCGCCGTATAGAAACGAGAGAGCACATGAGGCAGCCCGGCTGTGCCAACCATCAGGGTGAAACAGAGCGCGATCCATTCGTAAGGAGTGCCGAAGGTCCAGGGATAAAGATAGGGAGTTGAAACCTGAACCGGAAGATCGCGCAAAGCGCTGCCGTAGCTGAATTGCGGTACGAGCCAGTTGTAGCCCAGCTTTTTTGCGATCATCATCAGTGGAATAATGAAAGAGAGAATCAGGATCAGATAGTGCATCTGCTGATTGCGCGATGCCTTCAAAGCGTCTGCGACCATCAGGAAGGCAAAGGTTACCAGGATGCCGAAGAGCAGGGCCTGGGTGTATTCTATGCCGAACATCCAGGCAAAGACCAGGCCGATCCCCTTGTACTGCGCGACACAGTAGATCAGGGAAATGACAACCGCGATAACGGCAGAAAAGACCCGGGCCACCGAGGAGTCGTAACGGGCTTCGACAAAGTCCGGTGCCGTATATTTGCCGAAGCGACGGATCTGGCTGCCCATCAGCACCAACAAAAGAACGTAGCCGCCTGTCCAGCCGAGAATGTAGGCGAAAGCAAAATAGCCGTGCAGGAAAAAGACGCCGGCTATGCCGAGGAAGGACGCGGCGCTCATCCAGTTTGAAGCGATTGCGGCCCCGATTTTGGCATGGCCAATTGAATGGACCTGGATGCCGTAGCCGCCCTTGTCGTGGCGCCTGGTCAGCAGACCCACCAGCAAAGAGACAATCAGAACACAGACGAGCAGGAAAAACGGCGTGTATTTAACTGTAGATTCCATTGTCGCCGCCCCCTAGCGTCGTCTGCGATAGCTGGAGCTCAGCCAGTCGATCAGGACATTGAAGAAGAAACAAAGGAAAATAAACCAGAGAATCAGGAACTGGCCACTGAACCAGAAATAAGCAGGGATGCCGAAAATATATGGAACTTCAGCCAGGGTACGGGCAGGGTCGCTGTGGGTGATTGCCATGTGAATCGGCATGCCGAAAGTCATAATCGCCCAAGCGGCAAGCGTGACCCAGATGATCGTAACCTCTTTGCGCATGAAACCGGGGCGGGGACGAAAGAAGTTGATGCGGAGATCTTCCCTGTTGGCATGGTCCTGTCCATCGGCTTGAGACATGGTTTTGAACTCCTCTAAGATGACCGCAACCAATAGTGTAGGTTAATGCAGGGGCTTTGACAATTTTAATCGAGATCCCTGGTTTTCATGATCTCAGCAAGCACAATGGTTGCGAAGCTGCCTTTCGGCAAAGAAAATGAAATCAGCAAATCCTCGCCATCCATGACAGCTTCAGGCGACTCTATCGGCACTCGCAAAGGCCGCCGTTCACCTTCCATCGCCAATCCGCCAGAGAGTTGAAACGCTTCCAAAGCGAGAGACTCCTGGTCGAGCAGGCTGTGTTCGAGCAGGCCGGCCTGGCCCTCGGCGAGTTTTGTTTTATAGCCAAACAGTGGCGCGGTCGGACTGATCTCGAAACTGTCTGCCCTTGGTTGCTCGACTACGGGATCGGTCACCAGAAAGCAAGCGCCGTTGATATGCTTGTATGCCAAATCGCCTGGCCAGAGCTGATTCAGGGTCCCCAGGCGCAAATCGATCAGGCGATCAAACAGGTTTGACTGATACGCCGAAAGATAGAGCCTCAGCAGTTTGCGCGGCATGGCAAGCACCGCCTTGTCTGGACTCTTGCCATCTCTGATCATTTCCAGCAGACGGCGCTCCGGCCTGCAGTGGCGTGGCAGTTTCTCGATCGCTGTGTGCAGGTCTCCGCTGTGAAATGCCTCGACAGCGAGTTGCCAGCCGGGATGATTGATTTCCGCGGGGTCTCCAATGATCTCGTTAATGGCAGCGCTGTACTCCTTGCGAAGCAGCGCCCGGCCGATACGGTGCGAGTTGCCCAGAGCGCCGTAACGTTGTTCGCCAAAGCGATTTGGCACACCGATAGCTTTTAATACGTCGAGAATCGCTGTGGCGCGTTGCAACGACTCTGCTTGCGGTTGATAGATGCGAATTCGAAAACGATTTCCCGCCAGGTGGCCGGGGCGCAGTTTGTTGCGATGCAAAGTTGACGAAAGGATGGTCACGCCGGGGATGTCCAACCCTTTAACATCTTCCGGCTTGCGTAATGGCACGGAGACGGTTTGCCTGGTCATGGCCCGGGCATCCTTAAGCCCGGCATAACCGAGATCGCGTTCATTACATTTGAGGGCGCCGGCCAGCTCCCGGAGCAGGTCATAGGTCGTCAATCCGCATTTTTCAACTCTCAGATAAAGATGATCCCCTTCGCCGCAAGGCTCGTACAAAGGGATCTCGTCAACCTGGAAGTCTTCCGGTCGCTGGCGGATGGCCCCTCCTGTCCCGGGGAGTTGTGAGGTGAGGAACTCAGTCATTTTCCGCCTTTAACCAGTCGGTACGAAAACCGCGTTGCAATGCGGGGGAGGGGAGTTTAGCAAGCGGCACCTCCGCGTCACGCTGGTGATGAATAAAATAGATGTGCTGGCCTTTATCGAGAAAGCGCTGCATGTATTTGGAGATCGGATAGCCGGGCAGCTCATGCACCCAATCCGATTGCAGCCGGTTGCGATAACCTGGCAGACAGCGGATCTGTTGCGCGACATCTGCAGCATAATTATCGAAGTCGGTGCTAAAGAAGAGCTCACCTTCCGGCAACAAATAGTGAACCAGGGCTTCGAGAAACTCCCGGTTGACCAGGCGTCTACGCCGATGGCGCTTCTTTGGCCATGGATCCGGGCAATTAATGTAGACCGCAGCGAGGCTCTCTGGCAAGAGACCTTTTGCCATCAGCCAGCGGGCCTCAACGCGCATGACGCGAACGTTCTGCAAGCCCGCTTCGTCAATTCTTGCACAGGTTTTCAGGCAACCCTTATTGTAAATGTCGATGGCCAGAAAATTCAAGTCCGGTTGCTTGCGCGCCTGCTCGAGGACGAAGTGACCTGTACCGCAACCGATTTCCAGGGCCAGTGACCGGTTGCTGCCGAAGACGGTCGCCCAGTCCATGGGGCCGTCCAGGATCGTTTCGGCGATAAAATTGGGTGAAACAATCGGGATAATGCGTTGTGTCATCTGCTGTTCCAGTTGCACCAGGAGAGTTAAAAAAGGTAACGATAGAGCCGCGATCAAAATCTATAACAGCAACAGGCAAAAATCTGGAAAGCTCATAAAATCAGAGAGCCTTTTGGTGTTAAACCCAATGAATTTTCCTCTGTGGCATCTGAGGCAAAAGCTTCAAGGTGTTTAAGGCTCTGGCTGCATGAAGCTTACCAAGGCTTCAACCTCTGCATTCGAGAGATGACTGAAGTCCGGAATCCTGCTGCTGCCGTGTTTCCTGCCGGGGTTAATCAGCTTCCGGCGGATCTCCGCTCTGGAGCGCTTTGCGCGGATTTCTTCAAAGCTTGCGGCCAAATTCCCACCGTCACCTTCCAGGGCATGACAGGCTTTACAGCCCTGGGAGTTGATCAGCTTGCGTGCCGGCCCGCCATCCTGGCCTGCGCTGCCGGCTGGTAATATCGTCAAGCCAAACAATGCAATGGCTGAGATTGCCAAGGTTCGGTACATGGAGTTCCTTTCTCAATAAATAGTAGCTTTTCAGCACCCTTGTCCATCGGCACGGCATGTGAGCTGCAGCTGTTGCTAACAGCCTGTCGGACTATCCATGAACCGGCTGCAAATCCGGTTGTTTGGCCCATATCTCAGCTCCTTTTTGGTCCATAGCTACGGCTATGAACCTGCAAACGAGCTAAAATCTGTTCTC
>JAVVDT010000175.1:0-5141 GCA_032250875.1 Desulfuromonadales bacterium | reverse complement strand
CACCAGCCTCGATGCGTTCCCGGCAGGCCGGCAGGAAAGCGATACCGTTGGCACGCAACATGGTGCTCAGAATCCCGGTATTCTGATCACCGGAGCTTGAAGCGATCATGCGCCCGCCGTTGCCTGTCACCCTGACCCGCAGGAAATGGGCACGACCCGCTTTCTTGTTGATTGTTTCTTGCAGGGTTGCCTTGATAAAGGGTTTGATGACACGGCTGTGGCCCATCATTTTCAGCAATGCGGGACGCACGAATTCTTCAAAGGTGACCAAGGTCGATACCGGATTCCCTGGCAGTGAGAAGACCGGCTTGCCATTCTTAATGCCGAAAGCGGTCGGCCTCCCCGGCTTGATATCAACTTTCCAGAACAGGCGTTCGACTCCCGCCTCCGCCATGGCCTCGCAGACCAGATCCCGATCACCCATCGACACACCAGCCGAAGTAATCAGTACGTCAGCCTGCAACCCCTCAGTCAGCTTGTCGGCAAGGCTTTCGCGATTGTCCCGGGCAATGCCGAGCAACAGTGGCACGCCGCCGGCTTCCTGAACTGCAGCGGCCAGAGAATAGGCATTGCTGTTGATAATCTGCCCTGGCCCGGCCAGCTCGCCCAGCTCAACCAACTCGTCACCGGTCGACAGGATGGCCACCTTTGGACGGCCGAAGACGATAACCGTGCTAAAGCCGAACGAAGCCAGCATATTGATCCCTGCAGGGTGAAGGATGCTGCCGGCAGCCAGAACAACTTCATCTTGTCGCACGTCTTCACCACAGAAACGGATGTGATCACCCAGCTTGACCTGGCTTTTGATCAGAACGCGCTGGTCTTTTTCTTCTGTCTCTTCAACAGGCACGATCGTATCGCATCCGGCCGGGACAGGTGCACCGGTCATGATCCTGATTGCGGTTCCCGGGCTGACACTGATGCCGGCAGCAGTGCAGCCAGCCGGGATGTAACCGGCGATCAGGAGAGGCTGCTGCGACTGGCAATCTTCTGCCCGAGCAGCAAATCCGTCCATAGCTGAGTTATCCCAGCGCGGCAGATCCCAGGGCGCTCTGACGTCCGCAGCGACGACCCGACCGACCGCTTCGAGTAAAGGGACCGAGACAGCGGGTAAAGGCTTTACCTTTTCCAGAATCAGAGCTCTTGCACTTTCAAAGGTTTCAGCCATAGTATCTTCTCCGTTTATCTTAGAGTTCATAGAGTATGTCGTGCAGCCGGCGCATGGATATTTCGTCAGGCTGCCAGCAAATGATTCGATTGAGTCGAACAAAACCGCAGACATATATACTCTATTTTTATTCACATTTACAGGGGTTTTCCGCAGAGGCCATGTTCTCTTTATTCCATTTACATCGATTTGGCATGATGGCAAAGCGTCCCCCTGAAAACAAAAGTCTGTTCACATCAACAATTCGGTGCCAGTATGCAGGCGATGAAACACACTTTTAACTGTAGCGGTTGCGGCCATTGCTGTCTTCAGCTGATTGATGCCTACAACGGCTGCGTCAGCGATGCCGATCTGTTGCGCTGGCGAGAGCTGGGTCGCAACGATCTGCTGGTTTGGGTCAAGACCATCGATCTGGGCTCGGGCAACCAGCTGCACTTTGCCTGGATTGATCCGCAGACCGGTGACGATGTCGAGCGCTGTCCCTGGTTGCTCGACCGACTCGACCGCAAAGGTTATCTATGTGCAATCAACGACATCAAGCCCGATCACTGCCGGGCCTATCCGGAACATCGAAAACACGCCAATTCAACCGGCTGCAACGGCTATTTAAAAACAGCAATACGCTGCAAGCAACATAACGGAGCGACAGAAGAATGAAAGAGAAACCCGCCATTAAAGATCTGTACGTAGCCAACCTCTCCTTCGAGACCGAAGAAGAAGACCTGCAAAAGCTTTTCGCCATCTGCGGAACGGTGCGCGCCATCCACATGATCACCGACCAGAAATCGGGATTATCCAAAGGCTGTGCCTTCGTTCATATGGCGACCGCTGCCGAAGCAAAGGACGCTATCACCACACTCGACGGCACCTCCCTGCACAAACGCTGCATCAGCGTCACCGCGGCGCTGCCGAGAAAAACCGCAGATGCTGCAGTGAAAGCAGCGCCGGAGAAACCACAACGGACAAAACGTCCACCGAAGCGCCGAAAATAGCTGCAAACGACTCTGTCTGCTGAATAAAGAAAGGTAACTATTCAATGCCCTTATTCAACGGCGCAGCATGTCGGACTATCCATGAGTTTACGGGATAAGGACTCATGCAACCTGCTGCCAGGCAGCGATGGCCAGCAGCAACCAGCCAATCAGAAAGGCGATCCCGCCCAGTGGGGTGATCATGCCGAGCGCACGGATATCCGAGAGAACCATTATGTAGAGCGAACCGGAAAAAAGCAAACTTCCGGCCAGGATCATCCAGCCGGCGCTGCGGACCAGAGAAGAAGTTTCCGGCATCAGCTGACAGAGGATGCCGATCAGCACCAGGCTGAGCGCATGAACCAGATGGTACTGCACACCGGTCTGCCAGACGGTCATCATTTCCGGCGTGACCCTGGTTTTCAGGCCATGAGCGCCAAAAGCCCCCAAAGCAACCCCCACAAAAGCACTCAGGCTTCCCAGCAGAACGAAGATTTTCATTACTTTCCCCTTTCGATGTCCAACACGCCTCTCATTCCAGATTCATCAGCCGCCGCTCCGCTTCACCGTCCATCCTCTGGCTTTAAGCAGATCGATCAAGGTGTCACGGTGATCTCCCTGAATTTCGATCACGCCATCCTTCACAGTGCCACCGGTACTGCATTTCTGTTTAAGCTCTTTAGCCAGCTTCTTGAGTTCCTCTGGCGGCAAAGGTACCCCGCTGATCAGAGACATCCCTTTGCCTTTACGGCCTTTGGTCTCGCGGCCGACACGCACCACGCCATCGTTGATTGACGTCGCGATTGCGGTCTTGCGACAGCTGCAATCGGCAACCGGCTTGCTGCATTTCGGACAGATGCGGCCGGATTCGCTGGAATAAACAAGGGAAGAATTGTTTTTCACGGACATCGGATGCTCCACAAAGTTAAAACTGGTTATCTACTTTACTCAAGCGAGACTCTGATTGGCTACTGAGAAGCAGAAAAGCAAAAGGCATTGGCCGCTGATCAAATCTGATAACATCGGATAAACCTTTGAAGAAAACCCCAGATTTTTTGATTCTGACTGAAAGACTTTAACCATAAGTCATTAGTCTTTGGCCTTTGACCTATCAGTCTTGATCAGATTGTATCCGCGGCCATTTAAGCCTTTGCTGTTTTTGCGACTTGAGTTCTCTCATATGATCGTCTACTGAAGTTTTGTAGATAACCAGGAAAGTTAATTTAATGACTAAGGCACCAAGACGTAAAGTAACGCAAAGCGTACCAGAAGAGCATGACCAGGGCAATCACCGGCAGCGCTGGGATGAACAGACCGGTCGTTTGAGCCAGGAGGATGGCAACGAAGAGTGCCGCTACCGAAACCGGCAGATAGCAACCGATTCGTCCCTGCCGCGCCAGAGCCTCACCCGCTGAACCGATCAGGTTGTCGTTGACCTCGTGGCGCCGGGCAACTATCGCGAAGAAGACCACCATAATCCAGTCGGCGATACCGAAGACCGGCATCAGGCCAACGTGCCCTGGAAACGCCAGTTTGACCAGAAGCATATCGACGAGCGGCGGAGGACCTTCTGGTGCCAGGTAATATTGCTGGATCTGCTCAGTGAAAACGGCAGTCGGGCCATACAACCAGCTGGCAAAATCCGCCAGCGTCATGACCATACAAACAGGCACAAGCTCCCAAAGACGGTTGACATATCTGGCCAGAGCGGCCCCTGTGACGGTTGCGACCAACAACAGCAGTCCCGACTTGGCCACAGCCAACAACGGCTGCCAGTTGCCGATTGGAAGTATCTGGTTAATGGCCCAGATACTTGCTGCCAGCAACAGCCCCCAGAATAGATAGAAGCCGCGGCTGCGTTCTTCAGGATGCAGAAGCAGCGCGGGCAAAAGCAGCTGAGCTGCAGCATAGAGTTGCAGAGCGATGAAAAGTCCAGACCACCAGAGGCTATCCGCTTCGAGAAGACGTCCGGTTGACCAGAGGCCAAACACAGCACAACTCCACAGCAGATGGCTTGCCGTGAGAACAAAGATCATGCGTCGGTTCGACTTGCTGAAGGTTGTGAAATTACGCCGTGGCATGTCGTCATTATGCATTGCTTGACTAGCGGGGGACACCGAAAAAAGCCTGCGACAGGAATAAGGAGGGTCGCGATTTATCGCAAGAGGATGACACCGAGCACATGAATGGAATAATTTATGTAACGACTCAGCTCCCTTACTCAACGTCACAGCATGTGGGTTGCAGCTGTTGCTTGCGAGAAGTTAAGTGATAACGTTGGACGCAGGCAATGGCTGCAGCCCACATGCATTCGCTTGTTTGCTGAATGGTTGATGATTTTCAACCTTTATCAAGATCCATCAGAATACAACAGGCCCCAATTCCAGCTCAACACCGGTTGTCTACCGGATAAAGGCAATATCTGCACAATCATTTCGGGCAGGGTCAAAATCGCACAGGTATGGTTGAACAGGGTGCTGCCGGGGTTAACGACCAGAACATGCCCCAGCTGTTCGGCAAAGACCTGATGAGTATGCCCGACGATCAATACATCTGCAGGAAAGTTTATTAAATTCTCGGTCCAGTAATCCTTTTGATCCCGCAGCAGCTCGGCATTCTCGTCTAACAACTTAATCCCTTTCATGAAGAATTCTGCAGGACTTGCATGAACCATAAAGAGTTTTTTATTTTCTATGGAAAGTTCAATGAAAGCGGGCAAGCTTCGCAAATATTCTTCAGCAGGATTTTCCGCAACATCGTCGGCATGATCAAGCAGCCAGATATCATGATTGCCGGAAATGACCTGGCAGCGGCTATCGACCAGCAATTCAATCGTTTGCTCCAGCTGTTTACCGTAACCGGCGATATCACCTGCACAAAGGACTGTGGTGACGTTTTCACGCCGAAAGATCGCCAATGCATCTTGCACAGGACCCGGAGTTGCATGGACATCACTTATTAAGCCGATTTTTACGCTCACACAGAATCTCTAATAGTGAGAG
>JAVVDT010000174.1:0-5152 GCA_032250875.1 Desulfuromonadales bacterium | reverse complement strand
GCCAGCAGCCAGCAGCCAGCAGCCAGCAGCCAGCAGCCAGCAGCCAGCAGCCAGCAGCCAGCAGCCAGCAGCCAGCAGCCAGCAACCAGCAACCAGCAACCAGCAACCAGCAACCAGCAACCAGCAACCAGCAACCAGCAACCAGCAGCCAGCAACCAGCAACTGCATTGCATATAAAGGACTTTAAGTATGAAAGTCACCTTGAACTGGCTCAAGGATTATGTTGATTTTGATCTCTCTGCCGAGGATCTTTCACAGCGTCTGACCATGGTCGGTCTGGAAGTTGATGCCATTGAACGGCTCGGAGAAGGCTTGGACAGCGTCATTGTCGCCCGGCTTGCTGACGTTCAGCCGCATCCCGATGCCGACCGTCTGACAGTTTGCAAGGTCGAAACGGGCAGCGTGACTCAGCAGATCGTTTGCGGAGCCCAAAATCACAAAGCCGGCGACCTGGTTGCCCTTGCCCAAGTCGGTACCCTGTTACCCGGAAATCTCAAAATCAAGAAATCTAAAATTCGCGGCCAGGAGTCTTGCGGCATGCTCTGCTCCGCAAGCGAACTTGGCTTGGCTGCCGAGTCTGACGGTATTTTGATTCTGCCCCAGGGTCTGACTCCCGGGCAGCCGGTTTTCAAGGAGCTGGGTCTTAAAGACGTCATGTATGAAATCGGCTTGACACCGAATCGGTCCGATTGTCTGAGCGTTGTCGGAGTAGCACGTGAGGTCGCGGCAATGGTCGGTGCTCCGCTGCATCCGCCGGAGCCTGTTATTGTCGAAGGTGCTTGTCCGGTCTCGGAAAAAACTACCGTGATCGTCGATGATGCCGACCTTTGTCCGCGCTATGCTGCGCGATTGATCGAAAATGTCAAGATCGGTCCATCGCCAGAATGGCTGTCACGACGCCTGGCAACTATTGGCGTACGTTCCATCAACAACGTCGTCGACATTACCAACTTTGTCATGATGGAATTGGGACAACCTCTGCACGCTTTCGATTTCAATCTCTTGCGCGAACATCGGATTCAGGTGCGTCGAGCTCAGGATGGCGATCAGTTTACGACACTTGATGGGCAGGTCCGGACTTTGATGGGATCGGATCTCGTCATCTGCGATGGTATGGGACCGGTTGCTCTGGCCGGTATTATGGGCGGTGGCAATTCTGAAGTTAGCCCGGAAACCACTGATATTCTTCTTGAGAGTGCTTATTTCAACCCTTCCGCTATTCGTCGCACCAGTAAACGCTTGGGGCTGCATACGGAATCCTCACATCGTTTCGAGCGCTGCACCGACGTTGACATGGTGCCGCTGGCGCTCGATCGAGCTGCCGCACTGATTGCCGAACTGGCTGAAGGAACCATTGCCAGTGGCAGGATTGATATCTATCCTGAAAAACTGCCCCAAAGGATGGTTACGATTACGGCTTCGCGCACAAGTCAGGTTCTCGGTCTTGCAATCGATGCCGGTGACATCCGCAATAAGCTTAATTCGATCGGATTGAAATGCGAACTCCTGGTTGATCGCGGTGAAAGTGCCGTGAGCGTTGAAGTCCCGAACTTCCGCCCGGATCTGGAACGTGAAATCGACTTGATCGAAGAAGTTGCCCGCCTGATTGGCTATGATCATATCCCGACGACTATGCCGGTCAGCACTTTGACTTGTCAGCTGCTCCCCGAGCACCTCGCTCTGGAAAGTCAGGTGCGGAATAAAATGGTGCAGCTGGGGTATACGGAGATTATTAACTACGCTTTTTTTAATCCGGATTGTCTTGGTAAGATCAGGCTTTTAGAGGATGACTTGCGTCGGCAGCATGTCGAGATTCTCAACCCGTTGACAGAAGAGCAGGGCTGTATGCGCACCACCCTGGTGCCGAGTTTGCTGGAGACAGCAGCCCGTAATCAGGCTTATCGTAATGAAGACTTGGCCCTTTTTGAATTGAGGCCAGTATTCCAACCAGAAAATGATGCTGATTTACCTGGCGAAAGTCTGCGTTTGACAGCGATTCTCTGTGGTCGGCGTGAACCGCAAGGTTGGGCTCAAGCGGCCGAAAAGGCGGATTTTTTCGATATGAAAGGCGTTGTTGAACAACTTCTGTCTCACTTGAGAATCAAGGATGTGAGATGGCAAGCTGAACATGATGAACCTTTTTATCATCCAGGAAAATCCTCTGCGCTTTATCAGGACGATCGTCTGCTCGGTACCTTGGGCGAACTCCACCCTCAGGTTTTGCACAACTTTGACTTCGGCCAATCCGCGATTCTCTGTGATCTGGATGTGGAAGCTCTTATCGACTTAAGTGGCGGAACAGCGAAGTTTCAACCCTTGTCGCGATTCCCGGATGTCCAGCGTGACTCTGCCTTTCTGGTCGATGCCGAGATCTCTGCGCAGCAGGTTCTTACTGTTCTCAACCGGGTTAAGATCAATGATCTTGAGAGTCTTGAGCTTTTTGATGTCTACTGTGGAGAAGGGGTCCCTGCCGGGAAAAAGAGCCTGGCAATCCGTGCCTGCTATCGTGCTATGGATCGCACTTTGACTGATGAACTGATCCAGAATCTCCATGCTAAATTGATTAAGGCGATGGAAAAGGAGCTTGGAGCAGTGCTTCGTTAAAAATTCAGTTGCTTAGCACGTTCTGGCTGTGATATAAAAACCTGAAAATTCGCGTAGATATAACAGGAGGTGGATTGAAATGACTAAGGCGGACCTTGTCGAAAATGTGTATCTGAAGACCGGTTTCTCCAAAAAGGAGTCCGCTGAGATTGTCGAAATGGTTTTTGATATCATGAAAACCACTCTCGAAGACGGCGACAAAATCAAGATTGCCGGCTTTGGGAACTTCGTCGTCAAGGACAAAGCGACGCGTCGTGGTCGCAATCCCCAGACCGGTGATGAAATCGAAATCTCATCTCGTCGGATATTGACCTTCAAGCCGAGCCAGGTGCTCAAGGCAGCGATTAACGGGTCAGAGGACTAACGTTGGTCCGCTCCGCCACTTTCAGGAGTTCGGCGCATGGACTTTCAGATTCCCGATAAACTGTATTACAAGATCGGTGAGGTCGCAAAATTCACCGGTATAAAAACTCATGTGCTCCGCTACTGGGAAACGGAGTTCAGCACTATTCGCCCTAATAAAAGTCGCAGTAACCAGCGCCTTTATCGCAAGCAGGATGTCGATCTCATCCTGCACCTGAAAGACCTTCTTTACAATCAGGGCTTCACTATTGCCGGCGCCCGCAAAAAGCTGCGGGAAAAGCCGGCAAAAAAAGCTGCCGAAGCCGTTAGCCCATCAACCACTAAAACTGATGATCAGTTGGCGTTGCCTCTCGCCAATGGCTGTGATCCGAAAATCTTTAAGGAACTTCGTCAGGACATCCTGCGACTCAAAAAGAGTCTGGAAACCAAACTTTGAGTCGTTACCGCCTGTTTCTTAGCCTCTACCTGAAATAATCTCCGTGTTGATCTTACTCACCAATGATGATGGAATTCACTCTGCAGGCTTGCAGGCCCTTGCTGAACAGCTGCAAGCTCTTGGTCGGGTAGTGGTTGTTGCCCCTGATCGTGAACGAAGTGCCATCGGCCACGCTCTGACCTTGCATTCCCCCTTGCGCGCAGAGGAAATCATCAAAGATCGTTGGGCCGTCAGCGGTACCCCGACAGATGCTGTCATCCTCGGTATCTGCACCCTTTTGCAAGAGAAACCCGATCTGGTTATCTCCGGAATCAACAAGGGTGGCAATATGGGTGATGACCTGAGCTACTCGGGAACGGTCGCAGCGGCCATGGAGGCGACCCGGATGGGCGTTCCGGCGATTGCGATGTCTCTTGCTTCGCAAAGTTTCAAATATGACGATTTTGCTGATGCGGCAAACATTGCCAGACGCCTCGCAACAACAGTCCTTGAACATGGCTTGCCGGCTGACACCTTTATTAATACCAATGTCCCGGATCGAAAACCTCTTGGTGTCAGACTGACCCGGCAAGGGAAACGGGTTTACGAAGATGCCGTTGTCGAAAAACGTGATCCGAGAGGACGTTCCTACTACTGGATCGGTGCCGGTGAACTTGGTTTCCAGAACCTGGCAGGAACCGACTTCCACGCCGTGCATAACGGATATGTCTCGGTTACTCCACTCCATCTTGATCTGACCAACTATGCAGCGATGGATCGCCTGCGCCAATGGCAAACGGAAGAAATGTCAATGGATGTCGATGAAGCAGAGCTGACTTCATGAGAGATTTCGCGATCGCCCGCAGGCGTATGGTCGAGGAGCAGGTGATCGCCCGCGGCATAAAAGACCAGCGTGTTCTCGATGCCATGCTGAAGGTACCGCGCCACAAATTTGTCGAAGAGGCCCTGGAAGGCAAAGCGTATCAGGATGCGCCACTGCCGATCGGCGAAAAACAGACGATTTCCCAGCCGTACATGGTCGCACTGATGAGCGAAGCGCTGGCATTGAAAGGATCAGAAACGGTGCTCGAAGTCGGCACTGGTTCTGGTTATCAGGCGGCAATTCTGGCGCTGCTCGCCAACCGGGTCTTTTCGCTTGAACGGATACCCGCTCTGGCACGTCGTGCCCGTAAAGTTCTTGATGAATGTGGCTACAGCAAGGTCAATATCCGTCTGGCTGACGGAACTCTCGGCTGGCCGGAGATGGCACCATTCGATGCCATTCTTGTTACGGCTGGAGCTCCCGAAGTCCCGCAGGAGTATCTTGAGCAATTGGCTATCGCGGGTCGCCTGGTCATCCCTGTCGGCGATCTGTACAGCCAGGTGCTTATGCGGATTACACGTACCTGTGAACAGGAATACCAGAAAGAGCAACTACTGGGATGCCGCTTTGTTCCCTTGATCGGCAGCCATGGCTGGCATGAGAGCCCTTGATTGATGCGCGTAATACGTAAACTTTATGACTGGGTTCTTCACTGGGCCGAGACCCCCTACGGAGGCCCGGCTCTTTTTCTGCTGGCCCTGGTGGAATCTTCAGTTTTCCCTGTGCCTCCTGATGTGCTCTTGATCGCCCTGTGCATCTCCCTGCCGACTCAGGCCTGGCGATTTGCCCTGCTGGCCTCTGCCGGTTCAGTGTTGGGAGGGATGCTCGGCTACGGAATCGGCTGGGGTGCCTGGCCGCTGGTCAACGCCTTCTTCTTTCAATATATC
>JAVVDT010000173.1:0-5157 GCA_032250875.1 Desulfuromonadales bacterium | reverse complement strand
GCCTTGACCTTTACCGTTCTGCTGATTATCGTTGTTGTGATGATTGCTGTCATATGGGCAATAATCTTCATGGAGCGCGGCCAACGGCGAGTACCGATTCATTACGCAAAGCGCGTTGTTGGTGCCAGGAATACGGGCGGACAGAGCAGTCACTTGCCACTAAAAATAAATATGAGCGGGGTTATCCCGCCAATATTCGCCAGCTCAATCATTATGTTCCCCAGTACTGTTGCAAATTTTGTTGATGTGCCATGGGTTCAGACCTTTGCATCAATGATGACTCCTGCTCACTGGTTATATAATGTTTTTTATGTCGCTTTTATTGTCTTTTTCTGTTACTTCTACACGGCTGTGACCTTTAATCCGGTTGATGTTGCGGATAACATCAAGCGTCAGGGTGGGTATGTCCCCGGTGTTAGACCTGGTAAGGCAACGTCGGATTATCTTGACACTGTGCTTGGTCGGCTGACTTTTGCTGGTGCAATTTATATCTCTGCAGTCTGTGTATTGCCGACACTCTTAATAGGTCAGTTCAATGTTCCTTTCTTCTTCGGAGGAACATCACTGCTGATTGTTGTCGGTGTCGGTTTGGATACGGCTTCTCAAATAGAAGCTCACTTGATTTCACGTTCCTATGAAGGTTTCATGAAGGGTGTGAGCATCAAGAGTCGACGCGGATAATCAAGGTTTGAACTGATGAAACTGATTTTACTCGGTCCTCCAGGTGCAGGCAAGGGAACCCAGGCCAAGATGCTGACGGAAAAATTTTCAATTCCGCAGATCTCAACCGGTGACATATTGCGTGCTGCTGTTAAAGACGGCACTGTCATGGGACAGAAGGCCAAGGAATTCATGAATGCGGGAGGTCTGGTTCCTGATGAAGTTGTCGTCGGGATCGTCCGTGATCGCTTGCAGGAAGACGATTGTAACAACGGTTTTATTCTGGATGGTTTCCCTCGCACAGTTACCCAGGCAGATGCCCTACAGAACAGTCTTCAGGCAATGGGCAAGGAACTGGATCGGGTCATCTCTCTTGAGGTGGATACAGAAGCTCTGATAGAGCGTCTGACCGGACGGCGCATGTGCAAGGAATGCGGGCGCGGTTATCATGTGAAATTTGATCCTCCTCGCAAAGCAGGGATCTGTGACGCCTGTGGTGGAGAATTATTCCAACGTGAGGATGATCAGGAAGAGACCATTCGCAAGCGACTTCAAGTTTATGCGGATCAGACCGCTCCTTTGATCAGTTATTATAGAGAAGCTGGTTTGCTTATGGAGCTAGATGGAATGCAGCCGATTCCACTGGTCCACGAAAAGATACTGTCGTTGCTGCAGGCAAGTTAGCGTGATTGTTTTAAAGAGTCCGGCGGATCTGGAGAAAATGCGTGCAGCAGGACGAATTGTTGCGGAAACGCTGGCTATACTTAAAGATAGGATCGGCCCTGGCGTCACAACGGCAGAATTAGACCGTTTAGCTGAAGACTTCTGCAATCGCCAAGGTGGCAAACCTGCATTTAAAGGATATGGTGGCTTTCCGTATGCCATCTGTTCATCGCCAAACGACCGTGTTGTCCATGGTTTCCCGGATAACATTCCCTTGCAGGAAGGGGATATCCTGAGTATTGACTTTGGTGTCTTCTTTAAGGGTTTCTTCGGCGATGCAGCAATAACCGTTTCTGTCGGAGATTTAGAAGATGAGACGCAACGACTTGTTTCAGCAACACGCGAATCGCTTGATCTGGCAATAGTGAAAGCAGTACCGAATGGCAGATTGTCGGATATTTCGCATGCCGTTCAGGCCTGGGTAGAACCAAAGGGCTTCAGTGTAGTTCGCGAATTTGTCGGACATGGTATTGGGCGAAATTTGCATGAAGCCCCGCAAATACCGAATTATGGTCAAGCTGGTCAGGGCCCACGACTGAAAGCCGGTATGGTCTTGGCAATAGAACCGATGATCAACGCCGGCGTGCCCGGTGTAAAGATACTGGAAGACGGGTGGACTGCAGTGACGCAGGATGGAAAGCGGTCTGCTCATTTTGAACATACAGTTGCCATTACTGACAACGGTCCGGAGATTTTGACACAGATATAGACAGCAATGGCGAAACCCACCGGGTTGTAATTGACGTGGTTTAAAGGAAAGCAACATGAAAGTCCGAGCATCAGTTAAAACTATTTGTGACAAGTGCAAGGTAATCAAGCGCAAGGGTGTTCTCAGGGTCATCTGTGAAAATCCCAAGCATAAACAGAGACAAGGTTAAGTCTTTCAGGAGGATCGTACATTGGCTCGTATTGCTGGTATCGATTTACCAAGAAACAAACGGATTGAGATTGCTCTGACCTATATTTATGGTGTCGGGCGCTCTAGTTCCCAGCAGATTCTTTCCCAGGCCGGTGTTGATTTCAACACACGCTCGGATAATTTGACTGAGGAAGAAGTATCGAAGATTCGTAAGGTTATTGACAGCGAATTCAAGGTTGAGGGTGACCTGCGTCGTGAAGTGACGATGAACATCAAGCGGCTTATGGACCTCGGTTGTTATCGCGGTTTACGTCATCGTAGAGGTTTGCCGGTGCGTGGACAGAAAACCAAAACGAATGCCAGAACCCGTAAGGGGCCGCGCAAAACCGTCGCCGGTAAGAAGAAGTAACAGGAGGAACCATGGCTAAGCCTGGTAAACGTGTACGCAAAAAAGTTGAGAAGAAGAATGTCCCGAACGGAATTGCACATATCCAAGCGACGTTCAACAATACCATCATTACGATCACAGATGTGACTGGCAATGTGATTTCCTGGTGCACCTGCGGTTCTAAAGGTTTTAAAGGAAGTCGTAAAAGTACTCCTTTTGCCGCTCAGATGGCTGCTGAAGATGCAGCAAAGAAAGCTCAGGAGCATGGTCTTCGCAATGTTGAGGTTTGGGTCAAGGGCCCTGGTTCCGGCCGTGAGTCTGCGCTGCGGGCTTTACAGGCGGTTGGCCTGACCATAACCATGATTAAGGATGTCACTCCGATACCACATAACGGGTGCCGTCCACCCAAACGTAGAAGAGTCTAACCAGACATAAGGAGGACGAACGTTGGCGAGACACACTGGACCCGTTTGCCGCATGTGCCGGCGGGAAAATATGAAGCTGTTCCTCAAAGGTGACCGTTGCTACACAGACAAATGCTCTGTGGAACGTCGCAACTATGCCCCCGGACAACATGGTCAAGGTCGTATCAAAGTTTCCGATTACGGCACTCAGTTACGTGAAAAGCAGAGAGTAAAGCGGACTTACGGTTTGCTGGAAAAGCAGTTCCGCGACTTTTTCAAACGTGCTGATCGCATGAAAGGTGTGACTGGTGAAAATCTCCTGGTTATGCTTGAACGCCGCCTTGACAGTATGGTCTATCGCATGGGCTTTGCCACATCTCGAAACGAAGCCCGTTTACTGGTGCGTCATAGTCATTTTATGGTCAACGGCCGTAAGGTCAACATCCCGTCGTATCTTGTGCGTCCCGGTGATGTTGTCGAATTGCGCGAGAAGAGTCGTAAGATTGCTCGTATCAATGAAGCTCTTGATGGTGTCATGCGCCGTGGTGTTCCATCCTGGGTTGAACTTACCCGCGAAGCGTTCCAAGGTACTGTCAAAACTTTGCCTGTGCGTGCTGAAATGACGACACCAAGTTTCCAGGAACATCTGATCGTCGAGCTTTACTCGAAGTAAACGACTCAGTCAGCCTGGCGATTAATAACATTACAGAGCAACCTCATAACGGAGGATTCGCATGTTTAAAAACTGGAGAGAACTGATCAAACCCAAGCGTCTCCAGGTTGATGCCGAAACGCTGACTGCCACTTATGGCAAATTCACAGCGGAACCGTTTGAACGTGGTTTCGGTACAACCATGGGTAATGGCCTGCGCCGGGTTTTGCTCTCCTCACTTCAGGGGGCGGCAATCACCTCGGTTCGCATCAAGGGTGTTTTGCATGAATTTTCCACTGTTCCCGGTGTGACGCAAGATGTGACAGACATTATTCTTAACTTGAAGGGTGTACTGATAAAACTGCACGGTCATGAAGCCCGCAATATCCGTCTTGTTAAAAAAGGTGCTGGAATTATCAAGGCTGGTGATTTTGTCACCGATCCCAATGTCGAGATACTGAACCCTGAGCACTTTATTGCTTCTTGTGGTAAAGAAGCTGATATTGAGATGGATATGGTCGTTGCCATGGGCAAGGGTTATGGCCCTGCAGAACGTAACCGTGATGAGAAATCACCGGTTGGCACTATCCCAATTGATGCTCTTTTCTCACCGATCAAGAAAGTGAATTTTACGGTGAGCAATGCGCGTGTCGGACAGGTCACTGATTACGACAAACTGGTTCTTGAAATCTACACCAATGGTAGTGTTAAGCCCGATGACGCACTGGCTTATGCAGCCAAAATTCTCAAGGAACAGGTTCAGTTATTTATCAATTTTGATGAGGCTCTCGTTCCGGAAGCTACTGATGAAGTTGAAAGCACCAAGCAGCCTATTAATGAGAATCTTTATCGCCGTGTTGATGAGCTTGAATTGTCGGTACGCAGTGCAAATTGTTTGAAGAATGCTAATATCCGTTTGATCGGTGAACTGGTACAGAAATCCGAGGCGGAAATGTTGAAAACACAGAATTTCGGTCGCAAGTCACTTAACGAAATCAAGGATATTCTCTCTGAAATGGGTCTGACTCTCGGTATGTCTTTTGACGGCTTCCCGGACCCTGAATATCTGAAGATGATCGAAAAGAGCGAAGAAGAACTCTAGGGTACTGCCCCTGCCGGAATGTTAACTAGAGAAAGGATCTGATATCAATGCGCCATAGAAAATCCGGTAAGCGGCTGGGCCGCAACACCAGTCACCGTAAAGCCATGATGCGTAACATGGTGACTTCATTTTTCAATAGTGAAAAAATCACTACAACCGATGCTCGTGCCAAGGAATTGCGTAAACTTGTCGAGAAACTGATCACTCTGGCTAGACGCGGAGATCTTCACTCCCGCCGTTTGGCACTGCAGTTTGTGCGCGATACAAAAACAGTTGCCAAACTGTTTGATACGATCGCACCGCGCTACAATGATCGCCCTGGTGGTTATACACGAATCATCAAGCTGGGACATCGTGCCGGCGACAACG
>JAVVDT010000172.1:0-5178 GCA_032250875.1 Desulfuromonadales bacterium | reverse complement strand
CAAAAAGGAGCCAGCAAAGACAACCTGACGGAAGTCAAAAAACGTATCAAGGAACTGGGTTACCAGCCACACGTTATCCATGGCGAGACCCGCAACGTGATCGGTGCCGTTGGTGATGAGCGCGGCAAAGATATTCTGCAGTCGATCGAATCGATGCCGGGCGTGGAAAATGTAGTGCCGATTCTTAAACCCTACAAGCTGGCCAGCAAAGAGGTCAAACCCGAGCCGACCACCGTCGAAATCGTTCCCGGGGTGACGGTTGGCGGTGACACCCTGACTGTGATGGCCGGGCCCTGTTCGGTGGAGAGCGAGGCGCAGATACTCGAGACAGCACGCGCAGTCAAGGCCGCCGGAGCCACGATTCTGCGAGGGGGAGCTTTCAAGCCGCGTACCAGCCCCTATTCTTTCCAGGGCATGGAAGAGGACGGTCTGAAGCTGCTGGCTCTGGCCCGGGAGGCAACCGGCCTGCCGATTGTCACTGAAGTCGTCAATCCCCGTGATGTTGAGCTGGTTGCCAGATATGCAGACATCATGCAGGTGGGAGCGCGCAATATCCAGAACTTTGCCCTGCTCAAGATGCTCGGACAAATCGACAAACCGGTTCTGCTCAAACGGGGTATGGCGACCACCATCCAGGAACTTCTGATGAGCGCCGAGTATATCCTTTCCGAAGGCAATCGCCGGATTATCCTCTGTGAACGCGGCATTCGCACCTTTGAGACAGCAACCCGCAACACCCTTGATATCTCGGCCATCCCGGTTCTGCGCGAGCAGACCCACCTGCCGATCGTTATCGACCCCTCTCATGCGACCGGCCATGCTTCGCTGGTGCCGAGCATGTGCTATGCTTCGGTGGCTGCCGGTTGCGATGGTCTGATCGTTGAGGTGCACCCGCATCCGGAAACGGCAGCGAGCGATGGTCCGCAGTCTCTGCGTCCCGCCGAATTCCAGGTGATGATGTTGAAATTGGCGGAATTTGCCAAGGTGGTCGGCAAGAAGCTTTGATAAAATTACCAGAGGACAGTTGATTAGCCACCAAGACACCAAGGCGCCAAGAAGTGCGCTTCCAGGTTGAAAATCGTTCATCTCGATCTTGAAATTTTGACCTTTGCATAAAGATACAAGTCCTTGCTTCGTGTCTTGGTGACTTGGTGGCCATAGCCTCTGGCTCATAAAATAAATCCATTTGTTTTTGGAGTTCTTATGTTCCTGATCCCATTGAACCAGATTGAAAGTGTCGACCTTGTGATCCATGCCTTGCGTACGGCAGGGGGGGAAGCTGACTGCAGCATGTGCCCGGTGCGTAAGGTCTGTACCAAACAGTGCCTGGCCGTGGCTGCCGGAATCCAACAGATGGTTGCGACCAACAGTTTGCCCAATATGGGCATGCTCCAAGAGGACAAGGATTCTGACCCCTTGCAAAGACCCGATGGGCCGGATAGAGGTGGCCCCAATTCGCACCTGCGAATAATCAAGTGATGCCTGCACAATAGGTCGTAAACTTGCCAAAGATATGCACGGAAAAAACCAACCAGTAACCTTGTATTTAACGCGGAGACGCGAAGGTGCTGAGAGAGGCAAAGGCCTTTCAGGGTAAACTTAAAGTTTTCATGACGTTCTTAGCGTCTCAGCGTCTCAGCGTTAAATTGTTTGAGTATCTTTTTTGCATTCATTGATATGTTAGTGACTCGGTGGCTAAAGTGCTGTATCTGCTAAGCCAGCTTATGTAAATCGAAGTCAAAAGACAGAGGACGAATCGAATATGAATCTCGAAAAACTGGCTCTGCAAGTACCCACCATCCTGTTACCAAAAACCGATATCGATCTAAGTCGCTGGGCGGTGATTGCCTGCGATCAATATACCTCCGAGCCGGAATACTGGCAGGCTGTTGAGCGTCTGGTCGCCGATCATCCCTCAACTCTGCGACTGGTCTTCCCTGAGGTTTATCTGGAAGAGGCTGACAGCGATAAACGCATTGCGGCGATCAATGCCAGCATGGATCAGTATCTGGCCGATGGTGTTCTGCAGGCCCAGCAACCGGGATTTGTCTTGCTTGATCGGCAGACCAGCCATGCGCCGTCCCGCAAGGGACTGGTTGTTGCCCTCGATCTTGAAGCCTACGATTATCACCCCGGTGCCAAAACCCTGATTCGGGCCACCGAAGGGACCATCGTTGACCGACTGCCGCCGCGGATTCGCGTTCGAGAAAATGCGGCGATTGAGCTGCCGCATATCATGGTGTTGATCGATGATCCGGAACAGACGGTCATTGAGCCGCTTTTCACCGCCGATCTTGAGCAGGCTTATGACTTTGAGCTGATGCAGGGCGGCGGCCATCTGCGCGGCTGGAAGGTCAATCAGAAACACCTTCTGCAGCAGATCGGCAGTGCCCTGGAGCGTCTGGCAGAGCAAGCTCGCTTTCAGAAACGCTACGAGGTTGATGATGACGAGGTTATGCTCTATGCCATGGGCGACGGCAATCACAGCTTCGCTACCGCCAAGGCGATCTGGGAGCAACTCAAGTCAACAGTCGCAGATGTCGCAGAGGTCATGGATCACCCGGCTCGCTATGCCCTGGTTGAACTGGTGAATCTGCATGACCCGGGCCTTGAGTTTGAAGCGATCCATCGGTTGCTCTTTGATGTCGATGGGGAGGAATTGCTCAATGCCGCTGAAGTCTATTATCGTCAGGTTGGCACTCCTTGCCGCCTTGAGTGGTGTGATGATTATGATGCTGCGGACACCGCCGCCAAGGTTGCCGGTGCTGCCCATGCGGTCCCCTTTGTTGTCGCAGGCCGCCATGGTCTGCTGAAGATTGACGATCCGGCTCTGACGCTGGAAGTGGCGACGCTGCAAAACTTTCTGGATGAATATCTGCGGAATCATCCGGACGCGCGCATTGACTACATTCATGGTGAAGACGCCGTGACCCGACTCGGCAGTCGGCAAGGCAACCTCGGTTTTTATTTGCCGCCGATTTCCAAGCATGATCTGTTCCGTACCATCGTCCGCGACGGTGCTCTGCCGCGCAAGACCTTTTCCATGGGTGAAGCAGATGAAAAACGTTTCTATCTGGAGGCGCGCCGGATTACCCCCTGAGGCCATTGACAACCTGCCGGGAAAGTAGTAAAAACGGCCTTCCGGCAGGCTTTTTGTAATTACCAAGGAGCTTCTGATGTACAAAGTCCGCACCTATAATAAAATCTCTGTCAAGGGTCTGCAAAAGTTCTCCCTCGACAAGTATGAAATCGCCAGCGAGATCGGTTCTCCTGATGCAGTCATGCTGCGTAGCCATGTGCTGCAACCAGAAGATATCGAGACGTCGGTCAAGGCAATTGGTCGGGCTGGCGCAGGAGTCAACAATATTCCGGTCGGAAATTGTACGGAGCGTGGCATCGTGGTCTTTAATGCGCCGGGAGCCAACGCCAATGCCGTCAAAGAACTGACTGTTGCGGCGATGCTGCTGTCATCGCGTGATATCGTCGGCGCAATCGAGTTTGTCCGCAGGGAAGGGCAGGGCAAGAACGCCGAGGAACTGCATAAACTGGTAGAAGATGGCAAAAAGGCCTATGGCGGCACCGAGCTTAAGGGCAAAACCCTTGGCGTCGTCGGCCTCGGCGCGATCGGCTCTCTGGTTGCCGAAACCGGACTGATGCTTGGCATGAAAGTGCTTGGTTATGATCCGGCCCTGTCCGTTGATGCCGCCTGGCGCCTCTCGCCTGACATCGAGCGTATGGAGAATATGCAGTCGCTGCTCGCGAAGTCCGACATCGTGACCCTGCATCTGCCGGTTCTCGAAGCGACCCGCAACCTGATCAACAAAGATCTGATCGACAGCTTCAAGCGCGGGGCCACCCTGATCAACCTGTCACGGGAGAAGGTGGCTGATAGCGAGGCGATCCTGCTTGGTTTGGAGAACGGCCGGATCGGCAAGTATCTGACAGATTTCCCGGTGCAGGAATTGATCGGCAACGACAAGGTGGTACCGATTCCACATCTTGGCGCCAGTACGGATGAAGCCGAAGAAAACTGCGCCATCATGGTGGCTGAGCAGTTGATCGATTTCCTCGAGAATGGCAACATCAAGAACTCGGTCAATTTCCCCAGCATCGCCCTGGAACGCAATGGCGGTTATCGTCTTGTCTTCTCCAACCGCAACGTTCCCAAGATGCTCAACCAGGTTCTTTCGGTTCTGGCGGATCGTGAGATCAACGTGATCGACATGATCAACAAGAGCCGTGACGACATCGCCTACAACATTCTCGACATTGCAACCGAACCATCGGCTGAGCTTATACAGGCTCTGGAAGAGATTAACGGGGTTATCAAGGTGCGGACTCTTTAAAAAATATGAACTCAATAAGGTTGAGATTGCCACCAGACACGAAGACACCAGGAAAACTAAAAGGGAAAGAGATCCTCGATTACCTTTAAGGGGGCTTCTTTGGAAACGCTTGTCTTGCCCCTGGCTTTAGATTTCCTTCGAGTCTTGGTGCCTTTGTGGCTGGCCTTTTTTTGGCTGTGAATCCGTTAAAAACCTAAATAAGATGACAGGAGAACGACATGTCCCAGCAGGTTTATAATTTCGGTGCCGGTCCGGCGATGCTGCCGATCCCGGTGATGGAGCAGGTTCGCGACGAATTTCTCAATTTTCAGGGGATGGGAATTTCCATCATTGAAATCAGCCATCGCGCCAAGCAGTTTGAAAAGGTTCTGGTCGATGCCCAGGAGCGCTTCCGCCAGTTGACCAACCTGCCGGACAACTACAAGATTCTCTTCGTTCACGGCGGCGCGCGCATGCAGTTTGCTGCCTTGCCGCTCAACCTGGCAGGCCGTACTGCCGGCAAGAAATGTCTTTATGTCGAAAGCGGCAACTTCGCCAAGCTTGCCCACAAGGATGCCAAGCCGTTTGGTGACATCCGCGTCATTGCCAGCAGTGCCGAAACCAACTATGATCGCATTCCGCAGCTTGATGCGTCAATGATCGAGCAGGACGCGGCCTACCTGCACCTGACCGGCAATAATACTCTGTATGGTTCGCGCTGGCAGGATTTCCCGGAGACCGGGGCGGTGCCGCTGATTGTCGATCAGACCTCGGAGATGCTCTCAAGAGTGCTCGACTACAGCCAGTTCGGATGCGTCTATGCCGGGTTGCAGAAAAATCTCGGACCCGCTGG
>JAVVDT010000171.1:0-5196 GCA_032250875.1 Desulfuromonadales bacterium | reverse complement strand
GCAGGACTTGCCACTATGGGGAAGGGAAATAAGGCTGGAGGCTGGAGGCTGGAGGCTGGAGGCTGGAGGCTGGAGGCTGGACAATCGAAATCGGGATCGAAAAGACGTGAGGTTTCGCCCGACAGTATGTATAAACGTTTTTTTCGACTAAGGATTATTCTTAATCGTTTTCCAAGAAGCAAACACGTTTATTGAGATCCCTTTTTTTTGACCGCACTCCAACCTGGCAAACAATTTCTTGATAATTACCAAAAATATAACTATTATTTTAAATGAAAGGCTTATTGTAATCATATTTATAGATTCATAACATTTTTTGAGGTGAATGACATTGAACACAACACAGAACCGGCTGGCGGGATATGCGTTTCTGATCGAGCAGTATGGATTGAGTGCTTTGCCGAATTGGCACATGTCCTCCGTTAGCCCGACCGGTACGCTACGCTCGACCATTCAGGATGGGCAGGTGGAATCCGTCTATCCCCAGTCTTATTGGCCTGGTGACGGAGCTGGAAACCATCTGGAGTTCGCCCTCAAATATGATGGCGTCAACCTGGGGCTGCTGTCAGCCCTTTTCGAGGTGGCCCCGGCAGACGAAATAGCAGCCTGGATCAGCTCGAAGCCGACAGGGAAATACGCCCGCAAGGTCTGGTTTCTGTATGAATTCATGACCGGACGGGAACTCCCGCTACCGGATCTGACCATGGGGAATTATATTGAGCTGCTTGAATCGAACCGTTACTACACAGCAGCGCCCGGTCGACGCATACGGCGCCAGAGGGTCATCGACAATCTGCTTGGCGGGAAATTTTTTTGTCCCATCATCCGGCGCACCGAAAATCTCGCCGCCATGGAGGGGCTCGACCTGCGGAAACGGTGCGAAGAGGTCATGACTTCCTACCCGCCGGAGCTTCTCAGGCGAGCATTGAGTTACCTGTATAACAAAGAGACAAAGTCATCATTTGAAATCGAGCACATCAAACCGAATGCCTGCCGGACGGAGAAATTCATCGGTTTGCTGGAGATGGCCGAGCACAAGGATTTTTGCGAAAAGCCTCTCCTGATCGACGTGCAGGCCCACATTGTCGATCCCCGGTTCCGGGAGACGGATTACCGGGCCAACCAGAACTACGTGGGGCAGACGATTTCCCGCCAGAAACAACTCGTTCATTATGTCTGTCCGAAACCCGAGGATCTACCGGAACTGATGGAAGGACTGCTCATCGCCCACCAGATGATGAAGGAAGGCGCGGTTTCCGGCATTATCCATGCCGCCACCATCTCCTACGGATTCGTCTTCATGCATCCCTTCGAGGACGGCAACGGCCGTATTCACCGTTTTCTCATTCACAACATCCTGTTCCTGCGCGGCGAAATCCCGAAAGGTCTCATGTTCCCGGTCTCTGCTGCCATGCTGAAAAATCCGGCGCTTTACGATTACTCCCTGGAAGCGTTCTCAAACCCGTTGATGCGGTTGGTTGAATACGACCTGGACGATCTTGGCCAGATGACCGTGACTGGTGAGACCGGGCGTTTGTATAGGTATATCGACATGACCGCTCAGGCGGAGGCGTTGTACAATTTTGTCAAACTCACCATCGAGCACGAACTGGTGGAAGAACTCGATTTTCTGGCGAATTACGACAGGACAAAACAGGCCATTCAGGAGCTCGTGGACATGCCTGACCGTCTTATCGATCTCTTTGTCCAACTCTGTCTGCAAAACAATGGTCGCCTTTCGGCGAGAAAAAGGGAGTCACATTTCGGGTTTCTGACTGATGACGAGTTGGCTGACATGGAAAACGCTGTCCGGGAAGGATACTCGAAGAACTGAGCTTCAAGGAAATGGGGGCTGGGGGCTGGAAACCTTAAAGGGCAACCCGGTGTGGGTTGCCCTTTGAAAGTTTAGTCTTTATTACGGGTTATTCATTTCTTGTTATCAAACGCATATTCCTGGGCATCGACGACAGCGACTGCCGACATGTTGACGATTTCTGCTACGGAATCGCCGCGCTGCAGTACGTGGACCGGCATTTTCATGCCCATGAGGATTGGGCCGATCTGCTCGGCGCCGCCCAGTTTGTGCAGCAGCTTGTAGGCGATGTTGCCGGATTGCAGGTCGGGAAAGATAAAGACGTTGGCATCACCCTTGAGCTTGGAGAAGGGGTATTGCTTTTCAATCAACTCCGGATCGAGAGCCACGTTGGCTTGAATTTCGCCTTCTACAATCAGGTCCGGATCCTGGGCTTTGACCAGTGCGGTGGCACGCTTGACCTTGATGGTCAGAGGGTGCGGTGAGCTGCCGAAGTTGGAAAAAGACAGCATGGCGACTTTAGGCTCGAAATCAAACTGACGTGCCTTCTGTGCCGTCAGCAGAGCAGTTTCTGCCAACTCTTCGGCGGTCGGTTCGATGGCCACGGTGGTATCGGCAAAGAAGGTCGCACGCTTCTTGGTGACCATCATGTACATACCATGGACCTTGGACAGGCCCTCGCGCTTGCCGATGACCTCGAGGGCCGGGCGGATGGTCTCCGGGTAGTGATGATTGATTCCGGAGAGCAGGGTGTCGGCATCTCCCTTGAGAACCATCATGGAACCAAAATGGTTGCGACTCTTGCGGATGGTGCGACGGGCTTCGGCCAGGGTGACACCCTTACGCTGACGCATGGTGAAGAACTCTGCTGAATAATTTTCAGTCAGTTCACTTTTAGTCGGATCGATGATAACGACTCCAGTCAGGTCGGCGGCCAGTTTGGCGGCATTCAGCCTGATCTCGGCTTCGTCACCGAGCAGAATCGGCTTGGCGATGCCTTCATCGACCAGAATCTGGGCAGCACGCAGGATCTTCTCTTCTTCGCCTTCCGGGAAGACGATGCGTTTTGGACAGGTTTTGGCTTTGTTGATCAGGGTCCGCATAATCTGTTTGGAACGCCCCTGCATGGCTTCCAGTCTTTCCAGATACTCGCCCATGTCAGCGATGGGGCTCCGGGCAACTCCGGAATCCATGGCCGCCTGCGCCACGGCCGGGGCAACCCGCAGCAGAACGCGCGGATCGAATGGCTTGGGAATGATGTACTCGCGGCCGAACTTGATGACTTCGCCACCGTAAGCCTTGCGTACTGAATCGGGGACGTCTTCTTTGGCGAGCTCGGCGAGAGCCTTGACGGCTGCCAGTTTCATCTCGTCATTGATCGCGCTGGCGTGGGTATCGAGAGCGCCGCGGAACAGGAAGGGGAAGCAGAGCACATTGTTGACCTGGTTGTTGTAATCGGAACGGCCGGTACCGATGATAACGTCGTCGCGTACGGCCTTGGCTTCCGGCGGCGTGATCTCCGGATCGGGGTTGGCCATGGCGAAAACGATCGGGTCTTTGGCCATCGATTTCAGCATGTCGGCAGTCAGAGCGCCCTTGGCGGAGACACCGAAGAAGATGTCTGCGTCGATCATAGCATCTTCAAGAGTGCGGGCATCGGTTTCGGCGGCCAGGCGCTCCTTGTAAGGGTTCATCCCTTCGGTGCGGCCCTTGTAGATAACGCCCTTGGTATCGCAAAGAATGACGTTGTTTTTATCGATGCCCATGATGACCGCGAGATTGGCGCAGGCAATGCCTGCTGCTCCGGCACCGTTGACCACAATTCTGACGTCCTGGATCTTCTTGCCGGTCAGTTCGAGGGCGTTGATCATGCCGGCGGCGGAGATGATGGCTGTGCCGTGCTGGTCATCATGGAAGACCGGGATGTTCATGATCTTCTTGAGTTCTTCCTCGATGTAGAAACACTCGGGGCCTTTGATGTCTTCAAGGTTGATGCCGCCAAAGGTCGGTTCAAGCAGCTTGACGGTGCGGATAATTTCGTCGGAATCCTTGGTGTTGAGCTCTATGTCGAAGACGTCGACATCAGCGAAAGTCTTGAAAAGAACGCCTTTCCCCTCCATGACCGGCTTGCCGGCGAGAGCTCCGATGTCACCGAGGCCGAGGACTGCGGTACCATTTGATACGACAGCCACCAGATTGCCTTTTGCTGTATACTTGTAGGCGTCATCCGGGTTCTTCTCAATTTCCAGACAAGGCTCTGCAACCCCGGGGCTGTAAGCCAGGGCAAGATCCCTGCTGGTTTCACACGGTTTGGTGGTAATAACTTCAATCTTGCCTTTGCGTCCCATTGAGTGATAATCAAGCGCTTCCTGACGTTTTGACATGTTTTTGTGTCCTCTCTGGCTTTTTGCCTAAGCCAATCGTTGTTCTGGTTTTTTGTCTCAATAAAAATAATTTAGCAATAATAAAAACCTTAGATAAAACCCATAGCTATCCTTTGTCAAGGGAAAACACCTCGAAAGATGAAAATGGCTCTTGTTTTATACAGCAACACCGATGCCAAATATGGCCGCACACACGTAATGAATTTATATTACACTAATCTAACGTTTTTATCTCGTTCGTCAAGACGTATCATACCGCAATCGCGTATGGATTCGCCGAGTATTTTCGGCTGAAACTAGCCATAGCAGGCAGTTATTTGGCATTTTTCATCATGTATCGACTATGTCAAAATTGTTTTTTTGCCTGAAAGGTTGACAGGGTTGCTCTTAGACTATACTTAACAAGATTGATGGCGTCGCAAAAAAAACATCTGCGATACAAGGCTGCATACAAGGCTCAGATTTGAAGAATAATTTGCCGGTATCTCCATTAAGGGTAGGGGTTCTTTCAGACACGCATCTTGATGATTCAGATGATGCAAGGATGTTCCTGCTTGGCCTGATCGATAATGTCTTTGCTTCGGTTGACATGATTTTGCATGCTGGCGACCTGGTTGCGCCTGACCTGCTGGATGTCTTTGATGATTATCCGATCCACGCAGTTCGTGGTAACATGGATCCGGTCACCCCGAACGTGCCGTTAAAGAAAATTATTAATGTAGGCGGCTTCACGATCGGCATGATTCACGGATGGGGTCCACCCGATAAAATTGAGGAGCGGATCTACGCTGAATTTTCTTCGACTCCGCTCGATTGCCTGGTCTATGGACACAGTCACCGTCCGGCCTGTCATCGCCGTGAGGGCGTTTTATTTTTCAATCCCGGCAGCGCAACGGACAGGCGCCGTATGGCATATCATAGTGTCGGCCTTCTCGAAATCGGCAAGGAGATCCGGGGAACGATCATTCGGATTGATTAGAAACTGTTGAATTGGGCTGA
>JAVVDT010000170.1:0-5199 GCA_032250875.1 Desulfuromonadales bacterium | reverse complement strand
GGTCCGGCTCCAGTACAACTTGAGCTTCAACAGTTTTCGTGTTTTTCAAGTTTGTATAGTTGCCTGTGTAGCTGATTGCAACAGTCTGGGAAAAACTTTCTCGAACATGGGTTAAATCTATCGCCTCGGTTTCAACTTCGGACACCCCTTTAAGCTCACTCTCTGCACCGGATACGGTTACTTTCTCCGGAACAGCCTTGATTGACTTGACGATGAAACCGGGGGCAGGCTCGCCGCTCAGGACGACACGTACCGGCACATCACGATCGCGGACCCGCTCCAGCTTAACATCAACATAGGAAGGCGATATCCGGGTAATTTTCAGGCCAGTGGGAATGTTCAGCCTCTCTTCAAGACGCTTGAATGAGGTGACTCCGGCCTGGAGTTCCTTTAGATCAACACTGAGGCTGATATCACTTGGGCTGAGATTCACCTGAAGAGCTCGTGGGCCACTGATCATTATCGCAACCGATGTCGGCACTTCATTGGCAATCATCAACCCTTCTGGAAGGTTTTTATATTCCAGTGGCGCAATATGAGTTACCTCCATGCGGCTTTCACCCATCACAAAGAACCAGAGCACCACGGCAAACGCCAAAGAAATAAATTTCAACAACCAGTTTTCGAAAATTTTCTCGACCATCATCAGCTCTTTTTACCACGCGGACGGCGCGGTTCAAGCAGGCGCTTGAGGACTTTTTTCAGCGTGGCCACTTCCAGCTCACGCGTTATTTTGCCGCCGACGACCACAGAAACCTTGCCAGTTTCCTCAGAGACCACAATAACAACAGCATCGACCAGTTCGGTCAGACCGATTGCTGCGCGGTGGCGCGTACCAAAACGCGGGTCAATATCAGGATTCTGGGTCAGTGGCAGAAAGCAACCGGCTCGGGTAATCCGGCCTCGCTGGATAATGACCGCCCCATCGTGAATTGGAGATGCGTGGTGAAAAATGGCAAGGATCAGATCACTGGAGGGTTTGGCATCCAGTTCAGTGCCGACTTCGAGAAAGTCATTGATTCCGGTTTCTCTTTCTATAACAATCAGAGCACCCAGATTCTTAAGGGATAGGGCAACGCATGCCTTGCAGATCTCATCGATGACGCGGGTTTCTTCAGGGAAAGAGAGATCGGCAAAAAACGGGTTGCGACCGACATGAATCAGGGCCCGGCGGATATCATGTTGGAAAAGAACGACAATCACCAGGATAATTGAAGAAAGGAAATTATCGAGAATCCAGTTGAGAGTATAGAGACCGCCAATCTGCGATGCCACATAGATAATAAGAAGGACGGCCAGGCCGACCAGCATCTGTACGGCTCGCGTACCCTTGATAAGCAGGATGATCCGGTAAATGATGAAGGCGACCAGCAGGATATCGAGCAGATCCAGAAACCACCTGAAATTTTTCAGCATCTCGAACATCCTGAACATCCCCGGAATGAAAAGTCACATCAGCTTGCAGACCAACCTGATCCTCTGCAAATGGCCTTGGCCATCAAGGCCGCCTGGCGGGCAGCAGCAACATCGTGTACTCGGAAGAGGCGTGCACCTCCGGCGTAGCCGAGGGCAATGGTTGCCAGTGTTCCGGCAAGTCGCTCTTTAGGATCGCCCTGGCCCAGAACCTGACCAATAAAACCCTTGCGGGACGTCCCCAGCATGATCGGCCGATCAAGTTCGGTCAAGGCAGCAGTGCAACGTAACAGTTCAAGGTTGCCGGAAACATCTTTGCCGAAGCCGATCCCCGGATCAATGGCGATCTTTTGCCGAGCAACCCCCGCCGCCTCGGCAATCTCAATGCTCGTACACAGTGCGGCAAAGACTTCTTTAACGACATCATCATAGCAGGTGTTCTTCTGCATGACATCAGGCCTGCCGCTGGTGTGCATAACAATCACACCGGTACCTGAATCAGCAATCACCTCGGCCATGTTCTCGTCAAAGGTCAAGCCGCTGATGTCATTGATAAAGTCTGCGCCGACGGCAATCGCCTCTTTGGCAACAGAACTTTTTGTGGTGTCAATAGACAAAGGCAGGTCGAATTCACGTCCGAGGGCTTCAACAACCGGGAGGATTCTGTCCAATTCCTCTTGAACGGTAACCTGACGGGAACCCGGTCGCGTGCTTTCCCCCCCGATATCGATCAGATCGGCACCTTCGCCAACCATTCGTCTGCCGTGGTCAAGAGCTTTTTCCAGATTAAAAAATCGTCCACCATCGGAAAATGAATCAGGCGTTACGTTGAGGATACCCACGATGTACGGCCGGTCAATAATGAGCGAGCAACTGCGTCCGTCGAGAATCAGATGATTAAATTCATGGAAGCTTACCAGACCGGGCATCAGACATCGCCGACGCAAGGACCTTCACCTGGAGCGACCGTTTCCCTGGCAACGGTCTCTTCCTCAACTTCAGGCTCTGCAGGGCCAAATATCATTGCCCGTATTTCGCTGCCATCCATATTCTCACGTTCAAGCAGGGCCTCTGAAACTTTGATCAAGGCATCTTTGTTTTTAGAAAGGATATCGCGGGTATGCACATAGTTCTCTTCAACAATCACCCTGATTTCTTCATCAATGGCATACGCTGTTGCCTCGCTGTAATTCTTGACATGGCCGAAATCGCGGCCAAGGAAAACTTCGCCTTCTTTTTCGCCGTAAGCCAGAGGTCCGAGTTTGTCGCTCATTCCCCATTCACAAACCATCTTGCGGGCAATAGCAGTCGCTCGCTCCAAATCATTTGAAGCTCCGCTGGTGACGCTCTCGAAAATCAGCTCTTCTGCGACCCGGCCACCGAGGAGGGTTCTTATCTTAATGTTCAAGCCGATCTTGGTCTCGTTGTACTTCTCTTCTTCGGGCAGATACATGGTGACCCCCATGGCCCGACCACGGGGGATGATAGAAACCTTGTGGACGGGGTCGGCGCCCGGGGTATACATCGCAACCAGCGCATGACCGGCTTCATGGTAGGCCGTGACTTTCTTTTCTTCTTCGGTGATCACCATGGAGCGACGCTCAGCGCCCATCATGACCTTATCCTTGGCGCTATCAAGATCCTGTCGGTTGACTTCATTTTTATTGGCCCGTGCCGCCAGAAGTGCAGCTTCATTGACCAGATTTTCCAGATCAGCTCCCGAGAAGCCGGGCGTGCCCTTGGCGACGACATTGAGGTCGACATCCTCGCCCAAAGGAACCTTGCGGGCATGAACCTGGAGAATTTTGAACCGGCCACGCACGTCAGGGCGAGGCACAACAACCTGTCGGTCAAAACGACCGGGACGCAGCAGTGCCGGATCAAGAACGTCAGGACGGTTGGTGGCAGCAATCAGGATGACGCCTTCGTTTGATTCGAAGCCATCCATCTCGACCAGCAACTGGTTGAGAGTCTGCTCGCGTTCGTCGTGTCCCCCGCCCATACCGGCTCCGCGATGGCGACCGACAGCATCGATTTCATCAATGAAGATAATACAGGGTGCATTTTTCTTGCCCTGCACAAAGAGGTCACGGACACGACTGGCGCCAACGCCGACAAACATCTCGACAAAGTCAGAACCGGAGATGGAGAAAAACGGCACGCCGGCTTCACCGGCGATCGCTCTGCCCAGCAAGGTTTTTCCGGTTCCCGGTGCACCGACCAGCAGCACGCCTTTCGGGATGCGCCCGCCGAGTCGGGAGAATTTTTTCGGATCTTTCAGAAAAGAGACGACTTCTTCAAGTTCATCTTTGGCTTCGTCGATTCCGGCCACATCGTTGAAGGTGATTTTAGCCGAAGACTCACTGAGCAGCTTGGCGCGACTCTTGCCGAAGCTCATCGCCTTGCCGCCACCGGACTGCATCTGACGCATAAAAAAGATCCAGACGGCAATCAACAACAGAATCGGTCCCCAGGAAACCATCATGGTCATCCAGAAACTGTTGGTTTCATCCGGTTCAGCCACAATAGCGACCCCCTGCTCCCGCAACAGGCTGATCAGATCCGGATCATCAGGGGCATAGGTCTTAAAGGACGAACCATCAGCATATGTACCTTCAAGATTCGAACCCTGGATTGTAACATCGACGACATTACCTTGTTCCAGGGCAGTCAAAAAGGTTGTATACGGTACCGGTTTAATATCGCGGCCCTGCTGGGTCATCATATTAAACAGCATGATCATCACCAACGAGATAACCAGCCAGAGCGCCAAATTTTTATAAAACTGATTCACATTACCCCCTGAGGCTGAAAACACCAGAAAAATGCGGTGCTTGGAGTTGAAAAAACACTGAAAACTCTACCATAACGGACACCTTATAACAAGTTGATTATGGCTATCCTTTAGCTTCAATAATGACCCGCAGAACAGGATCACCAGCCTTGGCAAGACGCCCTTCGGATCGACGTAAACCGACGACCCAGACAACTTCATCATCCTTGATCAGAAGCAAGGCTTTCTGCCGCTCTTCTTTGGTCAATTTAAGATCGACAAATAGGTCCTGGAGCTTTTTTGAGCCACTCATTCCGGACGGTCGAATTCGATCACCCGGCCTGCGATGTCGCAATGTCAGCGGGAAGGGCAAGGAAAGCAGCGAAAATTCGGCTGCCTTCATACTCTCACCTAAAGCCTGTTTCTCCAACGATAAACGCAAAATTTGACCATCTGGTAACGGATAATTACCTGGTCCGTTTAACACGATTTCAAACGGCTCAAGATTCTCCGGTTTCTGCCTGCGAAACAGCAGCGTCTCGTAGCGCCGTGCAACCCAGACACCAGGTAAGCTCAGCTCACCTTGCGGGGAATCTGACCTAAGCAACCTCAAAACATCGGCAACATGGGTTGACGTCATACAGCGCAAGTCACCACGGACCTTCTCTAAGGCGGATCTGATCACGCGGCCGACCAGGGACGGCGGCATTTCAAACATCAGTCGCCGATCCAGAGCGTACACGTCTTCTTGCCAGCGCCCGCATCGTTCCAACTGCTCAGCGACTAAATCTGCCCAGAAACTTTCATCCTGACGCATCTGCTTACAGAGTCCGGCAACTTGATTTACAATGTTTGGGTTAAAACTTTCCAGCATTGGCAGGAGCTGATGACGAATGCGGTTGCGGGTAAGAACCTGGTCAAGGTTGCTCATATCCTCCCGCCATGCGATCCCCGCCTCTTTCAGAAACGAACGAAGCTCTGCACGATGAAAGGGCAAAAGTGGCCGCACGACA
>JAVVDT010000016.1:5863-25558 GCA_032250875.1 Desulfuromonadales bacterium | reverse complement strand
CATGAAATTTCATGCCGGAGGTCAGCCGTCTTTTCACTGCAGATACGGCGATCAGGGTACACATTGAAGGCGGCAACACCGGTCCCGGAATTAAAGCCTTGCAAAATGATGAGATCGACATGGCGGGTTCCGGACGCTTTTTGACTGAAGCGGAGAGAAACAAGGGCCTGGTTGAACACTTGCTCGGCTGGGATGTGCTGGCAATTCTTGTTCATGAGCAGAATCCGTTGAATGATCTGACTCTTGATCAACTACAGAAGATTTTCTCGGGAGCAACCACCAATTGGCAGGACGTCGGTGGTGCTGCCGCCCAGATTGTTGTCGTAACCTGCCCGAAAGGTTCCGGGATGCGCAGTGCCGTCAAAGGCTTGATACTAAAAGAGAAAGATTACCTCGCACGGGAAATTGTTTCGGCCATTGTTGCTGAATCCGATCAGCAGGTCAGCATGTTTCCGACAGGTATCACCGCCCTGAGCCTCAGCATGTTTGATGAGGAGCGTGTCAAGGCGATCAAGGTTGATGGCGTTGATCCGGTTGCGGCCAATATTAATAATGGACTTTATCCTCTGGCGAAACCTCTGACTTTGGTCACCAAAGGTGAACCGCAGGGCGACCTGGCCCGTTTTATTGCCTTGGCGAAAAGTCCTCAGGGCAGAGCGATTCTGCAGAAAAGCTTTGTTCCGGCGGAATAGCCCTCGAACTCCTGATCAGTAATGGTAATCAGTCGCGAAGGAAGGATGTTTCATTTATGAAGTTGCGATCGAAAATACTCTTTGCCCTGGTTTCTGTGGGCGTCATCCCGTTGGTGGTTTCACTTTGGGTTATCGGCGGCACGGTTGCTGACGAACTCGAGGTGCAGACGCAGGCGCGCTTGCACGACTCAGCCAAGTTTGTCGAGCAGGCAACCACCAACATCGCGGCAGAGAATCTGAGGCTGCTGCAGATGTTGGCCGGCAACCCTTTTCTGGTCAATGCAGTCTACTCTGCCGGGTCGAGTGGAGACAACGGTCAACTCATCAATTTCTTCACCAATATGGAAAACTTGCCTTTCAATCAGATACAGGTTCTTGACAAGCAGGGGCAGCGGTTTTACCGGACTTTCGTCAACGGCGGCAAAGAAATTCCTGCCACCTCAGGGGTTGATCATCCGGCTATCGAAGCCAGTCTGGACGGTGAAGTCTATGCGGAAAACGACCTGTTTGACGGGCGCCTGTCGATGGTCGCGGCCGCGCCAATCAAAATGGTGTACGGCGATCCGATCGGCCACCTGGTTGGCGTAACCTATTTCGATCTTCAGCTTGCGACGCGCCTGAAAGCTCTCAGCGGCATGGAAGTCGCTTTTTTTGACGAAGGCGGCGTCTTTGCCTCAACGATTCCGGAGCTGACCGCGCTTGATCTGGCGAGCGTACTTCAGTCACCTGACTATGAGACCTCGATCAATGGTCGCATACATCGAATTGTCTACAACTCGATCAGTGGTAAAAACCGCGGTGTGCTGATGGCTCTGGATGTGACCGCTTTGTCCGCTGCCAAAAATCGTCTGCAGCAGTCCTTCCTGGCCACGGCAGGCATTGTCGGCGCGATTTCGGTTTTGATCGGATTACTTGTGTCGGCGGGAATCGTCCGCCCCTTGCGGGAAGTTGTCGCAAACCTGCGCGAGATCTCTGCCGGTGGTGGCGATTTGACGCGTCAACTGAAGGTGCGCAGTGCTGATGAAGTCGGCGAGCTGTCTGAATGTTTCAACGGTTTCCTCAACCGACAGCGTGAGATGGTGGGACGTATCCGCGGCGTGACAGAGGATTTGACCAAGGCAAACGAAAAAGTCCGCAACTCTTCCCACGAAGTCATGGAGGGTGCGGTGCGCCAGTCGCAAGCATTGGAAGAGTCTTCCAAGGCGATTGAGGGGATCGACGAAGCGGTCGGAGGTATTGCTGAGAGTACCGGCAATCTGGTGAGTTCAGTCGAAGAGAGCTCGTCGGCAACTCTGGAGTTGGGAGCAACGATCGAAGAGATTGCTTCGCAGATGGAGAAGCTTTTCGCTACTGTCGATGCCGTCTCCAGCTCGATTAACGAAATGTCGGTAGCCAGTCAGGAAGTGGCAGAGAATGTTGATATCCTTTCTTCCTCTACAGAGGTAACGGTTTCCTCAATGCTGGAGATGGATGCCTCGATCAAGGAGATCGAGGAAAATGCCGTACAAACCAGTAAACTGGCTAGTGAGGCAGCTGAAGATGCCCAGCGCGGCATGCAGACCGTCGATGAAACCATCCGTGGAATCGAGTCAATACGCCAGACCGTTGATCGTGCCAGTGAGGCGATTATGGAACTTGGCAATCAATCGAGCGCAATTGGCAAGATTCTCACTGTTATTGATGAGGTGGCTGATCAGACCAGTCTGCTTGCTCTGAATGCAGCGATTATTGCTGCTCAAGCCGGAGAGCATGGCAGAGGTTTTGCCGTAGTTGCCGATGAAATCCGCGAACTGGCTGAGCGAAGTGCGGTCTCCACTCGTGAAATCGCCACCATTATCAGCAACCTTCAGGAGGGAACCCAGGAAGCAGTCGTCGCCATGAAGGCGGGCAGCGAACAGGTCTACGAAGAGGTTAAGCGTTCCAAGGCCTCCAGTCTTGCTCTGGATAAGATCCGCAGCAGTACACTCAAGGCGATGGAACAGGTCAACGGTATCGTCCGGGCTACCGAAGAGCAGTCACGTGGCAGCCGTCAGGTGACTGATTCGATGAACCAGGTGGCCGCCATGCTCGAACAGATTGCCTCAGCAATCAATCAACAGACTTCGGGAGCGCGTCAGCTTGCCGAAGGCGCCGAGTCGATGCGCGATATTGCTGCCCATGGTAAGCAGAGCACCAGTGAGCAAGCCAAGGGCAGTCGTCAGATCAACGAGAGCATGGAGCAGATTCGTTCGATGATTTCGCTTATCGACGGCGCCACCCGCGAATTGACCAAGCGCAGCCGCGAGGTTGTTGATGCTGTCGGCAGCGTCCATAAAGTTGCCGAGAACAACGCCAGCCGCACTGCTGAACTGGACCACGTGGTCGAAACGCTTACGCGATTGACCACTGCTCTGGAAGAGGAGGTCGGGGTCTTCAAGATATGACAGAAACGTTTCTCAAGCTGACTGTGCTCGGCTCGGGAACCAGTACCGGGGTGCCTGTGCTCGGTTGTCATTGCGCCGTCTGCTCTTCGACTGATCCGCGCAATAACCGCACCCGCTGCAGTGCCTTGCTTGAGTGGTCTGATCACAAGATCCTGATTGATACGGCAACAGACTTCCGCCAGCAGGCATTGCGCGAAGGCCTCGAGCAGGTTGACAGTGTCCTGTACACCCATGCGCATGCCGACCATGTGCACGGAATTGATGATCTGCGAACCTTTACTTTGATGACCGGCAAAGCGATTCCGGTCTATGCTGCGCGTGACGTGCTGGATCGAATTCAGGGGCTGTTCAGTTACATATTCAGTGAAGCAGACACTCCGGGCTACCGGCCGCGTTTGCAGGTTAACGAAGTAACCGGACCTTTTGAGCTGTTCGGACAGAAGGTGACACCGCTTCCTCTGCGGCATGGTCCCGGTGAATCGCTCGGCTACCGGGTCGGCAACCTGGCCTATATGGTCGATTGCAGTGCGATTCCCCAATCGTCCTGGGCGTTGTTGGAAGGCCTGGACGTGCTGGTTATTGATGCCTTGAGATTTCGCGAGCACGAGTCGCACTTCAGTATCAGCGCCGCGATTGAGGTTGCCAGACATTTGCGGGTACCGAAAACCTTATTGACACACCTTACACATGACGTCGATTATCCGCGTCATTCAGAGGGACTCCCCGAAGGTGTTGAGTTTGCTTATGATGGGCAGACGCTAATATTGCCGTTGTCCAAGTCTTCGGAACATTAGGAACTTATGTCGAAACATCAGGAAATACGCCTGCATGGGCACCTTGATGACACCATCGAATATTTTGCGATGGCGGCATCCCGTGATGCTTACAGCCGTTACTTCTTTGAAGCGTCCAGCGATGATCTGCGGTTCTTTTCACCGGGCAACGAATTCATTCTTGAGCCGGAACGAATCAGTCATCGCGGTAACGGCGGATCTTTTTGCGAGTACATGTTTGGTGTTGATCAACCCTTGTCCGACCTGGCGAAAACCGATGTGCGCAATCGCCTGATTCTTTACGGGACCTTCTACAAAGGCGATGGCGGCCTGCTGGATTTTACGCCGAAAACCGATGGCCAGAGCAGTTACGATCAGGTTTTTTTCGAGGGCAACGCCACGGTCAATTACTTCTTCTTTATGACCGGATCGGTTTCCGGAACCTTGCAGGAGCAACAGGAGAATATCGCCAGGCTGCTTGGGAAAACCCTCAAACGTTCAACCTGTGTTGGCCTCGGCGATGATTCAGAACTGCTCGATGAAATCTACAGCATGCTTGGCCATCGCAGTTCCCTCTACCTGATCAAGCTGATCAACAAAAAGCACAAGCAGTATCACGATGCCTTCAAAGACCTGTATTTTGCATACAAGACGATTCCTGATTATGAATTTGCAGTGTTGCAGGAGCTTGCCGATGAACTCGGGATCGACCGGTATCAGCAGGAACGCATACGTATTGATGTCATGTACAAACATCCGGACAATCAGAGGATTGTTGATGAGTACAAAAACATCCTGATTGAGTGCAATCTCAAGGGAAGTATTAATCAGCTGGAGAATGCCCGTCTGACCCGCCTGAAAACCCTTTCGGTGCGCAACAAAATCCCGGCGGCGCTTTTCTATACGCTTGACAAGATGCTTAAGCATGACAAGCTGGTTGACCTTGATGAGCAGGACTATCTCGCAGAAACCAGGCAGGTGCTCGAAGGGATCTTCTTTGCCGAGGCTCAGATTGATGCCCTCATAAACTCCGAGGATATGTCGTTGTTGCTGCACGCCAAACGTCAGGCGAGTGAAAATCGTGATCACTCTTTCGAGCATATTCTGCTTGAAACCGGCAAGGCTTGCGATGAAAAAATCCATGAAGGAGCTGACCTCGCATTGCTCGAGCTTTTCTCCTACATCATTACTTACTTTGATCGTTATGATAATACGTCGGCGGTGATCAATCAGCTGGCCTTTATGGAGAATGTCCATTTTGGCGAAGAGCAGATTCGCAGCCTGTTGGGCAACAAGAAAGCCTTCGATGAACTTGACACGAAACTCTGGAAAGAGCTTTTTTTCAAACAGGTGTACGAGAACAAATATCTCGGTCAGTTTGGTCGCAAAAAAATCATTTGTCTGCAAAAAGGGCTGGCATTGATCGAGGACAGCCGTCTGACGATTAAGGCACTGGCTGATCAATTGCACCTCCTCGGAAAGGAAGAGCGGCTCAATGTAACCTTGCTTGCTCATGTTAAAGAGCGTATTCGCAACTTCTATTCCAAGTACAACACGCGGATGGAGCAGGAGGCGTTGTTGGTTGAAGTTGCCGACGAGCTTTACAATAAGGGCCTGCACACCGGCGATATCCCGTTGGCCCAGTTCCATAACGTCGTAGTGAACATCAAGAAGGAAGCCGTTTATCTGCACAACCTGCTGCCCAGGATCATCGCTGAGCATGACACCGGCCTACGCGAAGACTTCCTTGACAACAGTGGCCTCGACCGTTTCTATGTTGAAGAGCTCGAGCGCGAATATTTCGAACTTAACAGCCTTAATATGGATGATCTCTATCAGATCCGCAAAGGTTTCGCACGCTGACTTTTCTCTTTGCGGTTGTGAGACACGACATGAACCTGCCAACCCTCAACCAGATCCGCAATATCGGCATTATCTCGCATATCGACGCCGGCAAGACCACGGTCTCTGAGCGTATTCTCTTTTATTGCGGCGAGATTCACAAGCTTGGCGAGGTGCATGATGGCCTGGCAACGATGGACTGGATGGCTCAGGAGCAGGATCGTGGCATTACCATCACTGCCACCAGCACCACCTGTCGCTGGCAGGACACCTGGATCAACCTCATCGATACTCCGGGGCACATCGACTTCACCATCGAAGTGGAGCGTTCTCTGCGGGTTCTCGATGGCGCCATTGCCATCTTCAGTGCTGTTGAGGGCGTGCAGCCGCAAAGCGAATCGGTCTGGCACCAGGCTGATCGTTACAATGTGCCGCGCATCTGCCTGATCAATAAAATGGATCGGGTCGGAGCAGACTATCGAGTGGTGCTTGAGCAGATGCAGGAGCGTCTCGGAGCCCGTCCGGTTCTGATGCAGTTGCCGGTGGGGGAGGAAGGAAACTTTCGCAGCGTTGTTGATCTTCTCGATGAGCATGAGCTGACTTTCGATGAGAATGAGTTCGGAGCGAAGGTTGTCTGCATGCCGGTTGCCAACGAGCTCAAATCGGTCGTTGCCGAGGCCCGTGAATCCCTGATCGAAGCCGCGGCTGATTGGGACGATGAACTGCTCGTGGATTTTTTGGAAGGAAGGGAGATTGCAGCTGAGAGGATCCGCCCAGCGCTGCGCAAGGGAGTCCTGGCCGGACAGCTCTTCCCGGTATTCCTCGGTTCAGCCTTGCGCAATAAGGGAATCCAGCCACTGCTTGATGCCGTCACAGATCTCTTGCCCTCGCCCCTTGAACTGCCGCCGGTTCCGGCGCATCAGACGGATAGTGATGAAGACGTGCTGCTTGCCTGTGATGTATCAGGACCACTTTGTGCCCTGGCTTTCAAAGTGCTCTCCGATGAAGGCCGCAAGCTGACCTACCTGCGTATTTACTCCGGCGAATTAAAAGCCGGCGATATTCTGTTGAATTCCACCCGTAACGTCCAGGAACGTGCCGCGCGGCTCTTTCGCATGCATGTCCATAAACGCGAGCGAATCGATTCCGCTCATGCCGGTGATATCGTTGCCGCCGCGGGCCTCAAGGAGGCCTTGACCGGTGACACACTCTGCTCCCCGGACAAGCCTTTATTGCTCGCCGGCCTTGCCATTCCCGAACCTGTCGTCTCACTGGCGGTGGAGCCGAAACAGATTCAGGATCGCGACAAACTGCTCCTGTCACTGGAAAAGCTGCAATGGGAAGACCCGACCTTCCGCGTGCGTGAAGATGAAGAGACCGGGCAGACGGTTTTGACCGGTATGGGTGAGCTGCATTTAGAGGTCGTGCTGCGGCGTTTAGCTGACGACTTCGGTGTTGACGTCAACGCCGGCAAACCTCAGGTCGTCTACCGGGAAAGCGTCTCTGCCGAAGCCAGCCACACAGAGCTTTTTGAGCGAGAGATTGACGGCAAGCAGCAACGCGGTGAAGTCAGTCTGCGGATTGCCCCGCGCGAGCGTGGGGCCGGCATCGAAATTGTGCTGCCATTATCGGATACGCCGGGTTTGAGCGCGGAAATCCTCAAAGGACTAGACGAAACTTTGCACCAGGCGGTGCGGGCGGGGGTGCAGGTCGGCTACCCGATGGTTGATCTGCGTATCATTGTTGAACAGGTACCGATTACTCCGGGGGTGACATCGGTTCTCGGTGTGCGCGCAGCCGCCCAGCGCGGGCTCTCTCTGGTCGCCCGCGCGGCTAAGCCTGTGCTGCTGGAACCGGTGATGGCTCTGGAAATTACGACACCAGGCGAATTCTCAGGCAAAGTCCTGGGTAATCTGCAGCAGAAACGCTGTCGTATCGAAGGCATGGAATCTCGCGATGTGGTCGATATCGTCCGCGCCTATGTACCCCTTTCGGAGATTTTCGGTTACATGACCGAACTGCGGAGTGCTACCCAGGGTCGCGGTTCGTTTACCATGGAGTTCAGTCATTACGATAAAGCACCCGATGCGGTGCTGAAACGGTTCGGTCTGAAGTAGGTTGTTGTTGAGACGCTAGACAAGAACCTTTATCTCACGCAAAGCCGCAAAGTCGCCAAGGTTTAAAACCCATAAGCCCGAGCCTTTCTTTGCGCCTTTGCGTCTTGAGTGAGCGTAGCGAGCGGGGGTGAGGTCGGGGTTTCAGTCATTGCTCCGTTGGAGACCCTCCCGAAGAACCCGAAAGGCCCCTCTTTCAGGAGGTCAATCCCAGTGCTTGGTTACCCCCGATTCAAGAGCCGCGCGTTCGACTGCGGCGGTCACCTCTTTGTGGACTTCCGGATGCAGGATAGACGGAACGAGCTCGTTCTCCTCGGCATGTTTGGCGATGCTTCTGGCGGCGGCGATCTTCATTTTGTTGTTGATCCGGGTTGCCCGCACGTTCAGCGCGCCACGAAATAATCCGGGAAAGGCAAGGGCGTTGTTGACGCTCTTGCCGTCGGCGGCGAAGGACGCCCCTGCCTGTAGGGCCAGATCCGGTGTGATCTCGGGGTTCGGGTTGGAGAGCGCAAGGATAACTGATCCTTTGCGCACCATCTCCGGTTTGATCAAACCGGGGCAACCGGTGGTGGCTATGACAATATGCGCTGCTTTCATCACCTCATCCAGGCTGCCGGCTTTGCCGCCCGTTGCAACGAGCCGTTCGCAGGCCGCCTGGTCGAGATCGGTACCGATGACCTGCTTAACCCCATAGGCGAGCAGCAACTTGCTGATCCCCATGCCGGCGGCGCCCAGGCCGATCATGCCGACGACGGACTTCTGCAACATCAGGCCTGAAAAACGTGTGGCGTTGAGCAGGGCTGCGAGGACTACGACTGCAGTGCCATGCTGATCATCATGCATGACAGGAATGTCGAGTTCGGCGTCGAGGGTATCCTCGATCGCGAAGCATTCCGGCGCTTTTATGTCCTCGAGTTTGATGGCGCCAAAGGTTGGCGCGATATTGCGTACTGTCTCGATGATGACTTCGGGGTCATGGCTTTGGATCAGGATTGGCACGCCGCTGACGCCGACCAGATGGTCGAACAAAACGGCCTTGCCCTCCATGACCGGCATGCCGGCAACGGCGCCAATATCGCCGAGGCCGAGGATCGCGGTGCCATTGGTGACGATGGCAACCTGGTTCGGAATCGAAGTGTACTTGTAGGCGAGTTCCGGGGAACGTTGGATGTCTTTGCAGATGACAGCGACTCCCGGTGTGTAGATCTGACGCACGTCTGTGATGGTTTCGATCCTCACCTGGCTCTTGGTGGCGATTTTCCCTCCCTCGTGCACCTTATGGACCAGATCGATCACATCTTCGACGATGATGCCTTCCAGGCTGGCAATGGCATCAACCACATCCTCGAACTGCTGATCGGAATCCACGTAGACGACGATCTCGCGGGTGTTGTAGGTACGCCCAACCCGCACCAGGTGAATGTCGCCGACGCTGGCATTCTGCTTGGCGATCGCGGTGGCCACGCTTGCCAGATGACCTGGCTTGTCTTTGAGCATCAACCGCAAGCACTTGGCGATCTTTCCGGCCCCCTGTTCGATTTCCATGGTTCTCTCCGTTTAATGCTCAACACAGTATTGGTCGGGTTGATTATAAAAATTAAAATATATTATAAAGACTCGGCAATCCAGTGCAACGGGAAACAACCGGTCATGCAATTATTGATGGCTTAGCCATCCAATGAGTTTTTGCGAGTACATCAATTATTGGTCAGCGCAACGCTTTGACCATGACCTGGAAACAAGGTAAACTCAGTGAGTAGAAAAAATACCCAGGGAGAGTTGATGTGAAGTTTTCAGCACGTGTCGAAAAGTATCTGCAGAGGATTACGGGCTATGGCAAGGAAAACCTTGCAGATATTCTGCATGAAATAGGTGAAGCGGTTCCGCTGATTACTCGCCAGTCACGGTTTCGGCTTTATCTTGAGGATTTGACCGGTGGCATCCTGAGCTGTGAATTGGCAACCGGTCGCCCCCGGCGGGCAATACACGAGCATGTCTTCTCCCTTACGGATGAAAATTATCTGGTTTCCAGGGTCTACATCGAGCAGCAGGATGCGGAGTTTGCCGACCGCGAGCGGCTACCACCGCATGCGCGGCAGCTTGCAGAAGATTTCGGTCTTATGGCTTCGACCCAGTTACCCCTGGTGCACAAGGGCCGCTCAATCGGGGTCCTCTGTGTCGACAGCTCGCGGATTGGCAGCATACTCAATGATGAGAGTCGCCAGGCTCTACACGATTTTCTGGCGCTGGTGGCGCCGGTTCTCGACCAGGCGCGCAAATATCATCAGCAGATCATTGTCGCGCGGCGTATTGACGAATCTAAAAAGAAAGAAGCGGCGCGTACCATGGTACGTTCTGCAGTGCGTCTGATTGACAAGCTCTCCTTAGCTTCCGTGCTGGTACCGTCGCGCATTGGTCTCGACGATCAAGGACAGGGTCTGCAGGTTCTCGCCTCTTATGCCAAGGATCGTGAGATACAACGTCTGTACGAAGGCGAGAAACTGATAGATCTGAGCTCGGGCAAATCGTTGTTCTCGCAATACATCAATGAAGACGGGGTGATTACCGACGAAACCTTATTGCGACCTCTCTACTTTCCCAGTCTCAAGGCCCAGTCGCTGCAGAAGAGTTATCTGACCGATAAAATCGGTCTGACCTCCCTTTATGTTGTGCCGTGCTACGACAGCCGCTCACGCCGAATTACCTGCCTGGTCAACTATTTTACTCAGGAACCGTATCGTTTCAGCGATTTCGAAAGAGGTCTGCTCGAAGCCCATGCAGAGATGGCGGAACGGGTGATCCAGGAGATCGGCGATGAGCATATGGAAATAAAGGTGCTTTCGGAAATCATCGATCTGCTACAGGAACGTTTCGAAGGCAGCCAGCCTTTTCTGAATCGGGTGCTGGCTAAAGCCACGGAACTGATCGGCGCCGACACCGGCAGTATCGCTCTGGTTCGGGAGTGTGATGGGGATGCCTGGCTGATTGTCGAGGAGGAAGATGGCACACTGATTGGCGCCAAGAGTAAAGAATGGTTGAAGAAAAATATCCCACGCATGCCGATTGGTGGCGCTGAACTGCCGCGCACCGAACGTAGCCTGACCGGATATGTCGCGTCATCACGGCAGCCGTTAATCGTTGACGATTCATTCCTGGAAATGATCGGAGAAGGCTTTTACCGACAGGTCACACAAGAGATCCGCAGCGAAATTGCCGTGCCGGTGACGGTTGAAGAGAAGGTCCTGGCTGTTGTCTGTCTGAGCAGTTTGACTTCGCACTACTTTACCTATGAACACCAGCGCATCCTGCAGATTATCGTGCAGATGATTGCCCGTCATCTGGCCGGCCTGCTGCAGATCGAACGACTGACCACCGAGGTACAACGACTGCAGTCCGACGTTACCTATCGTGACCCGAAAATATCATCGTATCGCCTTGGTAATATCATCGGCAATTCAAGCAAAGCCGAAGAGCTGGTCTCAACCATTGAAACCCTCACGCCGCCATTGTTTAGGCGCATTCTCATGTGGCAGCAGGCTGATCTGCGCGAAGCGACTCTCGGCTTGCCGACCATTCTGATTACCGGAGACACCGGCAGCGGCAAGGAGTTTCTGTTTAACAATATCTATACGCGCCTCAATGAGATGTATCGTGCTTCGGCCGGCACGGTCGGGGAATTACCGGTTACCAAGACCAATATCGCGGCCTACAGTGGAGAACTGACTTACTCGGAGCTCTTCGGACACAAGCGTGGTGCATTTACCGGGGCCCACGTTGATCGGCACGGAATCATCGAAGAGGCCAGCGGTGGTGTGGTCTTCCTGGATGAGATCGGTGATGCTGATCCGAAAACCCAGGTGCAGTTGCTGCGCTTCCTTGATAATGGCGGTTTCGTTCGTCTCGGTGAAAACCAGACACGCTTTGCGCGAGTGCTTCTGGTTGCCGCCACCAACCAGAATATGCAGCGCCTGATCGCCGAAGGACGCTTTCGTGCCGATCTCTATCACCGCTTGTCGGAATTGACCATCACGGTGCCGTCGCTCAACGAACGGCGTGAAGATATCCGCGACCTCTCCGTTCACTTTCTCGGTCAGCTCTACCGCATCTATCGTCTGGTTGATGAGCCGATTGACCGGGTCCCGGTAGTCAGTTCTGAAGCTCAAAAGATCCTTGCCCTGCATAATTATACCGGCAATATCCGTGAATTGCGTTCGATCCTGTTACGCGCCTTGCTGTTTCGTCAGGGCTTGGTCATCTCGGCTGAGGATGTCAGGCGTGCTCTGGCATCGGGTCAGCAGCCTGCCGTTTATGAAGAGTCGCAACAGGATCCGTTAAGGCGTATCCCTGCAGCCCTGCAATCCGGGGAAGGTGATTTCTGGGAATTGATCCACAGGCCGTTTAGCGAGAACCAGATGACTCGCGATACAGTGCGTGCGTTGATTGAAGAATCCCGCCGGGCCGGCGCCCGGAACATGCCTGATATCGCGCTGGCCCTCAAGGCCTGTGACCCGCACAGTAAGGATGAAGAGGAACAGCGTAAATTCTATAAGTTCAAAAACTTCCTATATAAAACCGTTAAGATTTAACCCCAGAAATTTATTGGTTTATCCCTGAACAGACAGCGAGGCCGACTATTGTTTGTGCCCTTCAGCGCAGAGCTTGACGCGCAAGACTTTTTTTGCTGGATTAATCTATAATAATTAACTATAGTTAAGCTCCTGCTAAAGCCGAACCTTCTGCAAGGAAGATTGCGGAAAGCCATGGGTCTTGTTTTCAAGACAGCCGGGTTGCCAGGGCGATTTCGGTTGTGTGCCGGACTACTTCCTCAACACCCGGTTTTTTTGTATCGTTTTCTGGAACGATTGTCATGGTGATATTCAGGGCATTAAGTCAAAGCCTGATCAGCAAGTTCACTTTCAGAACCGGCGTTGTGCTGCTGATTACAATCTCTCTGTTTGCCTTTTTCAATATTACAACTCTCAAGGAAATCTTTCTTCTGGATGCCAAGGATGATATCGAAACCGTCAGTGAGATCATCCTGCATACAACACATTTTCAGATGTTGGAGGATAATCGTTCTCGAGTTTACCAAATGATGGAAGAGGTTTGTCTGCATGAAAAAATAGATCGGATTCGGCTCTTCAGTACCACAGGCCTGGTTCACTTTTCCACCTGCAAGGAAGAGATTGGCAAAGCCATGGCGGAAATTGAAACTACGTGTGACGACTGTAATATTGATCTGTTTGTGCCAGATATCCCCTCTCTCGATGACAGCAGGAGAATCTTCCATAATGCTCAGGGCGAAGAGATTCTCAGTGTTACGACTGCCATTCACAATAAGCCAAGCTGCTTTACGGCGGCCTGCCATGTGCACCCGCCTGATGTCAAGACCCTCGGTTTTCTGGAAGTGCAAGGGTCTCTGGCCAAAATCGGTGTACAGGCGAGTTCATACCGCAACAGCATAGCGACCTTTGGCATAACGCTGCTGCTGCTTGTTATCATCTGCCTGAGCTGGATGACGCAGAGCCTGGTCATTCATCCGGTTCATGACCTTCTGCTGCATGCTCACAAGGTTTCGAACATGGAACTGGACAGTCGCTTGCAGCTGAAATCCAACGACGAGATCGGTGAACTCTCTGAAGCGTTTAACGACATGACGGCAAAGCTGAAGAAAGCAACCGATGAATATCGCGATCTGACCGAAACGTTGGAAGCAAAAGTCCTTGAACGCACGGAAAAGATTGCCCAGGTCAGCGACCAATTGGTGCGCTCGGAAAAACTGGCTTCCCTCGGTCAACTGGTCGCCGGTATTGCCCACGAAATCAACAATCCCCTGACCGGAATCCTGATGTTTGCCAACATGTTTGCTCAAGACCAACGGCTCGAAGAGAATCAACGTGAAGACGCTCTGACAATTGTCCATGAAACAAACCGTTGTGCCGATATTGTCAGGCGCCTGCTTGATTTTTCCCGGACATCGATTCCTGATAAACGACTCAGATCGCTGTCAACACTTATGGAGAGTACCCTGGCTCTGGTGACGCATCATGCTACAGTCAACGATGTGGAAATTGTGCGTCATTACGGGGTCAACCTGCCGGACATTGATGTAGATCCAAACCAGATTGAGCAGGTTTTTATCAATTTACTGGTGAATGCCTGCCATGCGATGCCGATGGGTGGCCGTATGACTATCGGTATGCGCAGGGATTTAAAACGCGATCTTTTGATCACGACGATAGAGGATACAGGCCACGGGATTTCCGAAGAAAATCTGGGCCGCATTTTCGATCCCTTTTTCACGACGAAGAACCAGGAGTTGAACGGGGTCTCGGGAACAGGTCTTGGGCTGTCGGTATCTTATGGCATCATTCACAATCATGGCGGACAGATTACGGTACAGAGTGTTTTGGGGCAAGGAACGGTGTTTACTGTTGAACTGCCGATTTCATCGCTGAAGCGTACCGAAGATGTCACGAGCACTTCAACAAACGATATTCTGACAGCGTAGCTTTGTATGTGGTTACAGCTTATGTCCGAAAAACCAGTCAATACGGATAAAATTGTGACCAATCTTGGGCGTCTCTCGTTATCAAGAGGGTGTTATGAATAAAGAAATTGAGCGAATTCTGGTTGCTGATGATGATGCGGTCATCAGAGAGGGCTTGCGACGCATTCTCTCTGCTGAAGGATACGAAGTTGAAACGGTCAGCAATGGCCGAGCGGCCCTGGAGCGCTTGGATCAACAGAGATTCAAATTGCTGGTAACAGATTTGAAAATGCCGGGCATGAGCGGATTGGAAGTCCTGCACGCACTACGCTCCTGCCAGCCGGAATTGCCAGTGATTTTGATTACCGGTTATGCAGCTATCGACAATGCGGTTGAGGCAATGAAGAACGGTGCAACGGATTACATCTCCAAGCCGTTTGCCAATGAGGAAATTGTCAGCAAGGTCAAAAATGCTATGGAATCCAGGGCTGTGCTGATTGACGATATCTGTCTATGGCGGGAAATGACAGAAACGCAGGGTTTTGACCGTCTGCTTGGTGACAGTCGTGAAATGAAGCGACTTTACCAACGCATCATGCAGGTGGCACCGTCTGACAGTACGGTATTGATCAGTGGCGAAAGCGGCACCGGTAAAGAGTTGGTAGCGCGAGCTATTCATGCACACAGTACGCGACGGTCGCAACCTTTTGTTGCGATCGACTGCACCGCTCTTGCTGAAAATCTTTTGGAAAGTGAATTGTTCGGTCATGTCAAAGGCTCGTTTACCGGAGCAACCCAGACCAAACGCGGGCTTTTTGAGGTTGCCGAGGGTGGCACGCTGCTGCTTGACGAGGTCGGCAATATCAGCCTGGCAACCCAGGCCAAGCTGCTGCGAGTTCTTCAGGAGCGTGTTGTGACCCCAATCGGCGGCACCAAACCGATTCCTATCGATATCCGTCTGGTTGCAGCCACCAATGCCAATTTACGGGAAATGGTCAAAAAGGGAACTTTTCGCGATGATCTTTTTTTCCGCCTCAATATCATACCGATTGAACTGCCGCCATTGAGAGAACGCAAAGGTGACCTGATGTTGCTGGCGAGCCAGTTTCTCAGGCGATTTGCCGAAGAGAACGGCAAAGAGATACGGGGCTTCAGTCCCGATGTGATCGAGCAGCTCGAACGTTACAGTTTCCCCGGCAATGTTCGTGAATTGGAAAATATCATCGAACGGGCGGTCGTCCTCTCTCATTCAGATCTTCTCCAGCGTCAGGATCTGGAAATGCCGGGAGACGATCAATCTTCATCCTTACCTGCCGATCATGCGGTTCCCAGTGACGCCAACGAATTGAAAGAACGCAAGCGGCTGCTGCGCGAAGAAGCTGTCGTGCCTCTGGAACGAGCTTTTTTGCTGAGTGCTATGGATCGCAACGGCTGGAATATTACCAGGGCCGCTGAAGAGGTCGGTATGCAGCGTCCGAATTTCCAGGCGATGCTGAAAAAGCTGGGGATCAGCAGTCGTACCCGAATCACGGAGTAGCCGAGATAAAAGCTGCTTGCGATGCTTTCTCTGAAAGAGAACCTCCTCATGCTGTATTCCGACAATAAATATAATAAATAACTGCGCTGTATGTTTAAGTTATACATTCCTGCCTCCTGTAAAAAAATCAATCATAACAAGTACATATCAATTTAAGCAGGCGCTAATCTCTCGCGACTTCAGCTGGCGACGTATATTTTATTTATACGCCGCGGGTCATTTGTGAAACGTCCCTTCGCGCACCAAATTTAAAAAAGTCAATAAAAGCGAATACTTGCATAAAAATTAGAGAAACCTTAAGAATGGTACGGCTAATGCACTAACCCTTTATCAAGATCGGATGTTTACGAATCAAGGTTAACAGGAAGGAGGCCGTTATGAAAACAATGAGAATGTTGGTATCGATGGTGGCTGGCAGTGCTTCTGCTGCTTATGCGGCGACAGGAACGCAGGGCGAGGGAGCGGGGATTCTGGCGTATTTCTTTGTCGGTTTTTTTGCCTTGATCATTGTGACGCAGTTGGTGCCGGCGATGATCCTCTTTTTTGGACTGGTGAAGGGATTGTTGTCCCGTCCCGAAAAAACACCAGTGAAAGTTGACTAAATGGGACCTGCCCCTGGATTTGATCCAGGGGTGGTCTGGGCTTGGGTAGGAGAAGAACAATGACAATGCACATGCCGGGACTACTCATCGCAGACGAAGATTTGTTGACCAGGAAACGCATGGCAGACTTGTTTATTAATGCCGGCTACCAAGTGACAGTGACCAACTCGGCAGCTGGAGTCCTCTATGGAATTCTCAAAAAGACAGCTCAAGTCGTTTTGTTGAGTACCCGATTTGATGAACTCCTGGCGACAGAATTGATTCCGATATTGAAGAAGTGTAATCGCAATCTGACCATCATCCTGGTTGCCAGCGAGTTGCCGCTGGCACTGATTCGCAAAGCACGTAGCGAGGGGATCTTTTATCATGCCCTCAAGCCGAATCGTCCGAGTGATGAAGAGGAGTTGCGACAGGCCGTGAAATGCGCATTCGAAAAGTTGACTCATAATCCTGCAGACGAGTGGCTGCAATGATCAGTGGACTCACAAACAAACGGAGGAAATCATGAAAAAGACTAAAAGTTTATTAATGGCAATGTCGATGTTAATGCTCATGGCAGGTCCGGCTTTTGCCGTGGATACGAGCAAAACCTACTCAAGCGGTATTCTGGTCGGAGTATTTTTGGCCTTTTGCGGCCTGATCGTGGTTGTGCAGCTGATGCCGACGCTCATGCTATTGGTCGGCTTTGTCAAAGGACTGCTTAAAGGCACCGCCAAGCAGGCGAGTCGTCACGGCAGCAAAGGCTAGAATCTGTCGAGCAAACAGCCCGCTTTGCAAAAAGGAGAAGAAGATGATTACCCAAATACTCGAAAGAATAGGTGAGGTGCATAGTGTTTATACACTGGTGGATTTTTACCAGTACATCAAGGGTGTCGAATATCTCATCTGTGTCGCGTTTTTCATCGCGTTCCCGATGTTCTACAAGTATGTGAACGAGAAGCCCGGTGAGGTCAGTAAATGAGAACGCCGTCTGGTACTCGCCATAGTAAAGGAGAGAGAATCATGAGTGCGAAGCAAATCTTGGCCACTTTGATGATGGCACTGGCTCTCGTTGCGACGGGTAGTCTGGCTCAGGCTGCAGATATGCCTGAAAACGTGTCACTCGACACTCTGGGCAAGCTGTTCGATGGCGTCGAGTTTGACCATGCCATGCATACTGACCTGGGTGAGGATTGTTCGGCCTGTCATCATCACACCACCGGTACCGGTACGACCGATGAACGATGCGTAAGTTGCCATGCTGACAGCAATGAAGTTGCATCCGTTGGCTGTGGCTCCTGTCATGTTGCTGATCCGTTTTCTGCAGATCAGATCAACCGAAAGGCTTTAAACCTCTATCAATACCATGTTGACATGCCAGGATTGAAAGCTGCTTATCACTGGAATTGTGTCAGTTGTCACGAGGCGATGGGTGGACCAACAGGATGCCAGGACTGCCACACCAGGACATCAGAGGGAGACACTTTTTATCGCGCGGATGCCTCAGATACCTCGACGTCTGGCAAGAGCAATCACTGAGGATTATTGGTCTCGAATTGATTTACGGATCAGATTATAAGAATAAGGAGAGTCGTTATGAGTGGAATCAGTCGACGGAGATTTCTTGCTGCGAGCGTAGCAGGATGTGCCGCCACAACCCTGGCCGGACCGAAAAAGGCCCTGGCGGCCGGATCATTTACCGGCTACTCGGATAGTATGGGGGTGCTGGTGGATTTGACCCGTTGCATCGGCTGCCGCAGTTGCGAGGCCGCATGCAACAAGGAGCAAAACCTGCCCGCCCCGGATCGGCCTTTTGATGATAAATCAGTTTTTGACGAGACCTTCCACGGCGGCAAGCAGAAGCGGCGTCCTGATGAAAACGCTTACACGGTCGTTAATCGCTACAATCCAGAGGGCAGTGATCACCCCCTCTATCGGAAAGTGCAGTGCAATCATTGCAATGAACCGGCTTGCCTCAGCTCCTGCTTCGTCAATGCTTACACCAAGACCAAGGAAGGCGCCGTGGTCTACAATTCCAAGGTGTGCGTCGGTTGCCGAAACTGCATGATAGCCTGCCCTTTCAATATCCCCGGATACAGTTACTCCAGTGCCTTCGACCCGGTCGTCAAGAAGTGCATTTTCTGCCACGAAACCAGGCTGAAGAACGGTTTGCCGCCGGCCTGCGTCGATATCTGCCCGCAGGAAGCTTTAACCTTCGGCAAGCGCAGAGAGCTTCTCAAAATTGGCAATCAGCGTATCCAGACCCATCCGGGCCGTTACGTCGATCATATCTATGGTGAAAAGGAACTGGGGGGAACCAGCTGGATGTATCTGTCGTCAGTGCCTTTTGAAGAGGTCGGTTTTGACCCGAATCCAGGTAATGAACCAATCATCAACAATGTCAAAGACTTCCTCGGTACTGTACCGATGGTATTGGCGATCTGGCCAGCGATGTTTACCGGCTTCCATCTCCTGGCAAAAAAAAGGGAAGGTCATGATGACCACGATCAAGACGCCGACCAGCATCACGGCGAGGAGGGAGGCGAACAATGAAAATGCTACTTGAGTGTGGGGCAAAACCGGTTGATTCCCACGTTGACGAAAAAACCGAGAAATCCTGGTCGTTCATGCGCAAAATGCTGTTTGGGTTGACTCCCGGTCAATATCTTGGCCAAGCCCTGCGTAATCCATTCAACTGGATTCTGGGCATCATCTTTGCTATAGGTCTGCCATTGATCGCCTATCGCTTCCTGTTCGGCCTTAGCGCGGTTACGCACAGCTCTAACGATTACCCCTGGGGCTTGTTCCTCGGCTTCGGTTTGTTTGCCATGGTGCCTCTTTCCGCTTCAGGATTCATGCTGGGGACGACGGTTGAAATTTTCGGTCGCCATGATTTTAAACCAATCGAGCGGCTGGCTCTGCTTAACGGTCTGCTCGGTTACCTTTTCGCAGTCATTTACCTGCTGGTCGATCTCGGTCAGCCTTGGCGGCTGCCCTACCCGATGGTCGTCTCGTTTGGTCCGGCGGCAGTGCTGTTTCTGGTTGCCTGGCATGTGGCGACCTACCTGTCAGTGCAGGTTGCCGAAGTTTCGGTCTCTTTCTTCGAGTGGATCGGCTGGCCGGGTGGCAAGCGCTACATTAAAAAAATCACCATCGGCCTGACCGTGGCCGGCATTATTCTTTCGACCCTGCACCAGGGTGCTCTGGGGGCGCTCTTCAGCTACGCACCAGGCAAGGTGCATC
>JAVVDT010000016.1:0-5853 GCA_032250875.1 Desulfuromonadales bacterium | reverse complement strand
CCGGCAGGTCTTTGCATGGTGATTGTTGTCAGCACTGTGGTCAAGAAGACCATGGCCTGGCGTTGCGATGCCAACTTTCTCGATAATCTTGATCGCTTAACCCTCGGTTTGGCTAAAGGTGCGAGCATGGCCCTGATCACCTACCTGGCGATTAAGCTGATCGGTGTTGCCCATGACAACGAATGGGGTTACCTGGCAACGGGTTGGGGGGCCTGGTTCCTGCTTGAGATGGCCATAGGCGTGATATTGCCGATCATCCTCTTCGCTTATGCGATCCGCCATAAAATGGTCGGTCTGGCCAGGTTCGGCGCCGGTATCACCGTCTTCGGGATTGTCCTGAATCGTTTGAATACGGCAATCATTGCCTTCAACTGGCAGCTTTACCAGGAAATCCCGCATATTTTTGAAGTGATCATTGCCGTAACGATCTTTGCGATTTACGTGGTGGTCTACCGTTTCATCCTCTACCGCCTGCCGATTCTCTACGTATGGAAGGAGCAGCCACAAGAAGCTTTAGCCGCGGAAACAGCAAAGGCGGCGCCGACTCGGACGACAGCTTCCCCGGCCGGAGCCATGTATCGCAAGATCGATTAAGTGATGGCCGCGGGGTTGGCGAGCAATCCCGCGGCCACAATAGCAAAGCAAGGAGGTGTCGTCATGCTCAGCAGCATTAACAGTCGTGCTATAGTCCCGGTAGCCTGTGCCGTCACCGGATTTGTCATCGCCTGCTGTGTGCTTCTGTATACCTTTGTTAAAGACGATCTTATCAAAGGCGAGATTCAGCATGCGGCAGACCTGTCTGACACGATCATCAAGTCAACACGCTATGCGATGCTCCATGATGATCGGGAAAGCTTGAGCAACATTATCAACAGCATCGGAGAGCAGAATCTGGTGGAACATGTCAGGATCTTCAATAAAAAGGGACTGATCATGTTTTCCCCGGACACACAGGAGGTGAACCAATTTATCGATAAGTCAGCGGCAGGCTGTAATGAATGCCATGCCGGTCTCGAACCGAAACGCAGCCTCGGCACCATGGCCAAGGCTCGCCAGTTCACTAACAGTGATGGCAATGATGTCCTGGCGATCACGGCGCCGTTCTATAACGATCCGGAATGTTCCAACGCGGCCTGCCATTTTCATGATGCCGGACAAAGTCTGCTTGGCACTCTTGACATCGGTGTCTCTCAGGATCCTCTCAAGCGTACTCTCGGCCAGATACAAAATCGCATGATCATGTTTAGTGGTATGGTTCTGGTTCTGACGGTTGGTGCCGTCTGTTCGTTGCTTTACCGTCAGGTGTTTTTACCGATCAAACAACTTGCTGACTTTACCGAGAATTCATCTAGTGATAGGCTGAATGTTGATTTTCCCGAAGTCAGCGGTGAAGTCGCCCGATTGGCAAATGCCTTTCAAAGAATAACCAGCCGCGTCCGGGAGCTTGAAGAACAACTCCATCATAAAGAAAACGGAGCCTCTCCGCCGGATTCATTGTCCTGACTTGCCGGCATTGATTGCTGCTTCCGTAATAACCGTTCTTCTGCAGGCAAGCAGAAGGAGATTACAATGAGACAGGCGGGGCCACAAGCCGACCTAAAGCAAGTACCGGGACGCGAAGATCTCAGGCAAAGGATCGAGGCTCGTATCCGGCGTCTTGAAAGGGCCTCCGGAACCGGTCTCTGGTCAATGGTCCTGTTCCTCGCGGTCAGTTATTTTGCTTTTGATGGTTTCGCAATCCTTCCCGACCTCAGCGATGATGTTCGTAGCATGCTCGGAGCACCACCACCAGGAGAAATGATCAGTCTGGCGCTTGTGGTGTATGCATTCTCCAGCATCGTTCGTACTCTTGCTCGAATGAGTCGGAATATCAAGCCCTACATGGGTCTGATGCATGCCGCGTTCTTTGCCGCGTTTTATACCTTTTACCAGCTGTCCGGAGTACTGCAGGATAATTTCTGGGCTGTTTTTTTCGCCGGCATCAGTGTCATGGGACTTGATAATTATTACCTCTGGGCGCACAGCAATGAAGCGATCGGTAAGGAGCGCGCCTTGCTTGAGAGTATGCGCAGAGGTGGAGAAGAGAATGTTTAGTGATGAAGGATGAGATCTTGACCTGGTGGTTATCGAAACTTGACCTGACACTCGCGACAGGTTAAATTTGCCCCCATAAGTTATGATGGTTTGTCCTTGAGCTTCACCGAAATCTTCTTGGCGAGCGCTTGACAGGCTTGGCTTTTGCAAGCTTAAACGGAACGCCGTTCGTGACAATTCTGCAAACTCCGCTGCTTTATAGTGCCTTCGGCGCCTATCTGCTGGCCGTTTTAATCTACCTGGTCCACCTGCTGTTGCGTCGCCCCTGGATGTGGCGCAGTGCTTTTACCATGGTGCTGGCCGGCTTCTTCCTGCAGAGCCTTTGTCTTGGGCTGCGCTGGGCGAATGCCGGCTATCTGCCGGTGACCAACCTGTTTGCCACCCAATTCTTTTTCAGCTGGGCTCTGGCTGCGACCTATCTTTACTTCGAATTTCGCTACCGCATTCACGCCGCCGGCCTGTTTGTCATGTTCTGCAACCTGTTGTTGCTCACCAGTGCGTTACCGCGCAGTGCCGACATTCCACCGCTGATCCCGGCGCTCGATACGCCGCTGTTCACCCTGCACGTTTCCCTCTCGTTCGCCGGCTATGCGTTTTTCGCCATGGCCTTCTCCATGGGCGTGCTTTATCTGCTGCAAAAGCGTTTGCAGACGGGTCTGCTGCCCGATCTGTTGCTACTGCGCAAGCTCAACGAAGAGGCGGTTTTTCTCGGCTTCAGCCTGTTCACCCTGTGCATGATTTTCGGTAGCATCTGGGCTTACGTCGCCTGGGGCCATTATTTCTCCTGGAACATCAAAGGGGTTTGGTCGGCGCTGGTCTGGCTGTTTTATGCCGGTATGTGTCACGCCAAGTTTGTCCGCCGCTGGCAGGGTACGGGTTATGCCGTGCTGTCGATTGTCGGCTTCGGCATTGTTTTGTTCACCTATCTCGGTATCGGTCTTCTGATGAGCAGCAATCATCCCCTCAACTGATTGGGAGAGACAAGGGAAATGAAAATCTCTCTATTCGTTCATAAACTCTGGAAACTGTTCTGCTCATTGAAGCTTTCGATTGTACTCGCTTCAATGGCTACCTTGCTGGCGATTGGCGGGTCGGTGCTGATGCCATTCAATCCGCAGGTGTTTGGTGGCTTGGACAGCATGCCTCTCGGCATCTGGATGAGCGAGGTTGCTGCACAAGCACTGACCATGACCTGGTGGATTCCGGTAGGCGGCATCCTGGTGGTTCTGCTTGCTCTCAATGCCCTGTGCTGTTTTATCGACTGGCTTGTCCACTTTCGAGCCCGCTGGCGCAAGTGCGGCGAATATCTGATCCATCTCGGCTTCGTTTTGATCGTGGTTGCTTTTCTTTGGGGGAGTCAGATGGGCTTCCGCAGTGAGAATAATGGGTTGCTGATTGGGCAAGGCATTCCCTTGCCCCAGTTGGGCCTGGTTTTGAAGTTGGATTCTTTTGAACCAGTTTTCAACCAGAACGGTCGGCCGATCGATATGCTCAACACGCTGGCTCTCTATGAAGGGGACCGATTACTCAAGCGGGTTCAAGCACGCACCAACCATCCTCTGACCTGGAACGGCCTGGTCGTCATTCCCGCTTCCTACGGTCAGACGCTGCGTGATGGTCGTTATCTAGCCTACAGTATTTTGACGATCAACTATGACCCCGGCGCCAACCTCGCGTTTGTCGGCAGTCTCGGCATGGGCAGCGGAGTGCTGTTAACGCTGTTTTCTTTTTACCGCAAACGGACGCGAGGTGATCGTCCGGAGATCATCTGAACCCTGCAGCGCTTGGCGTAAACAAGACGCTCATAAAACAGTCGCCATTAACCTAAGGCGACATCAAGAATCATCATCACTGAAAAACCAACCATGGTTGACATGGTTACCATGTCAATATTGGCATGGACTCGCTGAGACTCGGGAATCAATTCTTCTACCACGACAAAAATCATTGCTCCGGCGGCAAAGCAGAGTGCATAGGGAAGGATCGGCTGCATCAGCAGAACAAATAAGGCGCCGATCACGCCGGCAACCGGCTCAACCATTCCAGAGGCCTGCCCCATAAGAAAGCTTTTTCCCTGGCCCATGCCTTCTCTTCTTAATGGCAGTGAAACCGCTGCGCCTTCCGGGAAGTTCTGGATGCCGATACCGATCGCTAACGCGATTGCTCCGCCTATTGTGGCCGAAGGCAAGCCTGCGGCAACGGCGCCAAATGCAACGCCAACGGCCAGCCCTTCCGGAATGTTGTGCAAGGTGATCGCCAGCACCAGCAGAGTGCTGCGCTGCCATGAGGTTTTAATCCCCTCACGTTGATTCATTTTCAGGCCCGGGTGGAGGTGGGGGAGAAATTTATCAGTCAATCGCATAAAAATGCCACCACCCATAAATCCGATAACAGCTGTCAACCAGGGAATTTGCGCCATCTGCCCTGCCATCTCTATGCCCGGTGCGAGCAGTGACCAGAAGCTGGCAGCGATCATCACGCCCGCGGCAAAACCAAGCATTGCATCCAGATGTTTTGGGTTAATCGTTTTTTTGAAAAAGACCAGTGCCGCACCCGCGGCAGTGAGACCCCAAGTAAAAAGAGTGGCAAAAAAAGCCTGCGTGACAGGATGGAATTGTTGAATAAAATCGATCATCAGCCCTGCTCCAGTACCGTTGTTTACACGTGTAAAGTTGGTTTCTTAACGTCTGCTGTTGCAAGAAAGTGCAAGTTCGTCTGGTGGCATCCTCATTTTGTGATTGCCTGTTAAAATTCCAGATTCTTTTGCACGAAGCTTTCCACGCTGTCGATCTGGCTTTGCATATCCATAATGCGATTCTCAAGCAGAATAATTTCTTCATCCAGACGACTGATCCTGTCTTTGACTATCCGCCGGCGAAAGTTCAGCTCTTCGCTGGCTCTCTGTTTCATCTCACGCTGGTTGGTATCAAAGGTCTGCGACAGGCCATCCTCTTCACTCTGGATTTGTTCCAGAGCAGTATCGAGGCGATTTCGGTTGGATCGGGATGAATGCAACTCTCGCTCGAACATCTCAATCCGTCGTGAGCGCAAGCTTAGATAGGCTATGGCAATATCGAGTTTTTGCAAGGCAGTGTCCTTCTGTGCGTTTTCTGCCTGCTTCTGCATTTGTTTGGCTAAATCAGCAATTGCCGTCGACAGGGTTTTGAGCTCCTTGGTGATCAATACTTCATCTGTATGGTCTTGTGATGCATCGGCAGTGTTGTTCAAACACAGGCAGATTGTCAGAATACACAGCAAAGCCGTTAACGAAGCTCTTGTCTTCATAATGTCTCCTACCATTAAAAAATATAGCAGACTGATTGGATTGACAACATCTACAAGTAGTCAGTTTTCCTGGGAGTCTGTTGAATTATCCATGAACCGGCTGCAAATCCGGCCGATTTATGACACACAAACGAGCACCGCTGCATTGACCAGCAGGTAGTTGAAGCTGAGCCCTGCAAACAATGGTCTCCTCGGATTAGTGAAGGAGTTCTGTTTCATTGCAGAGAGTTCTGTTGCCTTGTATCGCTTGTCAGGATGGACTCGGGAATGCGCAGTCGCGAGGTTGTCGAACTACTCGATCAGGATTTCTGACCTGAAATCAAAGCGGTAGATTTCCAAAGAGCCGCCTTTATCCAGGAGCTTGAGGTTGATAACGGCGTCACCGTTTGTATACTTGGCATCAATGTCATAGACAACGATGGTCTGTTTGCCGATCTCGGTCTGCTGATCCTGGTGGATTTGATCAAACTTGGG
>JAVVDT010000169.1:0-5224 GCA_032250875.1 Desulfuromonadales bacterium | reverse complement strand
TCTGGTTGCAAACGCACCATGGCGTCCGGGCATCCATTGGTAATGCACTTGCGTAATTGAACTTCGATCTCCTTTAATTTATCATGATTGATGCCGATCCAGACCCTGTCGCCTAAAAACAGGGTTGGTGTTGCCACCGGCAGGTCACCGTAGGTTGATAAAAGCTCAACCAACTCGGTTAATGCGCTTCGATCCGCCCAGATATCTTTTTCGATCAAGTCGATGTCCGCAAATTGTCCGACAAGTTCATGGACCTGGGGTCCATATTCCCGGCATTGCGGGCAATTTCCGGCAGAATAGTAATAAAGTTTCGTGACGCCGGCCGATACCGTGCTGACGATGCCAAGGGAGGCTACGCAGAGAAGGGAGATGCCTAAGATGATGACAAGAAATCGTTTTGTGTTCATGTCAGTCTGATGTTGGCATAATCCTGCAGAAAACTTCTGCTTATACTTTAGCAGATTCTTGCCATGTTTCTGTTTCTTGAACACAGAAGCCTGTGATTGCTCCAGCCGGGTGCATAAGTTCTGTCTCAGAAAAGCGATGTCCACAAAGGAGAAGCGGTGCCGATGCGTAATCTCTGGTTGATGATTTTCTTTGCGACCCTGGTCTGGTCGGGGATCCAGCCCAGGGATTATCCGACCTGGCTGCTCGAAGTCCTGCCGGCCCTGATCGGTTTTGTCGTGCTGGCGGCAACCCGCCACTCCTTCCCGTTGACCCGATTGGCTTATGTCCTGATCTTGTTCCACTGTATCATCTTGATGGTGGGGGGACATTACACCTACGCTGAGGTACCGCTGTTCGACTGGATTCGTGACGGCTTCGAGCTGGAGCGTAACAACTATGACAAGGTCGGCCATTTCGCGCAGGGTTTCGTACCGGCGATCATCGCCCGTGAGATCCTGGTACGCAAGGCTGTCGTCATCGGCAGAAGCTGGCTCGCTTTTATCGTCGTCTGTATCTGCCTGGCGATCAGTGCCTGCTACGAATTGATTGAATGGTGGGTGGCGATCTTTTCGTCCGAGGCGGCTGAAGCGTTTCTCGGCACCCAGGGATATGTCTGGGACACCCAGTCGGACATGCTGTACGCCTTGATCGGATCGATTGTGGCGTTGCTGTTGTTGTCAGGCTGGCATGACAGGCAATTGAAGCGGGGCGTGGTTTAACGCCGCTAAAATCACGAGCACAAAAAAGCCATGGCGACTTTGTTGTCGATCCATGGCTTTGGTTTTCTATTGTAGTCCCCGGCACTCCTTCCTGCATGACGGCACACTTGCAGACCATTAAGGAGCTGGCTGCATCTCGTAGTCGGTCATAACAACGTCCATTTTCAACAGAAAGCGGCTGAATTCGTTGAAGGTCATGCTGGCTGGTTTGACCAGGAAAAGGGCGACGACGCTGACGACAGCCGCTGCAGCCACCCAGTTGAGAACGAGGTTACGCAACTCCCAGTTCGGTTCTTCTACCTCTTCGTCGTCCTGGTTTTCCTTGACAGGAAGTTTTTCGGCGATCATGCGCATGAATTTTCCTGAACAGAGAAAAATTACGGCAGAGATCGCAAACTGGGGAAGAATCTCCAGAGAAGCCTGGCCGGTCCCCAGTATGCCGGCATAAAATGCCAGCACGCCAAGTCCGATCATAGTCATTTGGCGGCTGAGTTTTGCGTTCATGGCTGAGTCTCTCTCCCCGGGAAGCGCTTATCCGCTATGTGCCCGCGGATCAGGATAATATAAAATTATCGACAACGGCATCTCGTGTCAAGGACGGATCTTGCTCGGCCTGGCCATATCGGGTTGAAACAGATGTATTGCTTCTCCACTGATAAAGCGCAATCCCAGGTAGAGACCCGGAAGGCTGCTGGCCAGACCGATCAGGGCTGAGCTGTGCAGCAATGCGGTGTTCTCTGTCGCCTGAGCCAGCGCGAGCATCAACAGAAAGGCCGTCATCAGGGCAAACACCACGCGGCAGATGCGGGTCAGCTGCTCAAGCCCCTGACAGATCACCATGCTGAACATTCCCCACATGGCGAAATATCCCATCATTGGAATGGAGCCGGGAACCGAACCATATCCGGCCCTGGGAAGAATGTCGAGAGCTAAAACCGAGAGCCAGAAAAGACCGAAGCCGGTAAAAGCGATCGCACGCAGAGGGTTGCATTTCAGAGAGTTCAGCCCGGCGGAAATCTGGCCGACGGCGCCCAGCATGATCATGATCGCCAGCAGATGCAGGTTGATCGGCAAAACAGGAAGTTTGTCGGCGGCATAGCTTGCAACAGTGATGCTGTAACAGAAGAGTCCGAACACCGGCAGGTTGTCGTGATTGCCTGTCTGGCTGATTGAAGCAGGAGGGCTGATTGCAGAAGAATCGTTTACAGATGAAACAGGTCTCTGACAGCTTGAACGATCGGCCAGTTCCCGATATTTATGGCAATCCTGATACTGACATGAGCAGAACTTGATAATCATGCTGGCATCGTGGGAGGAAATGTAACCGCAACCAACATCGCAGAGATCTTCATCATTATCGTAATAGGGACAGATCACCATATCCTGCATAGGCGCCTCCTGAATTGTGAAGTGCAGGTTCATTGGAAAAAGTGGGCCCGGCCTTTCGGCAAAAATGATATTTGACCGGGCCCCATTGGAGTCACGATATCTTATAGAGCAAACCACATACCAAAACCTTTGTCTGCCTGCCTGTATTGATTTCACCCATTAATTACCATTGGTTACATGCAGAATGAAGGCGTGGCCGTAATGGCTGGGCGAGCGTGAAATTCGCAAATTTGCGAAACAGATAAATTCGCTTTTGCATTTGTGCAAACCGGTAACCAGGTAAGCAGGTGTTGTGGATTAATCCGGGTGAGGTTATAATCTTACAATGAATCAAATAATCATTATTCTAAAAGGAAAACTTATGACAACCAAAATGGTACAGATCATTATAGTGTTTCTTTTTATGGCTGATCTAGCCGGCTGTGCTTTGCATGCCGTACCCGAAATACCTACCAGCCAAGAGAGTGTTGCTGCCGGTTCGACGGTTACGCGTGCCGGCAAGCCGCAAGATCTGCTTGGGGAAGCGGTCACTGTTGGCAAAGCTCTGCCCAACCTCAAATTGACCGACCGGAATATGCAGATCCGTTCTTTCGATGAACTCAAGGGCAGGGTCATGCTGCTGAGTATTTCTCCATCCCTGGATACCAAGGTTTGCGAACGGCAGACTCATATTCTCGGTGATGCGAGTGACCAAGAATTGCCCGCTGAGATACTCAGGGTCGCAGTCACCAGGGATCTGCCGTTTGCCCAGAGCCGTTTTGCTACCGATACCGGTTATGAACAGATCTTTTACCTCTCAGATTACAAGAGTGCCGAATTCGGGCTCGGCACGGGCCTTTTACTGGAAGATCTTCGACTTTTGGCACGGGCGGTCATGGTTGTCGATCGCAAAGGAATAATCAGATATTTACAGATTGTTCCTGAAGTTGCGCATCTCCCTGACATGGAAAAGGCTTTTGCTGTCGCGCGTGAGATTGCCGCTGAAGAATAATAAGAAATTAATCCGGGGGCGCCCGCAAGGGGGCACACCCGGCTACCCCACTGCGGGAATCAATCAAACTGGGTAATTGGTCGCAACAACCAGAATCTCGAGTGCCCATCTGTTGATCGCGTCCTTTGACTATTGCACAACGATGGTTCTGACAGTGCTTTGCGTCTCGGCGCCATGGATGTCTCTGGCAATCATCTTCCAGTAATAGGTTGTTCCCGGCATCAGGCCGCTGACGATTGTTGACTGAGCCTCTGCAGGCAATTCACTGTCATCGTCTGCAATCGGGACGTCCTCCCCTCCACTGCCTCCCCCGCCACACGCGACCATCGCGAGAATCGTAACCGCGAGTATCATGGCCAGCATCAAATTCCGGCGGCGAGGCAGACCTGTAATCAGGGTAACGAGCAGTACACCAGCGCTTCCCAGCACGAACGCAGAAACCGTCTCGACCTCGCGTGGTGTCGAGAAAGAGAAATCGGCGTGGGGCGAATAGGCCAGAAACTGAGCGACTGCATCCCCGTCGGCATCACTGGCCGGCAGCCAGCTGAAGGTCACAGTCGTGCCCACCGCTGCCTGATTGGCCGGAGCCAGCGGTTGTGGTGCGACAGGCGGAGTATTGCCGATGCCGGACAGAGTCACCGTCACACGCTCTTCGCCTGTGGCGCTGGAGAGGACGACCAGGCTTCCGGAAAAACTTGCCGGCATGGTCGGTGCGAACTGCACAGCGATGGAACAGATCTCTCCGGCGGGCAGGATCCGACCGCTGCAGTCGTCATTGCTGATACTGAACGGCTCGCGAGCATTGCTGACGTCCGCTGTTGCCAGGGGCAGGGGCAGACTGCCGGTATTGCGAACCCGGACGCTGGCTATGGCACTGCTGCCAGGTGCTACGCTGCCGAATGCCAGGATACCGTCATCTTCCGGGATAATCGAGTCGGTTACCTTGATATCCAGCTGACCGGCCAGATTGTTGAAAGCCGCCAGGGAATCGATCAGGCCGTAACCATAGCTATTGTCTGCCCCAAGTGTGCCGAGATCGGTCGCTGACTGTTTGAGCGCCGTTTCAAGAGCATTGACCGGCATATCGGCAAACGCGCTAAGCAACAACGCCATCGAACCGCTGGCATGCGCTGTCGAAAAGGATGTGCCGTTAACCATGCTATAGGAGTTAAGGAGCTCCCCGTCATCCGTCAGGTCGCTTGTCAATATCTGGAATCCGGGAGCCACAACTTCGGGGTAGATCGTGCTGTCACAGGCAGAAGGGCCACGCGCGCTGAACGCGCTGATCAGGGTGGGCGACGTCGAAGTCCCCACAGAGCCAACGGCGAAGCTTTCCGGATAATTGGCCGGTGCAATGCTGGTGGCGGGGTCTGGACCGGTATTGCCGGCGGCAAACAGTACGGCGATGCCCGCTGCTTTCATTGTCTGAACATCGGCCTGGAACTCTCTTGTCGAGGCGTCACAAAGATCAGAAAATTCCTCGAAGCTCCAGGAATTATTGACGATGTCCGGGGCATCGTCAGTCTCCGGATTGCCATCCGGATCGAGCAACCACTGGTAGCCGGCATGGATCGCGCTGTTCAGAGCTATGCCGCTGTCGGCGAAGATTTTCACCCCGATCCATTCGGCGTCTGGCGCAACACCGATATAGGCTCCGCTGTTGTTGCCGCCGAGAACC
>JAVVDT010000168.1:0-5260 GCA_032250875.1 Desulfuromonadales bacterium | reverse complement strand
CCTGGGGTTCCAATGTAACCATTACTACCGATCTTATCCTCAATGGTGGGCCGAATGACACTTGGTTGTTTCAGATTACCGGGACACTCGATATCAGTCCCAATATGCAGGTTCTGTTGTCAGGAGGCGCCCTGGCCAAGAACATTTTCTGGCAGGTCAGCGATGCGGTGACCCTGGGTACCGGTTCCCACTTCGAAGGGAATATTTTGGCGCAAACCAACATTGCCATGAATACTGGCGCATCGATCAACGGCAGGCTGTTGGCCCAGACAGGGGTCTCTCTCGATCAGAATACGATTATTATTCCTGCCCCTTAGGTCATGGAAAAAGACGAATGAGAACAGGCAAAAAGGCAGACAGGCAAGGCAACATGATCCCGCCGGTCTCCTTTTTGCCTGGCAACAACCCTGATTCTCAGGGTACGGGAATCTGCCGCGCCGCTTTGTTACGCAGAGATGTAACGGCAATCACAGGATGCAACAATTTTTGAGGAGGATGAAACGATGCAAACCATTTATCGCGCAGCACTGACGGTCGCTGCCATTGTGTTACTGCTGCCTGTTTCCGGGCAGGCCGAGATCAAGGCCGGCTCATTTGAAGTGAGTCCGTTCGTCGGCTACAGCTTGTTTGAAAACGACCAGAACCTGGACGACGCTCCGGTGTTCGGCGGCCGGCTTGGCTACAACTTCACCAAACATTTCGGCATTGAAGCCGTGGGCGAATATATCAGCACCGAGGTTGACGACCAGTCGATCACAGGCGCCAGGGAAGGCCAGTACCGCGGCCCCACCGATGATGTCGACCTGACCTTCTATCATCTCGATGCCGTCTATCACTTTATGCCCGACGGCAGATTCAACCCCTTTGTTGTCGTTGGTCTTGGCGGCGCCCATTACAGCCCCGATATCTCGGATGCCGACATGGGAGTTATTAATGTTGGCGTGGGCGCCAAATACTGGCTCAAGGACAACATCGCCTTGCGTGTCGACGTCCGGGATACCATGGTGACCGAGTTTTTCCAGGAGACTTACCATAACCTCGGCGCGACCGTGGGCGTAGTCTTTGCCTTCGGCGGCAAGGAAAAACCGGTTGCGGTGCAACCCGCACCGCAACCAGTGGCCGCTGCACCCGCACCTGTCGTTGTTGCCCCTGCTCCGGCGCCTGTGGTTGTCGTCCCAGCTCCCGCACCTGTGGTCGTCGCTAAAGAGATTGTCAGCTTCGATCTGCTCTTCGATTTTGACAAATCGGCCATTAAGGATGAAATGGTACCCGTTCTGGAACAGGCCAAGATGATTCTGGAAGAAGACTCCGCTGTCAATTTCACTGTCTCCGGTCACACGGATTCAACGGGTCCGGAAGTCTACAACCAGGGGCTCTCCGAGCGGCGTGCTGCTTCTGTAAAAAACTGGCTTGTCAGCAATGGCATCTCTGCTGCTCGCCTTGAGGCCGTTGGCTATGGTGAGACCCAGCCGAAGTATGACAACGCAACCAGGGAAGGCCGCAAGCTCAACCGGCGCGTTGAGCTTCAGTCAAAGTAATTTGGGTGTTCGCACCCGATTGTGAACTTTAGCCTCGCCCGGTCAGGTGCTCATGAGCACCTGACCGGTTAATCATCATGAATCAGACAGACGGTATTGAAGAGGTCAGAAATGAAACCATACACAATTATAGGCATCGTCCTGATACTGGTTGCAGTCGCAGCCTTTGGATATCAGGGCATCAGCTACACGAGCAGAGAGAAAGTCATCGACCTCGGACCACTGCAAATGACGGCGGAAAAGACCAATACGATTCCGCTGCCACCGATTGTGGGTGCTGTTGCACTGATTGGCGGCCTGGTGCTGCTGGTTGCTGGAAGCAGGAAAAGCTGATTGCGATAAGCACTGTAGACAAGCTTCCGGTGAGTTCAGTCCGGATGCCGATCACTCCTGCAAGGTAAGCAGATGAACTTTACAGGAGCCGGCAGGGCCGGCTGGCACAATTTTACAGGTCGTCTCTGGAATGATCGTTGCGTTTAGATATAATTAATACACACTACTTTAAGGAGCATGACAATGCTGGGAACAATTTTGATCGTCGTCATAATATTGCTGCTGCTCGGGGCAATTCCTGCCTGGCCACATAGCCGCAAATGGGGTTATCTGCCGAGTGGAGGGTTTGGCCTGATCTTGTTGATTCTCCTTATTCTGATGCTGCTTGGCCGGATTTAGCAGGTTGGCTGATATCACATATCGAAGATCGGAGGTGAAAAAAGTCTATGCCGTTAATTGAAGTCGTCGTCGTCCTGATTGTGGTCGGTATGGCTCTTTGGGTCATCAACCGCTTCATCCCCATGGCGGGATCCATAAAGTCAATTTTGAATGCCGTGGTGATCATTGTCGTCATCTTGTGGCTCCTGAACATTTTTGGAATCATCAGTAACTTTCCCAGTATCCACATGGGCTGATGATGCCTTGCATGCGCCTCATGTCTGCCCGCATCGGCACCGGCATCACCAGCCGAGAAAGCGCACGACCAACAGATTACAGCCCTGAGCGGTTCACCGCGCAAGGACAAAGAAGCATAACGATAATCACAAATCAAAAGGAGATTGCCATGTTCAAGATCAATCGCATTATGAAATTTCTGGCCTGCCTGGTATTGGTTGCTGCCTTCACGGGATGCGCACCAACAAGTCAACAGGAAGGCACCGGCGAGTATATCGATGACACCGTCATCACCACCAAGGTTAAAACAGCTATTCTGAACGACCCGATGCTGAAAGTTATGCAGATCAATGTCGAGACCTTCAAAGGAGAAGTGCAGCTGAGCGGCTTTGTTGATTCGGCAGCAAGCGTCAAAAGGGCAGCAGAGGTTGCCCGGAGCGTGAAAGGGGTCGTAGGAGTGAAAAACGACCTGATTGTTAAGTAGTTTCCAGATCGAAAACTGTGCCAGTGACATCCGGAGTTTCCGGATGGCACGGCAAGGCAGATAAAGGTACTACATGGCCCGCTCTCAACGGGAGCGGGCCAAAGCCGGCATCATGAAAGCACGGTTATGATAAATTCACCCTCATTTCTCGTAGCGGTTAACGGCTTGGCGCCAACAAAAAGGAGGAAACGCATGGCCTACTGTTTTAGCAAAAAACTCGATTTGAGCTTTGAAAAAGCCATTTCCGATGTCACGGAAGAGTTAAAAAAGGAAGGGTTTGGCATTCTCACTGAAATTGATGTCAAAGACACCCTCAAAAAGAAGTTGAATGTTGATTTTAGCAAATACACCATCCTAGGCGCCTGCAATCCAGCATTTGCCTACAAGGCATTACAGGCAGAGCCCAGGATCGGCACGATGCTGCCCTGCAATGTGATTGTCAGGGAACAGGGAGACGGGAAAATCGAAGTTTCCGCCGTAGACCCGCTTGCTTCCATGCAATCGATTCAAAACCCTGAGCTGCAGAAGATTGCTGTAGAGATCCAGTTGAAGCTCAGAAAGGTTATCGATCAATTGTAAAAATGGTTGTGGTCTTTTCCCAGGTCGGGGATTGCACTGAAGAGTGATTTATCATCGACCAAAACCCGTGGCACGGAGAGGGTTGCTTCGAGACACTGCCGGACACCAGCAGGAGTAACTGCGAGGCAACAGCTATGCTCAACGAAACCATGAACCGCCAGACATTACGCCAGGCCACCCTTCCAGAGACCTTGTCCCGCTTGACTCCTGGCAACCAAGTCACCCTGTTAAAGAGCGGAGCCGCCTATTTCCCCGCCATCGAAGCGGCATTTGACCTCGCCAGACATGAAATTTACCTTGAATCATATATCTATGGAAACGACGTCACCGGACAGCGGATTGCGGACGCGCTGAAGCGCGCGGTTCTGCGTGGTGTAACAGTCTATTTGCTGATCGACGGTTTCGGCTCCAAGGAACTGCCGCCCAGCACGCTGGATCGTCTGCGGGCGGACGGGGTGAAGGCGCTGGTTTATCGTCCCAGGATCTCCCCCTGGTCGTTTCAGCGCAAGCGCCTGCGGCGGATGCATCGCAAGATTGTGGTCGTTGACCGTAACATTGCTTTTGTCGGTGGGATCAACATTGTTGATGACACCGAAGCAAAAGACGCGTTGCTGCTGCCGCGCTTCGATTACGCGGTCGCCGTGGAAGGGCCGCTGGTCAATGTGATCCATCTCGCTGCGAGACGGCTGTGGCTAATGGTGGCACAAAAGTCCTTGCGCAAAGAGACGGTACGCAGAGTGACGCCTATTGAATCGAGTTTTGCCGGCGGTCAGATGAATGCAGCGTTCCTGGTGCGGGATAATTTCCGCCATCGGCGTGACATTGAAGCTGCATATAAGCGGGCATTCAAGCAGGCAAAATCTGAAATTATCCTTGCCCATGCCTATTTTTTGCCTGGGCGGGATTTCCGCCGTGCCTTGATCAATGCAGCCCGGCGCGGCGTACGGGTGGTTTTACTGCTGCAGGGGAGAATGGAATATATCATCCAACATTATGCCTCGCGGGCGCTTTATGGCACTTTTCTTGATGCGGGAATCGAAATCTACGAATACCGTAAGGGCTTTCTGCACGCTAAAGTGGCCGTCATCGACGGTCACTGGGCAACCGTAGGATCTTCGAATATCGATCCGTTCAGCCTGCTCCTCTCACGTGAAGCGAATGTTGTTGTTGACGACAAGGAATTCAGCGCGATCCTGACGCAGAGTCTCAAGCAAACCATAGCAACCGATGCCCTGCAGATCTTGAGCGACAGCTGGAAGCAACAGCCTGTCCGCTTAAGGTTTATGAGCTGGCTCAGTTATGGATTGCTGCGTTGGATGATGGGAATCAGTGGTTATGCCCCTGAAAACAGCTGGCCCGAGAAGACTCGGACCCCTGTTGCTGAAAAATAACATTGTCGAAAAGAATTCAGCCTCGATGATTATTGGCAGCTCCTTTGATCACACCTGCAAGCAATCCTGTCATCCTTAACGGTTGAGTACAGCCCAACGAACTCCCGGGAAATAACCTTGCATTCACTACAACTGGTACGGCAAAGTAAACAAACCGTCGTCCGACGTTAAGCATTGGAGATTCATAGATGCGAGAAGGATAAGGCATCAACAAAAAGATGGGAGGCAACAAATGGGCGTCAGAGGCATCGTCACAAGCTTTAAGGATTACGCCGAAAGCATCATTAATACCGTGCGTGAGCCCTTAATCGCCCTGGATCAAGATCTCAGGGTCGTCTCCGTCAGTCGTTCCTTCTATGAGGTCTTCAAGGTAAAATCAG
>JAVVDT010000167.1:0-5293 GCA_032250875.1 Desulfuromonadales bacterium | reverse complement strand
GTCGGGATATAAGCAGAAACGTCCCCGGCCTGGGTCTCAATGATCGGCAGCGCGGTCAGAGATCCTGCACCTTCAGCATCGTTAAGCTTGCACGCACGCTCAAGCAAACGGCTATGCAGATAGAAAACGTCACCGGGGTAAGCTTCACGGCCCGGCGGACGACGCAGCAGCAGAGACAGCTGACGATAGGCAACGGCCTGCTTGGAAAGGTCATCGTAGATGATCAGGGCATGCTTGCCGTTATCACGGAAGTATTCGCCCATGGTCACACCGGTGTAGGGAGAGATAAACTGCAGCGGCGCCGGCTCGGATGCAGAAGCGGACACGACGATGGTGTAATCCATGGCGCCGGTCTTCTTAAGCCTGTCAACAACCTGTGCCACCGTCGAGCGCTTCTGGCCGATGGCGACATAAATGCAGATCATGTTCTGACCTTTTTGATTGATGATGGCATCAATCGCAACCGCGGTCTTGCCGGTCTGACGGTCACCAATGATCAGCTCTCGCTGGCCACGGCCAATCGGCACCATGGAATCGATCGCCTTGAGACCCGTCTGCATCGGCTCATGAACCGATTTACGCTCAACAATACCGGGAGCCTTGACTTCAACCTTGCTGTAAGTCTCGGTTATAATCGGGCCCTGACCATCAATCGGAATACCGATACCGTTGACCACGCGGCCAATCAGCGCATCGCCGACCGGAACCTGCACAATGCGTTCGGTTCGTTTGACCGTATCCCCTTCCTTGATGTGCTCGGAATCACCAAGGATCGAGGCACCGACGTTGTCATCTTCAAGGTTCAAAACCATGCCCATGGTGTTGCCTGGAAATTCCAGCAACTCACCGGCCATCGCCTTGTCCAAACCATGGATACGGGCGATACCGTCACCAATGGAAATGATGGTTCCGGTTTCACTGACCTCGACTTCACGGCCGAAGTTTTCGATCTGCTTCTTGATAATTGCACTGATTTCTTCTGCTCTGATTTGCATTGTTACGACCTCATCACCCTCTCGTTAAGGATTCTTCGATTCGTTTAAGTTGAGTTTTGACACTGCCGTCGAAAAGGCGGCCACCGATTTCAGCCTGTAAACCGCCAATCAGGCTGATGTCGACCTCAACACTCACGGCAACCTGCTTGCCTGTTTGTTTTTCCAGACTGAGGGCGATCGCCTGCTGCTGGAGATCGTCCAGTTCGCTGGCAGCAGTTATTTTAGCTCTCAGGATACCGGACAGATCGTCCGCCTGGCGTTGATAATTTTCTTCAATCTGTCCGAGGTAGCAGAGTCGCCCTTTACTCAGGAGCAGGCCGAGAAACTTGCCCATGCCTTCCGACAACTCAAGCAGCTTGCAGAGATCCGCCAACAGGGCTTCTTTCTTTTCCAGAAGCAGAGTCGGGCTGTCGAGCAACAGGCACAACAACTCTTCCTGTGACAGAAGTTCTTTGACCTTGGCCAACTCGTCGCCGTAGGCCGCTACAGCCTTTTGTTCCACGCCGAGTTCAACCAATGCCTTGGCGTAGCGTCGGCTAAGGGCATTGACACTCAATGAAGTTCTCCCACTTTTTGTAAATATTCGTCAACCAGACGCTTCTGGTCGTCGGCAGAGACCTGCTTTTTGAGCATATCTTCTGCAAGTTCCACTGCCAGACGTGCCGCTTCTTCGCGCAATTCGATGCGCGCCTTGGCAACCACGCTAAAGGCTTTTTTGTCGGCTTCTTTTTCTATTTTTTGCGCCATCTCTCTAGCGGCACCAATAATTTTGTCCCGTTCCAGTTCGCCTTCCCGCTGAATTGCATCGGTGATGCTTGCTATCTCTTCTGTTGCCCTGGCAAGTTTTTCGCGGTATTCGTGATATTTGGCTTCAGCTGCTTCTTTCGCAGCCTGCGCATCGGCAAGAGTTTTTGCTATTTCTTCGCGCCGCCCTTTGAGCCCCTTGCGAATCGGTTTGGTCACAAAATAGGCGAGCAGACCGACCATCAGGATAAAATTAAAAGAACGATAGAGAAAATCCTTGAGGATAACACCACTGTCGGCATGACCGCCGTCTGTAGCCGCGAATGCTACGACGGGAACCAGCAATAGGGCCACAAGCACTAAAAATCTGCAGCATACAGGTTGAACGCTTAGCTTGAATTGCGTCATCAGACCGCCCTCCCGAGCACCTTGCCGGCAATGTTTTTGGCCAGGGCCTCGGTTTCATTACGCAGGGCCTGTCGAGCAACACCTGCCTCCGCTTGAATCTGTGCCTTTATGTTCTGCAGTTTCTCTGCAGAAGCCTGGTTCGCTTCACCAAGAATTTTAGCCTCTTCCGCTTGGGCGGTCTTGCGAAGCGATGCACGTACGAGACCTCCACGTAGCCGGGCGTCCTGAAGCTGGGCTTCGTAGCGGGCAATTTGAGCCTGTACCTGCTCGTCAATGTCCTGCACCTTAGCCCTGGAACCTGCAATGGCTTCTTTGCGTGCGTGCAAAGCAGCCCGCAGCGGCTTGAAAAGCAGTGCGTTAAGCACCGCCATCAGAATCATGAAATTGACAAACTGCAGGAGCAGTGTCCAATCAAGCTTGATCACCGTCTCACCTCATTTTCGTTCATATTACATCGGTACACAGAGTATACTGTATACATCTTTAAAGAGCCTGGAATGCTTCAACTGCGGGAAAAAGCAGGAGACAACTACCACAGCATTTCGGCTGTGTCAAGGCTCTTTTCGCAAAATCCAGGGCGATAAGCAGGCTAGTTGCCGCCGGATAGAATCGTTCTGAGACTACTTTTTAATACTGAGTTCAACAGGCTTGTCATCAGACATATTTTCACTGAGGGTCATTGTAATCGTACCGTTCAAAGTGACACCATCCTCAACAGACAATGCGGGCGTCTCTATTGTGCCCTCCACCTTCGCCGGAGATCTTAGCTCAACTCGTGTCTTGGCCTTGATATTGCCCTTGAAACGTCCACTCATAATCAAAGTGCCAACGTGCACATCAGCCTGGACGTCAGCGCTCTCGCCGACAATGAGTGTGTCATGTGAGGTCACTTCACCACGAAAAGCACCGTCAAGACGAACAATCTCGTTGAATACCAGTTTTCCTTCAAACTGGCTGCCGGGGCCGAGGAAAGCTTTAATTTCGCTCTTTTCAATCGGGGTTTCTTTACGCATGGGTCTTTTTTCCCTCTTGTTGAACATGCTTGTATTCCTAGATTTTTATTTAGTTAACATAATGAAATAAATGGTTTTTTATCTCCCCTCGAAGATATCCAGCAGGCGCTCAAACTCTTCCGGGGAGTAATAATTGATTTCTATCTTGCCGCCTTTACCGCCACGTGCTTGAGGTTGAATCGTCACTTTGGTACCAAGACAACGTTGCAGGCGAGCTGACAAATCCGCCAGTTCAGGATCAAGTGGTTTTTTGCGTGGAGTCTTTGCTTCGCCGCCCTTGAGTTTTTTGACCAGAGCTTCGGTCTGGCGAACGGAAAATTGCTTTTTGACAACCTGATCACGGGCATCCTTGATGCGTGCGGCATTTTCCAGTGCCAGCAGAGCCCGGGCATGCCCCATGGTCAGTTGCCCTGTAATCACATCCTGCTGAATTGCCGCCGGCAGGCGGAGTAGACGCAAGGCATTGGCAACTGTAGGCCGCTCACGACCAACCCGTCGGGCGACTTCATCTTGCGACAGGTCGAAGGTGCTCATCAGATAGCGGTAGGCTTCGGCTTCTTCAATCGGATTCAGGTCTTCACGCTGAATATTTTCAATCAGGGCCATTTCCAGAGCCCAGTCTTCGGACACGTCCTGAATAACAACCGGAATTTCTTTGAGGCCCGCCTTTTGTGCAGCCCGCCAGCGCCTCTCTCCGGCAATAATCTGGTAATGATCTCCCGTGTGGCGAACAACCAAAGGCTGGATCACGCCTTTTTCGCGGATCGAGGCAACCAGTTCCGCCATTTTGGCGTCATTAAAGGTTTTACGTGGTTGCTGATGATGAGGCTTGAGTTCTTCGACCGGACAGACGAAATACTTGTGACGACCGTCTTGGGACGCTGAGGTCAAGAGGGCACCAATACCCTTACCTAGTGCGGGAAGCTTGGCCATTCTGCTTGCTACTCCATGCAAATGATTTCACGCGCCAAATCTAAATAAGCCGTTGCTCCCCGAGAAGAGATATCGTAAAGCAAGACCGGCAAACCGTGGCTGGGCGCTTCAGATAAGCGCACATTGCGTGGTATCATGGTTTCGAAAACCTGATTGGTGAAATGTTTGCGTATTTCATCTCTGACTTGGTGGGACAAGTTATTACGGGCATCAAACATCGTCAGCAAGATTCCGTGAATCATCAAACCCGGGTTTAATTCCCGTTGGATCAGACGTATCGTATTGATCAACTGGCTCAAGCCTTCCATTGCATAATATTCGCACTGCAAAGGAATCAACACACTGTTAGCTGCGGTCAGAGCGTTAATGGTCAACAGGCCAAGCGAAGGAGGACAGTCGATCAGGATATAGTCATACTCATCTGCAACTTCAGACAAAGCCGTTTTTAACTTGTTCTCACGCGCCAGCGCTGAAATCAATTCAACTTCTGCACCGATCAGATCGGGATTGGCTGGTAAGAGATGAAGAGGGTCGAGACTCGTCGACTGACGGATGGCGCTAACCGGGGCGGTACCAAGCAAGGCATGATAGACTGTCTGCTTCATGCGGTTCGGATCGACACCAACACCACTGGTGGAGTTGGCCTGGGGATCTAAATCGACCAGCAGGGTACGCTTTTCAGCTACAGCCAGAGAAGCGGCAAGGTTTACCGCTGTCGTGGTCTTGCCGACGCCGCCTTTTTGATTGGCGATCGCGATAACCTGGGCCATACCCTGATATCTCCCTGAGGTGAAGTTTTTTAGAGTCGCTCAGACTAACATAAGCATTTTGATCTGCAAAGAAAATTTGCCTGACAACATTAAACCAATAAGGATTGATACGACCCGAAGGCGTCGTCTCAATCCATTGTTCAAGAAGCCTGAATTTGGGCACGATCTTTCAATATAGGGGATTGGTTTTCAGGTAGGTGGGGTCGATGGCCTCGGTGGGGGAGAAATGAACCTGCCAATGGGGCCTAGCGAGCCCCTTGACGGCGCCAAGAGGGCAAATGCTAGTAAAAATACCCTCGGATTTCCTGCCAAGTTACCTCATTTTCGCACGTTGGGCGCACCGGTGCCTTCCTGCACAGAAAGAGGTTCTGGGCAGACCATTGAGGGTCCGACATGGGGTTTTTGAGAGGTGCAGGGAGTTTCTACCCCG